>JBGAMJ010000013.1:0-69903 GCA_044223035.1 Piscinibacter sp.
TGCCGAACCCGAACTGAGCCCGCTGCAGGCCCGCCTGGCGGCGCGCACGCGTGGCGAAGCCGCGGTGCCGTCGCCCGCCCGCGCGGCGGCTCCGTCGGTGCAGCCGCAGGCCACGCCGCGGGCGCAGACCCATGCGCAGACGCACGCACAGCCCCAGGCGCAGGCCCCAGTCCACGCGCCGGCGCACCGCGCCACCCCGCCGGACACTCACGCACCGAGCCACGGCACGATGCCGGCCGCGTCGCCCGTCGCGCGCGCGCCGCAGCGGCGCGACCCACCGGTGCTGCGCGACGAGATTCGGCTGCAGAGCGAGATCCACGTGCCGTCGCTGGCCCAGGTGCCGGTGCACGATGCCTACGAGGCACCGCCGACCGCGGCTCCTGCCGCGCCCGCGGACGGCGGCCGCTCGCGCCGCGACCAGAACGACATGATGGCCGAGCTGCGCTCGATGAAGGGCCTGATCGAGGAGCGCTTCGGCGCGCTCGCCTTCATGGAGAAGCTGCAGCGCCAGCCGGCGCATGCCCGCCTGACGCAGAAGCTGCTCGACTGCGGCTTCTCGCCCGCGCTGATCCGCAAGCTGGCCGACAGCATGGGTGCCGACGTCGGCGACGAGACGGCCTGGGCCGCCGCGGTGCTCGAACGCAACCTGATCACGACCGAGAACGACCCCGCGCTGGAAGACCAGGGCGGCGTCTACGCGCTGATCGGCGCCACCGGCGTCGGCAAGACCACCACCACCGCCAAGCTGGCGGCCGCGTTCGCGACGCGCTACGGCGCCGCCAACCTCGGCTTGATCACGCTCGACGCCTACCGGGTCGGCGCGCACGAGCAGTTGCGCGCCTACGGCCGCATCCTCGGCGTGCCGGTGCACACCGCGCACGACCGCGCCTCGCTCGAGGACCTGCTGGAGCTGCTGTCGGCCAAGAAGATGGTGCTGATCGACACCGCCGGCATGGCGCAGCGCGACACGCGCACGCGCGAGCTGCTGGAGATGCTGTCGCACCGCGCGATCCAGAAGCTCGTCGTCGTCAACGCGGCGGCGCAGGGCGAGACGATCGAGGACGTGCTGGTCGCCTACCGCGCCAGCCAGGCGCGCGGCGTGATCCTGTCGAAGATGGACGAGGCGGTGAAGCTCGGCCCGGCGCTCGATGCGCTGATCCGCCACCGGCTCGGCCTGGTCGGCGTCGCCAACGGCCAGCGCGTGCCGGAGGACTGGCACCGCCTGTCGGCCAACGCGCTGGTCCACCGCGCGCTGCGCCCGAACGCGGGCAACGCCTGGCGCCTGGACGCCAACGACGTCAACCTGGTGTTCACCTCGACGGTGCATGCGGCGCCGCCGCTTTCAGGTTCGCCGACGGCTTCTGCCGGCGCCCTGCACGCCTGACGCGGCGCCGGCGGCGTTGCGCCGCCCCTTCCGTCCCGCTGCCGAAACGACCCTCGACCCCCGACCCGGGTGACGCGATGACGATGAGCTTTTCGCACTCCCCTTCCCACGCCCATTCCCGCCCCGCGCCGCTGGACCAGGCGCAGGGCCTGCGCCAGTTGTTCGACCACGCCCGGGTGCGCTTCGTGCCCGTGGTCTCCAACCCGAACGTCGCGTTCGGCGGCGTGCTGCTGGAGCGGCTGTGCGCCGCCTTCGACGAGCACGGGCGCCACACGCTGGTCGTCGACGCCGGCGAACGCGCGCCTGCGCACGACGCGATGGCGATGATGGACCTGGCCGACTGCATCGAGACCTTGTCGCCGCAGGTGTCCTATCTGGCCGCGCGCGGGCTTCCGCCGCGCTTCGTCGACACCCACGGCTCGACCGCCGCGTTCCTGCAGGCGGTGGCCGACGCCGCGCCGCAGGCCGACGTGGTGCTGGTGCACGCCACCGCCGGCGACTTGGCGCGCCTGTTCGCGCGCAGCGCCGCCCGGCCGCTGCTGCTGGCCGACGACCGGCCGAGCAGCGTGACGCACGCCTACGCCGCGATGAAGCAGCTGACGCAGCGCGCCGGCCTCGTCGTCTACGACCTGCTGCTCGGCGCCGCGCGCAACTCGCCGCGGGCCGAACGCATCGCGTTGCAGCTCGCGCAGTGCGGCGACGGCTTTCTCGGCGCGATGCTGCGCAGCTGGGTGCAGGTCGACCCCGCCACCGACGCGCGCGAGGCGCCCACCGCCGGCTTGCTGCAGTGGGCGCAGGAGGTGCTGGCGGCCGAAGCCGACGGCCTGTCGTCGGGCTGGGGCATGCCTGCCGCCCCGGGCGCCGTGGGTGCCTCGCTTCACGCGATGAACTGACCCCGGAACGGCTGCGTTATCCCCGTCTCGCACCCACCGGTCCGGCAGAACAATGCGTGCAGTTTCCAGGGGCATTCGAACCGTCGCCATGACGGGCCGGGTGTACCAGCCCAGGTCGATTCCGGAGTGACCATGTACACCGCCAAAGGCCAACTCGACGTCAACTCGATGCTCAAGCAGTACAGCCCGCTGGTGCGGCGCCTCGCGCATCAGATGATCGCCAAGCTGCCGGCCAACGTCGAGATCGACGACCTGATCCAGGTCGGCATGATCGGTCTGACCGACGCGCTCAGCCGTTTCGATGCCGCCCAGGGCGTGCAGTTCGAGACCTTCGCCACGCAGCGCATCCGCGGCGCGATGCTCGACGAGCTGCGCGGCAACGACTACCTGTCGCGCGGCACCCGCAAGCAGCAGCGCAGCATCGAGTCGGCCGTGCACAAGCTGGAGCAGAAGCTCGGCCGCGCGCCGGCCGAGAGCGAGATCGCCCGCGAGATGGGCATCACGCTGGCCGAGTACCAGGAGCTGCTGGGCAAGGTGCGCGGCACCCAGCTCGTGTACCTGGAGGACATGTCGGGCGACGACGGCGACAACGATTTCCTCGACCGCCACGTCGCCGACGAAGGCTTCAATCCGCTCGCCCAGCTCCAGGACCAGCGCATGCGCGAGGCGCTGGTCGAGGCCATCAAGGCGCTGCCCGAGCGAGAGCAGTACGTGATGAGCATGTACTACGAGCACGACATGAACCTGAAGGAGATCGCGGCGGTGCTGAAGGTCACCGAGTCGCGCGTCTGCCAGCTCCACAGCCAGTCGATCGCCCGCCTGCGCGTCAAGCTGCGCGAATACTGATCCGGCCCGCGCCGCTCGCCGCTCGCCGCGCCGTTCCATGGTTTCCCTGCCTGCCGCACCGCGACTGCCGCGCGTGCGGCTTCGTCTCGTCTGGCCGCTGCCGGCGCTGGCCGCCTGGGCGGGCTGCTGGGCGCTGTTCGCCGGGCTGGTCGCGCTTGCCCTGCCGCCGGCCGCCGCCGTGCTCGCCGCCTCCTTCGCCGGCGTGACGGCCGCGCTGGCCGGCAGCACGCGCTGGCGGCGCGTCTTCATCGGCACCGGCTTCCCGCTGTCGTTCGCCGCCTCCGGCCTGGCCGGCGCGGTGCCGGCCTGGGCCTGGCTGCTGCCGCTGGCGCTGCTGGTGCTGCTGTACCCGGTGCATGCCTGGGGCGATGCGCCGATGTTCCCGACGCCCGCCGGCGCGCTGCAAGGCCTGGCCGCGCGCGTGCCGTTGCGGCCCGGTGCACTGATCCTCGATGCCGGCTGCGGTCTCGGCGACGGCCTGCGCGAACTGCACCGCGCCTATCCCGAGGCCCGCCTGCTCGGGCTCGAATGGAGCTGGCCGCTGCGCCTCGCCGGTGCGCTGCGCGCCCCGTTCGCGACGGTGCGGCGTGCCGACATCTGGGCCGCCGACTGGTCCGGCTGCGACATGGTCTACCTGTTCCAGCGGCCCGAGAGCATGCCGCGCGCGGTCGAGAAGGCCGCCGCCGAGCTGAAGCCCGGCGCCTGGCTCGCGAGCCTGGAGTTCGAGTCGGCGGCGCTGGCGCCGACCGTCGTGCACCGCTGCCCGGACGGGCGGCCGGTGTGGCTGTACCGGATGCCGTTCCGGCCCGCCGCGCGGGCGTCAGCCGCCGCCGGCCGCGACGAGCGCCGCACCAGGCCGGGCTGAGAGGGTGAGAGGCAATCCGCCATGGCCGCTCATCGCCACCGAACGCCGCCACTCGTCGTTTCAATTGCTCGCCGTAGCCCGAGCTACGGCTGTGCTTTGCGCCTAGATTGGCGCCGCCCGGCGGGTCTGCTCGGCCACGCCGGATTGCCTCTCACCCTCTGAGCTCGCCGCCGCCGTTCCCGGCGGGGCAGCCGGCGCCGCCCGCCCCACGAATCCCATCACGTCGTCCAGTACCGGCGCCAGCCAGCGCAGCGGCCGGCCGAACGCGCCGGCCAGCGTGGTGTGGTCGACGCGGTCGTACAGCACCTGCTCGACCGGCACGCCCGCGGCGCGCAGCCGCGCCGCCAGTCCCTCGCTGTTGCGCACCGGGTCGACCAGCGTGTCGTGCCGCGCCGCGCCGAGGAAGGCCGGCGGCGCGCCGCTCCCGGCGTGCTCCACCGGCTGCGACCCGGCCGGATAGTCCGGGTGGAAGAACACCGGCTTGACCTCCGGATTGCCGATCGGCAGGAAGTCGTACGGCCCGGCCAGCCCGATCCAGCCCGCCAGCTCGCGCGGCGCGTGTCCGGTGGCGGCCAGCCAGCGCGGGTCCAGCGCCAGCATCGCGGCGTTGTAGGCGCCGGCGCTGTGGCCCATCACGAACACCCGCCGCGCATCGCCACCGAGGGCCGCCGCCTCGCGCAGCGCGAAGGCGAGCGCCCTCGCGCCATCCTCCAGGAAGGCCGGGTAGCGCACCTCCGGGTACAGCCGGTAGTCGGCGACCAGCACCAGCGCGCCGCGCGACGCCAGCGCCTCGCCGACGAAGCGGTAGTCGGCGCGCTCGCCGTGGTTCCAGGAGCCGCCATAGAAGAACAGCACGACGGGGCGGCCGGACGGCGGACGCGTCGTCGTCGGCGTGTAGATGTCCAGCCGCTGCCGCGGCAGCGGGCCGTAGGCGACGCCGTCGGCCAGCGTGAAGGTGTCGCGCGCGGCGAACGCGTTCAGCGTCGCCACCGGCGCGCAGGCGATCGTGGCACCGAGCAGCACCACCGACGCGGCCAGCGCGCCGGCAAGGCGGATCGACGGGCGGCGCATCCAGCGGGGCAGGGGCGGCATCGTGGTCTCGCGTTTCGGGCGGCGCGGGGTGCGCCCACGGGCGGGTCTACGCGCGCGCTTGCGGATCGGATGCAGGGCACGTGCGCCCCGAGCGCGGGGCGCGTGCCGTTCGCGCGGCGGGCGGGCTTTGTGCGCCGCCCTTTCCGCCGCCTCTCAGCCCAGCCGCGCCCGATGCCGCTCCACCTGCGCACGCACCTGCGCCGGCGCGGTGCCGCCGAGCACGTTGCGCGCGTTCAGCGAGCCGCGCAGCGTCAGCACCGCATGCACGTCGTCGCCGATCGACGGGTGGAAGGTCTGCAGCGTGGCCAGTGGCAGCTCGGCCAGGTCGGCGCCGAGGGCGATCGCCGCCTTCACCGCATGCGCCACCGCCTCGTGCGCATCGCGGAAGGGCAGGCCCTTCTTGACCAGGTAGTCGGCCAGGTCGGTCGCGGTGGCGTAGCCCTTCAGCGCGGCGCGTTCCATCGCCTCGGGCTTGACGATGATGCCGTCGACCATCTCGGCCATGATGCGCAGCGTGTCGCGCACCGTGTCGACGGTGTCGAACAGCGGTTCCTTGTCTTCCTGGTTGTCCTTGTTGTAGGTCAGCGGCTGGCCCTTCATCAGCGTCAGCAGCGCCATCAGGTGGCCGACCACCCGGCCGCTCTTGCCGCGCGCCAGCTCGGCGACGTCCGGGTTGCGCTTCTGCGGCATGATCGAACTGCCGGTGCAGTAGCGGTCGGCCAGGTCGATGAAGCCGAAGTTCTGGCTCATCCACAGCACGATCTCCTCCGCCAGGCGCGACACGTGCACCATCGTGAGGCTCGCGAAGGCACTGAATTCGATCGCGAAATCGCGGTCGCTGACGGCGTCCAGGCTGTTCTGGCACACGCCGTCGAAGCCCAGCGTGCGCGCCACGCGCTCGCGGTCCAGCGGGTAGCTGGTGCCGGCCAGCGCCGCGGCGCCCAGCGGCAGCCGGTTCAGGCGGCGCCGCAGGTCGGCGAGCCGTTCGGCATCGCGCGAGAACATCTCCACGTACGCCAGAAGATGGTGCGCAAAGCTCACCGGCTGCGCCACCTGCAGGTGCGTGAAGCCCGGCAGGATGGTGTCGACGTGCTTCGCCGCCAGCTCGACCAGCGCGCGCTGCATCTGCGCCAGCAGCGGCGCCAGCGCGTCGACCTCGTCGCGCAGCCACAGCCGCACGTCGGTGGCGACCTGGTCGTTGCGCGAGCGGCCGGTGTGCAGCCGCTTGCCGGCGTCGCCCACCAGCGTGGTCAGCCGCGCCTCGATGTTCAGGTGCACGTCTTCCAGGTCGAGCTTCCACTCGAAACGGCCGGACTCGATCTCCTCGGTGATCTGCGCCATGCCGCGCTCGATGGCCGCGCGGTCGTCGGCGCTGATGATCCCCTGCGCGGCCAGCATCTCGGCGTGCGCCAGCGAGCCGGCGATGTCGGCCTTCCACAGGCGCTGGTCGAACGCCACGCTGGCGGTGTAGCGCTTGACCAGCTCGCTCATCGGCTCGGAGAACAGCGCGGACCAGGCTTCGGATTTCTTGTCGAGTTGGTTGGCGGACATGGGCGGTGCGGCAGCGCTCGGTGCCGGCCGGAGTTGGCGACAATGCCAGGGGCGCGGATTTTATCGGCGCCCGACTCCGACTCCACCTCCGTACCCGCCGTGCCGCGCCCCTCCGCCGACGAGACTGTCACCGACACCGCGCGCGCCGGGCGGCGTGGCGGCACGGCCGGCGGTGATTCGGTGCCCAGCGCGTTCGGCGCGACGCAGTTCGACCTCACCCCCACGCCGCCGGCCGCCGCCGCGGCGCCGTTCGACGTCTGCCACGTCGGCGTGGTGCTGCGCACCGCGGGCTTCGTGCTGGGCACGCTGGCGATCGTGCAGAGCTTCGTCGCGGCCGCAGCGATCGACTGGCTGCCGCGCCTGGCCGTGACCTCGGTGGCGGCGCTCGCCGGCGTGCTGCTGTGGCTGGCCGTCTCCTGCGCGCTGCGCCGCGTGCTTGCGCAGTGCGCCGACGCGCTGCAGACGCTCGTGGCGGCGCTGCTCGGTGCCGCCTGCGGCGCGGTGGCGGGCGCCGTCGGCGTGCTGCTGGTGGCCGCGGCGGCGACGCCGGCGGTGCCGGAGCGCACCGACTTCGCGCCCGTCGGGCCGTCGGCGCTGGCCGGCCTGGCCTTCGCGCTGCTGGTCGCCGCCTGGCTGCGCCTGCGCGCGCGGGCGCAGGGCCCGGCGGACGCCACCGCGCGGCTGGCCGAGCTGCAATCGCGCATCCGGCCGCATTTCCTGTTCAACACGCTGAACACCGCACTCAGCCTGGTGCGGCTCGACCCGGCGCGGGCGGAGGCGGTGCTGGAAGACCTGGCCGAGCTGTTCCGCGTGGCGCTCACCGACAGCGGCGAATCGGTCAGCCTGGGCGAGGAGGTGGAGCTGGCGCAGCGCTACCTGGCGATCGAGCAGATCCGCTTCGGCGACCGGCTGCAGGTGCACTGGGAGCTCGACCCCGATGCCGCGCATGCCCGCGTGCCGCCGCTGCTGCTGCAACCGCTGGTCGAGAACGCGGTGCGGCACGGCGTCGAGCCGGCGCCCGAGGGCGGCGTGATCCGCGTGCGCACCCGGGTGAAGCTGGGCCGCGCGGTGGTGTCGATCGCCAACACCGTGGCCGACGGGCCGTCGCGGCCGGGCCACGGCATGGCGCTGCAGAACGTGCACGAGCGGCTGCGGCTGATGCACGACATGGCGTCGCAGTTCGAGACGCGCCGCGAGGGCTCGGTGTTCCGGGTGCAGCTCGCGGTGCCGCTGTGAGCGCGTGGCGGCGATGAGCGACGACGCCGACGATCGCCTCGTGGTGCTGCTGGTCGACGACGAGGCACTGGCGCGCGCGCGCCTGCGCGGCCTGGTCGAGGCCAACCCGGACCCGCCCTGCCGCGTCGCCGGCGAGGCGGCGCATGCGGCGCAGGCGCTGGCCTGGCTGGCCGCGCAGCCCTGCGACGTGGTGCTGCTCGACATCCACATGCCGGGCCGCGACGGCCTGCAGCTCGCCGCCGAGCTGCGGCGCCTGCCGCGGCCGCCGGCGGTGGTGTTCGTCACGGCGCACGCGGAACACGCGTTGACCGCGTTCGACCTGGAGGCGGTCGACTACCTGACGAAACCGGTGCGGCGCGAACGGCTGCAGGCGGCGCTGCAACGCGTGGCGCAGCGGCTCGCGCCGCGCCCGGGCGCGCGGACGGCGCATCCGCCGGCGGCGCCGGCGCCGGCGCCCGATGCCACCTCCGCCGGCGAGCCGGTGCTGGTCGTCAGCGACCGCGGGCGCGTGCTGCGCGTGCCGGTGCGCGAGGTGCTCTACCTGAAGGCCGAGCTGAAGTACGTGACGCTGCGCACCGCGCTGCACACCCACGTGCTCGACGACGCGCTGAGCGAGCTGGAGCAACGCCTGGGCGATCGTTTCCTGCGCGTGCACCGCAACGCGCTGGTGGCGCGCCATGCCGTGCGCGCGCTGGAGCGCCGCGTGCTGGCCGGCGAGGGCGATGAGGACGGCGGCGGCGAGACCTGGGCGGTGCGCATCGGCGGCATCGTCGGGCCGGACGAATGGCTGGCGGTGTCGCGCCGCCAGGTCAGCGCGGTGCGCGAGGCGCTGGCGGCGTCGGGGCTCTGAGAGGGTGAGAGGCCATCCGCCATGGCCGCTCATCCCCACCGAACGCCCCCACTCGTCGTTGCAAATGCTCGCCGTAGCCCGAGCTACGGCTGTGCTTTGCGCCTCGATTGGGGCCGCCCGGCGGGTCTGCTCGGCCACGCCGGACTGCCTCTCACCCTCTGTGGCGTTGCTCGGCGCCGCGCCCGCCACGAGCGTTCGGCGCCGCCCCGACCCGGATCAGCCGGTGTTGCGCAAGCCGGCGGCCACGCCGTTGATTGAAATGTGGATGCCGCGCTGCACGCGCTCGATGCCGGGTTCCTTGTTGTCCTTGCGGCCGCGGTAGCGCCGCATCAGCTCGACCTGCAGGTGGTTCAGCGGGTCGAGGTAGGGGAAGCGGTGTTCGATCGAGCGTGCCAGCGTCGGGTTGGACGCCAGGCGCGAGGCCTCGCCGGTGATCAGCGACAGCGCGTCGTCGGTGCGCTGCCATTCGGCGCGGACCAGGCCGAAGATCTTCTTGCCGAGCTTCTTGTCCTCGACCAGCTCGACGTAGCGCGCGGCGATCGCCAGGTCGCTCTTGGCGATCACCATGTCGAGGTTGGACAGCAGCGTGCGGAAGAACGGCCACTGCCGGTGCATGCGCTGCAGCAGCGCCAGGCGCTCGTCGCGCTGCGCGCCTTCCTCGCCGAGGAACTGCTCGATCGCGCTGCCGAAACCGCACCAGCCGGGCAGCGCCACGCGGCACTGGCCCCAGCTGAAGCTCCAGGGGATCGCGCGCAGGTCCTCGATCGCCCGCGTGGCCTTGCGCGAGGCCGGCCGCGAGCCGATGTTCAGCTCGGCGATCTCGCGGATCGGCGTGGCGCTGAAGAAGTATTCGGTGAAGCCAGGGGTCTCGTAGACCAGCTTGCGGTAGGCGGCGAAGCTCGCATCGCTGATCGCCGCGGCGGCTTCGAGGAAGCTCTTCGGCGCGCTCTTGGTCGGGTGCAGCAGCGTGGCCTCGAGCGTGGCGGCGACCAGCGTCTCGAGGTTGCGGCGGCCGATCTCCGGGTGGGCGTACTTCGAGGCGATCACCTCGCCCTGCTCGGTCAGGCGGATCTGGCCCTGCACGGTGCCGGGCGGCTGCGCGAGGATCGCCTGGTAGCTCGGGCCGCCGCCGCGGCCCACCGTGCCGCCGCGGCCGTGGAACAGCCGCAGCGTGATGCCGTGGTCGCGCCCCAGTTCGCCGAACAGCTCGACCAGCGCGATCTCGGCGCGGTACAGCTCCCAGTTGCTGGTGAAGGTGCCGCCGTCCTTGTTGCTGTCGCTGTAGCCGAGCATGATGTCCTGCTCGGCGCCGGAGCGGGTGATCAGCTCGGTGATGCCGGGCAGCGCGTAGAAGGCGCGCATGATCGGCGCGGCATTGCGCAGGTCGCCGATGGTCTCGAACAGCGGCGAGACGATCAGGTCCGACTCGGCGGCGTCGTCCAGCGTGCCGCGCATCAGGCCCACTTCCTTCAGCAGCACGAGCACCTCGAGCAGGTCGCTCACGTCCTCGGTGTGCGAGATGATGTAGTGGCGCATCGCCGCGCGGCCGTAGCGCGCGAGCATCACCACCGCCGCCTCGAAGATCGCGATCTCGCCCTGCGTGTGCTCGCTGTACTTGGCGGCGCGCACGCGCAGCGGCCGCGCGTCGTTGAGCATGCGCACGAGCAGCGCGCGGCGGCCTTCCTCGGGCAGCGCGCTGTAGTCGGCCTCGATCCTCGCCACCTTCAGCAGTTCGGCGACCACTGCCTCGTGCTTGTCGGAGCTCTGGCGCAGGTCGACCGTGGCGAGGTGGAAGCCGAACACCTGCACCGCGCGGATCAGCGGCCGCAGCCGCGGCGCGCTCAGCGCCTGCGCGTGGTGGGCAGCGAGCGAGGCCTCGATCACGCGCACGTCCGCCAGCAGTTCGTCGGAGCTGCGGTACGGGTTCTGCGGTGCCACCGCGTGGCGCAGCGCCTCGGTGCCGGTGAACTCGTGCAGCGTGGCGGCCAGGCGCGCGTACATGCCGATCAGCGCGCGGCGGTAGGGCTCGTCCTCGCGGTGGGTGCCGTGGTCGGGCGAGGCGTCGGCCAGCTTGCGCATCTCGGCCGTCACCGGCGCCAGCGTGGCCGAGATCGACAGCTCGGCGCCGAGCTGGTGGACCTCGGTCAGGTAGAAGCGCAGCACCGTCTCGCTCTGCCGGGCCAGCGCCATCTGCAGCGTGTCGGCGGTGACGAAGGGATTGCCGTCGCGGTCGCCGCCGATCCAGTTGCCCATGCGGAAGAACGGCGCGATCGGATGGCCCGGCAGTGCCGCCTCCAGCTCGCGGTACATGCGCGGGATCTGCCGCAGGAAGGTCGCGTGGTAGTAGCTGAGCGCGTTCTCGATCTCGTCGGAGACAGTCAGCTTGGCGGTGCGCAGCATGCGCGTCTGCCAGAGCTGCGTGACGCGGGCGCGGATCAGCGATTCGTTCTCGAGCCGGTCGCGCTCGGTCTGCAGGCCGTCGCGCGCTTCCACCAGCTCGGCGATCGCGCGCTCGGCGTCGAGGATGCTCTTGCGCTGCACCTCGGTCGGGTGGGCGGTCAGCACGGGCGAGATGTAGGCGCGGTCCAGCGTGCGCACGATCTCCTCGGCGCGGATGTCGGCGGCGGCCAGGCGCTCGAAGGTCATCGCCAGCGAGCCCTCCTGCAGGTGGCCCTGGCGCTCGTGGTGGTCGCGCCGGCGCACGTGGTGTCGGTCTTCGGCGATGTTGGCCAGGTGCGAGAAATAGCTGAACGCGCGGATCACGCTCACCGTCTGGTCGCCCGACAGGTTCTTCAGCAGGCGGTCGAGCGCGCGGCCGGCCTGGGCGTCGCTCTTCAGGCGGAAGGCCACCGAGAGCTGGCGCACCTTCTCGACCAGGTCGAACGCCGCCTTGCCCTCCTGTTCGAGGATCACCTCGCCGAGGATGCGCCCGAGCAGGCGGATGTCCTCGACCAGGGGGCGGTTCTTCTCGGCGGCGTCGTTGGCGGCGGTGTTGACTCGGGGCATCGTCGTCTCGCTGGATGTCGCTGTCGCGACGTTTGTCGGGCGGCGCACGGAGGGCGGCATTCGTGCGTCTGCGTATGTAATTTGGTTACGTATCGTGAAATGTTAGCAGCGGCTCGGTTACCGGGCGAGCACAACCGGGGCCGAACGATGCAAGAGATGGGCCTGATAGCATGGCCGGATGAGTTCCACCCTCGTGATCGCCACCCGGGAAAGCCGCCTTGCCCTGTGGCAGGCAGAACACGTTCGCGACCTGCTCGGCGCGCGCTTCGGCCTGGCGGTGGAGCTGCTCGGCATGACGACGCGCGGCGACCAGATCCTCGACCGCAGCCTGTCCAAGGTCGGCGGCAAGGGCCTGTTCGTCAAGGAGCTCGAGACCGCGCTCGAAGAGGGCCGTGCCCAGCTCGCCGTGCACTCGCTGAAGGACGTGCCGATGGACCTGCCGGACGGCTTCGAGCTGGCCGCGGTGCTCGAGCGCGAGGATCCGCGCGATGCGCTGGTGTCGCCGCGGTTCGCGTCGATCGATGCGCTGCCCGAGGGCGCGACGGTCGGCACCTCCAGCCTGCGGCGCGTGGCGCAGTTGCGCGCCCGCCGGCCCGACCTGCGCATCGAGCCCTTGCGCGGCAACCTCGACACCCGGCTGCGCAAGCTCGACGAAGGCCAGTACGACGCGATCGTGCTCGCCGCGGCCGGCCTGCGCCGGCTCGGCCTGGCCGAGCGCATCCGCTCGCTGTTCGAGCCCGAGGAGATGCTGCCCTGCGCCGGGCAGGGCGCGCTCGGCATCGAGGTGCGCGCCGATGCGCTGGCGCTGCGCGAGCGCCTCGCCGGCCTCGTCCACCGGCCGACCGAGCTGGCGGTGCAGGCGGAGCGTGCGGTGTCGCGCGCGCTCGGCGGCAGCTGCAGCATGCCGCTGGCAGCGCACGCGGTCTGGCAGGGTGACGCGCTCTGGCTGCGCGCGCTGCTCGGCCATCCCGAGCGCGCGGACCTCGTCCCGCTGCGCGCCGAAGCCCGTGCGGAAGCCGTGGACGTGTCCGCTGCCCGCGCACTCGGCGAGCAGGTGGCGGCGGACCTGCAGCGCCAGGGCGCCGCCGACTACCTGACGCAGTGAGAGGCCGAGAGGCAAGCCGATGCGCGGGCCCGTCGGACTGCCTCCCGGACGCTGAAGCGGCCGCCCGTCGCGTGCGCGCGATCGTCACCCGACCGGCCGGCCAGGCGACGACCTGGGTCGACGCATTGCGCCGCCACGGCGTCGACGCGGTCGCACTCCCGCTGATCGAGATCGCGCCGGCGGCCGACCCGGCGCCGGTGCGCGCGGCCTGGTCGGGTCTGGCCGGGCGGCGGCTGGTGGTGTTCGTCAGCCCGAATGCGGCGCTGCAGTTCTTCGCCGAACGCCCGCCCGCCGCCGGCTGGCCCGACGGCGTGCGCGCCGCCTCGGTCGGGCCCGGCACCACGCAGGCGCTGCGACGGCTCGGCGTGCCCGCTACCGCCATCGCCGAGCCGGATGCGGCATCGGCGCAATTCGATTCCGAGGCCTTGTGGCAGGTGCTGCGCGACGCCGACGGGCACGGCGCCTCGGTGCTGGTCGTGCGCGGAGACGGCGGGCGCGACTGGCTGGCCGACACGCTGCGCGCACACGGCGCAGCGCTGGACTTCGTCGCCGCGTATCGCCGGCGCGCGCCGACGCCCGACGCGGCCGGGCGCGCGCTGTTGGCCGAGGCGCAGGCGCGGCCGGCAGCGCATGCGTGGATCTTCAGCAGCTCGCAGGCGATCGACCACCTGCTCGAACTCGCACCGTCGGTGGCTGGCTCGGCCGCGACGGCGATCGTCACCCACCCGCGCATCGGCGAACGCGCCCGCGCTGCCGGTTTCGGCCGTTTGCTCGACGCGCGGCCGACGCCGGACGGCGTGAGTGCTTGCCTACAATCCGCCGCACCGTGAGCGACCCGACGATTCCATCCGCCGATGCGGCGCCCCCTGCGGCGCTTGCCGCGACGCCCCCCGCGGCTCCTGTCGCGGCGCCGCCTACCGCACCTGCTGCGCCCGCCGCCGCGCCCACGGCGGCCGCTGTTGCGCCGAGTTCCGTCGCGACGCCTGGCGGCGCGTTGTCGCCCACCGGCCGGCTGTGGATCGCCACCGGCCTGATCGCCGTGCTCGGCGTGGTCGCGATCGTGCTGGGCTGGCAGAGCCAGCAGCGCGTGCGCAGCCTGGAGATCGAGCTGGTGCGCCGCCAGCAGGACGTGCAGGGCCAGTCGTCCGAAGCGCGCCTGGTCGCGAAGCAGGCCGAGGACGGCATGCGCGACGCGATCGCGAAGATCGCGCTGCTGGAGGCGCGGGTGGCCGAGGTGGCGGTGCAGCGCAGCCAGCTCGAGGACCTGATCCAGTCGCTGTCGCGCTCGCGCGACGAGAACCTGCTGGTCGACGTGGAGGCCGGCGTGCGTGTGGCGCAGCAGCAGTCGACGATCACCGGCAGCGTCGAGCCGCTGGTGGCGGTGCTGCGCCAGTCGGACGAGCGGCTCGCGCGCTACAACCAGCCGCGGCTCGAAGGCGTGCGGCGCGCGATCGCGCGCGACCTCGACCGCGTCAAGTCGGTCGGCGTGGCGGACATCCCGTCGCTCAGCATCCGGCTCGACGAGGCGGTGCGGCTGGTCGATGAACTGCCGCTGCTGTCCACCGCCGAGCCGCGCGGCCGGGCGCCGATCATGCCGGCGCCCAAGCCAGCGGCGTCGCGCGGCAGCGCGCCGGCGGCGAGCGAAGTCGCGTCCGGCCCGGCCGACTGGGTGAAGCCGTGGAAGGATGGCTGGAACAGCGCGCTGGAGCGGGTGTGGTTCGAGGTGCGTTCGCTGGTGCGCGTGACCCGCATCGACAACCCCGAGGCGATGCTGCTGGCGCCGGAACAGGCTTTCTTCCTGCGCGAGAACCTGAAGCTGCGGCTGCTCAACGCCCGCCTGGCGCTGCTGAGCCGGCAGTTCGACACCGCGCGGTCCGACCTGCAGAGCGCGCAGGTCACGCTCGAGCGCTACTTCGATCGTTCGTCGAAGCGCGTGACCCTGGCCGAGGAGGCGATCCGCCAGGTGGCCGCGCAGGCGCGCCAGGTCGGCGTGCCGCGCCCCGACGACACGCTGGCGGCCCTGGCGGCTGCCTCGGCCGGGCGCTGACGCGTCGCCGCACGGCCCATGCGCGCGGTCATCTGGTTCCTGCTGCTGTTCGCGGTCGCGGTCGTCGCGGCCACCACCCTGGGCACCAACGACGGCCTGGTCAGCGTCTACTGGGGAAGCTGGCGGCTCGATGCCTCGCTGAACCTGTTCCTGCTGGCGCTGGTGGCCACCTGCGTGGCGCTGGTGTCGATCGTGCACGCGATCGACTCGTTCCTCGGCCTGCCCAAGCGTGCGCGCGAATGGCGCGTCTCGCGGCGCGACCGCAATGCGCAGGCGGCGCTGCGCGAGGCGCTGGCGCAGTATTTCGGCGGCCGCTACAGCCGGGCGCAGACGGCCGCGCAGCGCGCGCTGGCAATCCAGGCCGAGACGCCGGAGCTGGCGCAGGACAACGAATTCACGGTACTCGGCCACCTGCTCGCTGCCGGCAGCGCCCACCGCCTGCAAGACCGGCCGAAGCGCGATGAATCGCTGCGCCGTGCGCTCGAACTCTCGCGCAGCAGCGCCGCCGCCCGATCGGCCGAGGAGGGCGCGCGCCTGCTCGCCGCCGAATGGGCGCTCGACGACCGCGACGCGCCGCGCGCATTGAGCCTGCTCGCCGACCTGCCGCCTGGCGTGTCCCGGCGCACGCATGCGCTGCGGCTGAAGCTGCAGGCCACGCGCCTCGGCGAATCGCCCCAGGAGGCGTTGAAGACGGCGCGGCTGCTGGCCAAGCACCAGGGCTTCTCGAAGCTCGCGGCACAGGGGCTGTTGCGCTCGCTCGGCTTCGAGGCGCTGGCGCGTTCGCACGACGTCGACCAGCTCGAGCGCGTCTGGGCCCAGTTCGACCCGGCGGACCGGCGCGATCCGTACGTCGCCTCGGCGGCCGCGGTGCGAGCGGCCGAGCTCGGCGCGCCGGACCATGGCCGCGGCTGGCTGAAGCCGTTCTGGGACCGGCTGGACGAGCTGGCACCGGAGGAGCGTGCGGTGCTGTCGCGTGGGCTGGTCGCCACCGTGACGGGCATCGGCGCCGAGTGGCTGCCGCGCCTCGAAGCCGCGGCGCAGACCCATGCGCGCGAGCCGGCGGTCGCCCATGCGGTGGGCACCGTGCTGGCCGAGCGCCAGTTGTGGGGCAAGGCCCGCCGCCTTCTCGAACAGGCCGCTACCGACAGCACGCTCGCCGCGGCGCAACGCCGCCAGGCCTGGCTGACGCTCGCCTCGCTGGCCGAGCACGAAGGCGACGTGGAACGCGCCGCGCGCTGCTACGAGCGCGCCGCACGCGCCGTGTGAGGCTGCCCGCCTGAGCCCGTCTGCCAGAGGCCACGAATTCTCGTGCTACACTAGCAGGCTACGCGGCTGTAGCTCAGTTGGATAGAGTACTTGGCTACGAACCAAGGGGTCGTGGGTTCGAATCCTGCCAGCCGCGCCAAAGTAATCAACGGGTTAGCTCTCACAAGGAGCTAGCCCGTTTCCCTTTCCGGGCGCCGGGGGTCCACCCAGGGGTCCACCGATGGTGGGTTTGCTGAGGACGTTCTGGCATCGCTCGGGACGGCTGCTGTATCCCACAGGCAAGCGGCGACAGCGTTAACGAGACTCGGACACACGCTGCTCGCGACTGACGGTTGAGACTGGTGCGAGACGTTCCCGCTTCCGCCTAGAAGGTCCGCGCCGGCCTGAAGCGGTCATCGGGCGGCACCGAAGTCGACCGATCGCCTTTTCTTCGCGCAGCCCCTCGGCGCTCGAGGGCCACGAGAGCCCAACGGAACACCACCTGGCCTGTGACTCGTGCGCTCCAATTGGCACTCTCGACCCGTCTCCGACGTTGTGCTCGCGAAAGTTGGCCGTCGTGAGCGAGCGCCTCCTCCTGGACGCGCTCTCCGAACAGGTTGAGGTCAGTGTCGCGGTCTGCGGTAGTTTGAGCAGCCCGGCCCCCCGATCATGAACGGCGGCAATACACCGTCGCGCGATCGGCGGATGCGTGGTTACAGCCGCATCAAGTTGAGAGTTTGCAGCCGTGCGAGCGTCAAGCGCAGAGGCGTGGCCCGCAGGCAAATCTGTTTACTTCAGCGGCCGACCCAGCGCGCCGGCCAGCGGCCGTCGTCGACCATCTGCCGCAGCACGTCGCCGACCAACTGCATGACCGCGGTGCCGGCGGCGGTGCCAGGACGCAACACGCTGCTGGCACACACGACCCGGCGCGACATCGCCGGCGAGTCGATCGTCGAGGCTCGCAACTGGCCCGCGGCCACTTCGTCGGCGACCGCGCCCAGCGGCAGGATGGTGGCGCCGAGCCCGGCCTCCACGGCGCGCTTGACGCTGGGCAGCGACTCGATCTCGGCCACGACATCCAGCACGATGCCCTGCGGTTCGCAGGCCTCGTCGACGATGCGGCGCAGGCCGTGCTCCCGCCCCGGAAGCACCAGCGGCCAGCGCGACAGCTGCGCGAGTGCCAGCTTGCGCGGAGCGGTCCGGCCTCGCGGGCTGGAGATGAACGCGAGGCGATCGTCGAGCAGGGCCTGCCTGGCCAGCACCGGATCGGCCTGGTCGCCGAACAGCAGCGCCAGATCCAGCCGGCCGGAGACCAGCCACTCGCGCAGGAAGCCGCTGTAGGCCTCGACGACCTTGATGCGGACCTCGGGCAGTCGCTCCCGGCACGCCTGCAGGATCGGCACGGTTGCGATCAGCGTGATGGTCGTCGGCAGCCCGATCGCCACCTCGCCGCTGGGGATGAGGGCCGATTGGCGAACGGCGGTGCGTGCCCGCTCTGCGTCGGCCAACAGGACCTTGGCGTGTTCGAGGAAGGCCTTGCCCGCCTCGGTCAGCGTCACGCCCCGGCTGGAGCGGTGGAAAAGGCGCGCGCCCAGGCTGTGCTCGAGCGCCGCGATCTGCTGCCCCAGCGCGGGCTGGGCGATGTGTAGCCGCGTCGAGGCCTTCAGCAGGCTCCCGGCTTCGCTGACACCGACGAAATACCGGACCTGGCGCAGTTCCATGACGTCTTCAGCTAGCTGACTTTTGTATATCGGATGGTCGATATGAGTATTTCACAACTAGCTGGGCGTCCCGAAGAATCCGCTCCACCCCCGCTGCGCGAATCGTGCGGCGCGGTGCAGCGGCATCCCGGAGACATCGCACGTGACCATCGCCACCCCGCCGATCGACATCGACCATCTGCGCCAGTGGATCGACCGTGGCGAATCCGTCGAGGACGTGGTCACGGTGGCTCCGCTGCGCGCGCTGGCCGCAACGCTGGACCGCGACGACGCGCTGCCGACCGCCGGCGACACCGTGCCGGCGTGCTGGCACTGGCTGTACTTCCTGCCCGCGAACCGCCAGTCGGAGATCGGCCCGGACGGCCATCCGCGACGCGGCGAATTCCTGCCGCCCGTGCTGCTGCCGCGCCGCATGTCAGTGGCATCCCAATAATCCCCAGTTGTGGCATCTGAATTTTCCCCACCCATCGACATCGCGAAGGAGCGAGAGATGGAAGTGGAAGGAAGAGAGAAGGCAGGAGAGGCCGGTACCGTGCCCGTTCGCAGACGGAGCATGGAGGTGGCCGTGGTTGGCCAGGAGCAGTGGGAGTTGATCCGCAATCGCAGCGCCGAGGGGCACGGCGTGTCGGTGATCGCGCGGGAGCTGGGTCTGGACCGCAAGACGGTCAGGAACTGCCTCAAGCGCGAGGCATGGAAGCCGTACAGCCGCGAGGCGACCCGAGCGACGGTGCTGGATGAGCACATGGAGTGGCTGCGCCGGCGGGCCCCGCAGGTTGCGTTCTCGGCTCGGATCCTGCACCAGGAACTGCAGGCGCAGCGCGGCTTCACTGGCTGCTACGAGGTGGTCAAGGTGGCGGTGCGACCGTTGCGGGCGACGGCGTCGGTTGCGGCGCTCACGCAGATGCGCTTCGAGACGGCGCCGGGCGAGCAGGCGCAAGTCGACTGGGGCCAGGTCAAGGTTTGGCTGGGCGGTGAGCCGACGCGGGTGCACGTGTTCGTGATGACGCTGGGGTACAGCCGGCGCGGCTACGCCGAGGGGTATCTGAACGAGCGGATGGACAGCCTGCTGTCGGCACACGAGCGCGCGTTCGAGCACTTCGGCGGGGTCTGCCAGTCGTTGCTGTACGACCGGATGCGCACGGTCACCATCGGCACGACCGAAGACGACGCCGGCGTGCGGCGGGCGAAGCTGAACGCGACGTTCCAGGCGTTCGCCGGGCACTGGGGGTTCACGATCCGGCTGTGCCGGCCGTACCGGGCGAAGACCAAGGGCAAGGTCGAGTCCGGCGTGAAGTACATCAAGCGCAACTTCGTGCCGGGGCGGCAGTTCCGGGATCTGGAGGACTTCAATGGTCAGCTCGTCGCCTGGCAGCAAGAGGTTGCCGACGTGCGCGTGCATGGCACGACACATCAGCGGCCGATCGATCGGTTCGCCGACGAGGCGAGCGCGCTGATGCCGGCGACCGGGCATCGCAGCTTCCTGCAGGCCCTGGTGCGCGAGCGCGTGGTTGCCGAAGACTGGCTGGTCGCGATCGATGCCAACCGCTACTCGGTGCCGTTCCGGCTGATCGGCAAGACCGTCCAGGTTGCTCGCGAGGGCGACCGATGGTTGATCCGTCATCGCGGCAAGCTCGTGGCCGAGCATCCGGTGCTGATCGGACGCGCGCAGCTGAGCGTCGAGCCCGAGCACGGCCCCGGAGCGGCCACGCGCAACCAGCGGCAGCGCTACGCCGAGTTGGGAGATCGGCCACCCGCACCACAGCCAACCGATCGCGACGTACAGGTCCGCGACCTGGCGGTCTACGACCAACTGGTCCATGACGTGCGGGAGGCCGCATGACGAGCGCGTCCACTCGGTCCTCCAAGCTCGCCACGGCCGGCGTGACGGCCTCGGCGATGACCACGCCGGCGCAGCTCGAGCGGCTCGGCGAGCATCTGCGCAAGCTGCGTCTGCTCAAGAGCGGCGAACGCCTGGAGGCGATGCTGCAGCACGCCGCCGCCCAGGAGCTGCCCTACGCGGAGTTCCTCGAGCAGGTGCTCGGCGAGGAGGTCGCCGCCAAGACCAGCAAGAACATCGCGATGCGCACGGCGATGGCCCGGCTGCCGTTCGTCAAGCCGCTGGAGACCTTCGAGTTCGACTACCAGCCGTCGATCGACCGCAAGCAGGTCCAGGCGCTGGCGAGCTGCCACTTCATCGAGCACGGCGACAACGTCATCGTGCTCGGGCCGCCCGATCACGCGACATGATGCTCACCTCGCCACGTCATTGAATATCAAGGGAAATCTGTCGAGGATCCACTGTTAGCGGACCTCGTCCAGGGGAAGTTCGTGTTGCGTTGGTGCCCAGACGGTGAACGTCAGTGGCCCTGATGACCCAGGGCGCCCCCTTGCACGCCTGCGTGGCCGCGAGTTGCCCGGCGCCGATCATGCGCAGCACCGTCATCGTGCTGATACCAAGGGCCTCGGCGGCCTGCTCGAGTGTCAACTCACCGCGTGCCTCGCGTTCCCCGGTCTTGTAGACGTCGATGTGGTTGTCGCATCGGAATGAGCGCACGCGCATCTCGGTCCAGGTGTGGTCCTTGGCAGTGCGATGTCCGAGACGATTCAGCAGCGCAGCAATGCCGCCGTCATTGAGTTGGCGGGCGAGCTGCGTGATCAGTGTCTGGACCTCGACATTGGTCGTCCAGCGGTGCTGTCCGACGCGGTTCTTCACCACGTTCAGCTCGGTATGGTCGCCACCGTGCCAATGGATGACGAGTTCGACGCGCGCGTCGGCCACGCGCGCCACGACCTCCCTGATGACGCAGCGCAGGATGCGCTTGCGCACTTCGTTGCCGGCCGAGGGGTGGGACCAGGCACGCGGCAAGTCGGCGCCGAGCGCCAACAGATCCTCGCGCTGCCGCGGCGTCAGGCCCGAATCGGCCTGCACCAGCAGCGCCTCGATCTGCGCCTCGCGCTGCACGACCTCGGCAAGCCGCTCGTTCCAGCGTCGCTCGAGCTCGGCGGCGACCAGGCGATTGCCGGGGTCCACGGCATCGAATTGCCGCTGGGCACGAGCGGCCTCGAAGCGCGCCTGCTCCAGTGCGAGTTCGAGCTGCCGGCGCTTGCCCTGTCCATCGTCGGCGCGTTGCTCGATGGCGTGCAGCGCCGCCTCTACGCCGATTGGCCCGAGCGCGCTCAGGACTTCGCGGCCGACCGCCTCGTCCACGCGCAGCGAGCCGAAGGAGATGCAGCCCTGGGGCAAACCGTGGTTGATCGCGGCACCCTTGCAGTGGTAGCGGCCCACAGTGCCTTGGCTCCCACCATAGGCCACATGCAGCTTGCGTCCGCAGTGCGCACAACGCAGCAACCCAGGCAGCAGGGCCTCGCCGCGACGCAGCGCGCCTCGGGCCATGCCGCCGCCGCGCATGTTGGTGTTGTCGGCGATCACGCGCTGGTTGTGCTCGTAGGTGGTCCAGTCAATGTAGCCGTCGTGATGTTCCTGGATCAAGACCTGCCAGTGCTCGCGCGCACGGCGGTGGCCCCGTACGACGCGCTTGCGCCCGGCTTCGATGCGCACGCGGGTCTCGGTGCGGCCGAAGGCGTAGGCGCCGGCGTACACAGGGTTGGACAGGATGTGCAAGACGGTGTTGTAGCTCGGCAGCCTCCACACCACGCTGCGTCGGCCGTCGTCATAGATCGCGGCTGGCAGTTCGATGCGCTCCTGCCGGAACCACAGCAGCACCTGGCGCACGCTGCCCGCCTGCGCGAACCGACTGAACACCGCCCCGATGGCCTCCCGGATGCGCAGGTCGGCGTCGAGTTCGATCCGGTCACCCTCGCTGCGGACGAAGCCGATGGCCACCGTGGTGTGCAGATCTCCCCGCGCAGCCTTGAGCTTGAGGGCCTCGACGGATCGCTGGCGCAGCAGCGACAGTTCCATCTCCGACATCGTTCCCTTCATGCCCAGCAGCAACCTGTCGTTGACGCTGCGCGGGTCGTAGACGCCGTCCTCATCGACGATGACGCTGCCCACCAGAGCGCAGAATTCCAGCAGCGTATGCCAGTCCCGCCCATTGCGTGCCAGCCGCGAGGCTTCGATGGAGACGACGGCACCGACCTGGCCGCCGCAGATCGCGGCCAGCAGCCGTTCGAAGCCGGGCCGGGCCACGCCGCCGGCGGATACGCCGAGATCGTCGTCGATCACCACGACTTCGGTCCATCCCAGCGCCCGAGCGCGATCGGCCAAGGCGTACTGGCGTCGGCGACTCTCGTGGTTGTTGCGCAACTGGTCGGCGGTGGACTGCCGCACGTACACGTAGGCACCACGGGCCAAGTGCTCAGGGCTGATCTTGCTCATCGTCATTCTCCGGGCATTGAGTGACGTCGGCCTGACGGACCACCTGCCAAAGCAGCTGGCTGAGCAGCTCGACGAGTTCGTCGCGGTGCAGTTGCAGACTCGTCAAGGGCGCAGGGGCCGACGCGGTGCCGAACAGGTCGGGCTGCACCGGCAGATACGCCCGCGGCAGGATTGGCTTCATCGACACCTCCAGGTGGCAGGGCAACGGTCGATGAAGATAGGACGGCGTCGAGTTCTCGCCGCAGCGCCAGCAACGAACTCAGCAGCTGTCGCGGCGGCCAATGCGTGGGGACGTCGCCGGCGGTGGGCAGCGTCATCCACTGCGGCAGATGTGCCCTGGTGCCGTCGGGCTGTCGAATGATCAGATAGTCGTCCGGGCCGTGCCTGGATCGGCCCAGCACCTCGACCTCTTCACCCACCCGCGGGTGGAATGGATAGTGGATGCGAACCAGCGCTACACGCTGTTCGCGGGCAGTATGTGACTGCTTCGCCGGGCGTGGGCAAGACGCACCTGGCCGTCTCGCTCGGGCTCAAGGCGATCGCCTGCGGCTACCGCGTGCTCTTCACGACTGCGGCGAACCTGATCACCGCGCTGACTCGGGCGCACACCGAGGGCCGCCTCGACGAGAAGCTGAAGGTCTACGCCACGCCGCGGCTGCTGATCATCGACGAGATCGGGTACCTGCCCATCGACCGGCTGGGCGCGAACCTGTTCTTCCAGCTGATCAGCCGGCGCTACGAGCGCGGGCCGATGATCCTGACGAGCAACCAGAGCTTCTCGGCATGGGGCGACGTCTTCGGCGACAGGATCATCGCCACGGCCATCCTCGATCGGCTGCTGCACCACGCCGTCACGCTCAACATCCGCGGCAACTCGTACCGCCTCAAGGACAAGCTCAAGGCCGGTCTGATCCGGGCCCATGACAACGACGGTTCCCAACCGGGTGGGGAAATTTAGGCTGCCACGAGTGGGGAAAATTGAAATGCCGTTGACAGTCCTCCTTCGTCGTGTCCGCGCGCTGCTTGAGCCGGGCCCGGATCGACGCGGCGCGGTTGACCGTCATGCGGTGATGGCCTCGACGTACGGCCGCATCACGCGCGTCATGCGGCCGGCCTCGGCATGGCGCCACAGCTCGTCGATGGTGAACTTTCGCTTCGACCAGCCGTCGCGCAGCGCTTCGATGGCGACATCGACGCCGATCTTGTTGCGGAAGCGGAAGGTATCGACCACCGTCTTCGCGGCGCTGAACACGGGAACGGCAACACCGTCCACCATGATGTGCTGGACCCCGTCGACGAGGGACTGGTCGGACATGCGGATGACGCGCAGCTGCGGCTGGACAAGCCTGGGCACGGCGGCGCGGTGCGGGAGTGCGAGCCACACTTCGAAGGGCGCCTGCGTGCCGATGTCGTGCACGCGAAGCGCCGAGAGCAGGCAGACCACGCCCTTGGGCACCCGCAGCGCCACCTCGGCCAGCGACCGGTGCTCGCTGACGGATGCACCCGGAAGCCCGTACATCCCGCGTGCGAGCCGCTCCAGCTTTCCGGCCTGCACCAGGCGTGTCAGTGCCACCGTCGGCAGCCCGTACGCGGCCAGGTCACGGGCACGCAGCAGTCTGCGCAGCTTCGCCAGGCGCAGCACTTGGGCTTCGTGCGTTGGGCTCGCGGGAGCCATGATAGGTGTTGCAAAAAGTAGGAGATTATCGTCCAAATCCGAGAAAACACAACGACGCCACGGCGCACGAACCTGACTCTCGCTTCACGTCGACCCACTCACCAGCCGCAGCCGCCGCGCCAGCGCCGCCTCGATGGCAGCGCCCAGCTTTGCCCAGGCTTGCTTCGTCTCGTCGGCATAGTCGTGCTTCACGTAGTGCCGCCGAACGCGGCTGCCGGCGAGCACGTGGTTCTGGCAGCGGTCGATCACGTCGGGCATCACGCCCAGCGCCTGCATCATCGTGGCGCCGGTGCGGCGCAGGTCGTGCGGCGTCCATTCGCCGTTCTCGCCGCCCGAGAGCACCAGGCTGTTGTCGTTGCGCCGGTTGCGCAGGGCTTTGCGCTGCTTGAAGCGGTGCTGGCGGTCGCCGACCTGCTTGCTCACCGACTTCACGTCCACGTGGGACTCGCCGTCGCGGCCGGGGAAGCACCAGCACGTCTTCCCGGTGCGTGCATGCAGCGCGCGGAACTGGCGCAGCGCGAACGGCGACAGGTAAACGAAGTGATCGCGCTTCTTGCCGCGCGAGCCTTTCACATTCTCCTTCGGCACGAACCAGGTACCGGCCTCGAAGTCCACATGCCGCCACTCGGTCATCAACAGCTCGCCGATGCGGCACAGCGTGGACAGGCACAGCCACAGCGCGGCTTGCGTCTCGGGCTCGACGGGGCGCACCGCGCTGCGCTTGTCGGGTGCGGTTTCGTAGTCGCGTGCCATCTGCTCGAAGCGGTCGCGCAGCTCGCGGATCTCGTCGTCATTCAGCACGCGCGAACGGATGTTGCTCAGGTCGTAGTCGGGATCGACGATCTTCGCAATCTCGACCAGCTCGGCCGGATTGCCGTCCTGCAGCAGCCTGCGCCAGGGCTGGCGCTTCTCGGCCCAGCGGAACATCTGCTTGATATTACGGTGGACCTCGACCGCCGTGCGGTTGACGCCGCGGGCCACCAGCGCGCGCAGCGCGCTGCGTACGTCGTGCTCAGTCACCGAGCGTACGGGTTTGGCACCGAGCGCCGGCAGCACGTCGCGCTCGAACGATCGGTTCAGTGCGGCATTGCCGTCGCGGCGCAGCACGCCGTCGCGGATCCACTGTTCGTAGAGGTCCTGCACCGAGGCGTCCTCGGAGCGGCGCCGTTCCTCGGCTGCAAGCGTGGCCTTCACCTGCTCGCGCGCCTCGATGCGATCGGCCTCGCGCTTGGCATTGGGGTCGAGGCCGCGCCGGAGCGTCTCGCGAGCCTCGTCGCGCGCGCGGCGGATGGCGGTGAGAGACGACATCGGCCAGGTTCCGCAGTAGTGCCATGCCTTCTTGCCCTCCCGTTTGTACTCGTAGCGGAAGTGCACGCGCGGCGCGCTGTCGCCGGCGGTGAACCGCACTGCGCCGACGAGCCCGTCGCCATCGCGCAGCGTGTCGCCGCGCCAGTCCGGCGGGACGGCTTTCAGCTCCGCCACGGTCCACTTTCGGCCGCGGCCCGACTTGGGGTAGCGGGTCATCTCGAACTTCTCCAGGGGTCCACCCAGGGGTCCACCGGAAGTGGGATTATGCGGGCAGATCCGGGATGGTCTAAGACGTAGTGTAGAGACTAAGTCATTGATATACAAAGGAATTTTCAGTCCAAGGAGATCCCGGGAAGTCTCGTCTTAATGCGCTACGAACCAAGGGGTCGTGGGTTCGAATCCTGCCAGCCGCGCCAGAATTTCGGTTCTGGATCAACGCCTTAGAGGTTTGCGCCTCTTGGGCGGTTTTTTGCGCCGCGTCGGCTCCTGCAACATCCGTACGCTCGGCGCCCGCTCGATCCATTCCCACTCGCGCTCGCACTTTCGCAGGATCGCGCGCACGATCTCCAACACGCGGTTGGTTGTCGCCGGTGTACGGCCTCGAGAACTTCTTCCAGCATGAGTGCCACCTGCTGGTGCGCACGCCGCGGGCGAAGCTGCCTGACGGCCCGGTTCAACTGGTCAAGCCGGTCGGCGGAGGCCCCTCGGGCTTCACCCTGCCGTTCGAGGCGTTGATCCTGACGCTGGCCCGGCAGATGCCATTTGCGGCCGTGGCACGCATGGTGGGTGGATCGGCGTGCCGCGTGATGGCGGTGTGCCGAAGCCATGTCGTCCCGGCGCTGGAAGCGGCCGGCTTCAGCCAGGCCAAGGCGCTGGCGATCGACGAGACAGCGCGCTCGCGCAGACACGACTACATCACCCTGGCCGCGGACGCCCTCGAGCGTCGGGTGCCCGGCGTCATCGCGGGACGGGACGCCGCGACCATCAAGACCATCGCCACCGAACGGGACGAGTACGGCTGCCCGCCGGACAAGTCGCTCAAGGGCCTGCGCTGGGCACTGCGGAAGGATCGCGCCGCTCTCGAGCCCAAGGCCGCCGACCCGGACGCACCGATTGCTCGGATGACGCGCGAACGACCGCCCGAGCCTGGGTCTACAAGGAGCCGTTCCAGGCCGGCAAGCTCGACATCGCCGCCCTCAATCCTCATGCCCGATAAACCACTCGTCTTTCAACCGTGCCTCAAATGAGGGCAACGAAGCCCAGCGCAGGCCCGGCGCGCGGCGAGGTCATGAGGTGCGGCCGATGGCGCTGCCGGCCTCGCGCAGGCGCGACTTCAGGCCGCCGAAGCGACGCCGGTACTGCGTCGGCGACATCATCACCTTGCGGCGGAACAGCCGGTTGAAGAAGCTCGTGTCGCGGTAGCCGACCTCGAACGCGATGGCATCGATCGAGGCGTCGCCTGACTCGAGCATCTGCTTGGCCTCCTCCAGCCGCAGGTGGTGCACGTAGTCGAGAGGGCTCATGCCGGTGGCTTACATGAAACGGCGCTTGAAGGTGCGTTCGGCGAGCCCTGCGATCGCGATCATCTGCGCCACCGGCGCCTGGTGCCGGTAGTGCTCCGCTGCCCAGGCCTGCGCCGCGGATACCGCTGCGTCGCTCGACTGCGCACCATGGCGCAGCGACGCGTAGGCGACCGGGCTGGTCGCGGCCCAGTCGATCAGGTTGATACGGGCCACCTGCATCGCCGCCTCGGCGCCGGCGAAGCGGCTGATGAGCGCCATCACGAGCTGGTGCCAGGCGATGCCGCTGCCGGCCATCACGATGCGCTGCCCTGCACCGGCGAACAGCAGGCCACGCTCCGGATGCCAGCGCGTGCCCGGATAGTCGCGCTGGAGCACGTCGCAATAGGCCCAGTGCGACGTGGCGTCCAGCCCCTCGAGCAGGCCGGTGCGCGCGAGCAGCACCGCCCCCGAGCACGACGACGCGAGGATCGAGCCCTGCGCATGGCGCTCGCGCAGCCAGCCGACCTCGGCGTCGTAGGCCGCGCCGAGCGGCTCGCCGGGCGGCACCGCGATGTCGGTCACGCACACCACGTCGGGTTGGCAGTCTTCGAACGAGCCCTGCGGGAGGATGCGCACTCCGTTCGCGCCCTCGAGCGGCTCGCCATCTCGGCTGACGATCATCGAGCGGAACGGTGACTCGGCATGGCTGCCGTGCACCATCGACCAGTCGCGGTGCACGCCGGCAAACAGGTCGTGGAATCCATACAGCGTCGCGGCGGTGACGCTGGGCATCGCGAGCAATGCCACGGTGATCCGTCGGCTCGTCATGGCTTCCTCCGCGTGGCAGGAACGGACGGATTCTTGCCGAAACGCCGCTGTCCGGCGAGACCCTGCGTCTGCAGACTGCCGGCACCCATCCTTCTTCAGCCAACCTCTCACCGGAGCGTTCCCATGCCGACCCCTCTCGAGATCTTGCGCGATCCGATCACCCTGACCACGCTCGCGTTGTTTGCCGCGCTCTCGCTCGCTGAACGCCTTTTCCCGGGCCGCCCGCTGCCGCATGTGCGCGGCTGGCAGGCACGCGCGCTGGTCGTGTTCGCCGCCTACACCCTGCTGTCGTCCTACCTGCCGCTGCTGTGGGCCGACGCACTGGCGCCGCTGCAGGTTTTCGACCTGTCCGGCTGGCCCACCTGGGCCGCCGCCACGCTCGGTCTGCTCGTCTATGAGCTGTTCGGGTATGCGTACCACCGCGGCATGCACGGCGTCGACGCCTGGTTCCGGCTCTCGCACCAGATGCACCACAGCGCCGAGCGGGTCGATGTCTACGGCGCATTCTGGTTCAGCCCGCTCGACATCGTCGGCTGGACGCTGGTGCCCAGCGTGGCACTCACACTGCTCGGCCTGCCGCCGGCTGCGGCAACGACGACGATCCTCGTCATCACCTTCCTGGCCATCTTCCAGCACGCCAACCTGCGCACGCCGCGCTGGCTGGGCTACGTCGTGCAGCGCCCGGAGAGCCACACGATCCACCATGCGCGCGGCATCCATGCCAAGAACTACGCCGACCTGCCGTTGATCGACATGCTGTTCGGCACTTTCGACAACCCGCGCGGCTTCGAGCATGCCACTGGATTCTGGGACGGCGCCTCGGCTCGCGTGCTCGACATGCTGCTCGCCCGCGACGTTTCCCGGCCCGCCACCACCACCACCACCAGCCGACCCTGAGGACCTCACGATGAAACCGACCCTTCGCCGGATCCAGCTCCCCGGCCGCGTGCGGCTCGAGGTCGCCGAACAAGGCGAACGCACGGGCACCCCGATCATCGTCCTGCATGGCGCCACCGACTCCTGGCGCTCCTTCGAGCCGATGCTGCCCCGCCTGCCGCCCGACCTGCGTGTGACGGCTCGTCTGGGGACGCAACGATCCGTTCTGCTCGGTCGCCGCCGCCGCGGCGATGGCCTGAACCTGGAGAACTGACGATGAACGTTCTGATCGACACACTGGGACATCCGGTGAGTGGAGCCACTGCCGCCGCGATCGACCAGTACGAACGGGCTGCGCACGAGCTGCGCTGCCTGATTGGCGACCCGCTGGCGGCGGTCGACCGTGCGCTGGCCGGGGCGCCTGGGATGTCGATCGCGCACACGCTGCGCGCCTGGCTGCACCTGCTCGGCACCGAGGCCTCGGCGCTGGCGATCGCGGGCGAAGCGGCCCAGGCCGCGGCGTGCCACGCCGGCACCGATCGCGAGCGGCTGCATGCGCAGGCGGCCAGGCTCGTCGCCAGCGGCCGCGGGCGCGACCGCGCGCGCCTGCTCGAAGACCTGAGCGCGGCCTGGCCGCTCGATGCGCTGGCGCTGCAGGCCGGCCACCAGGTGGACTTCTTCACCGGCGACTCGCGCATGCTGCGCGACCGCATTGCCCGCGTGCTGCCGCACTGGAACGACGCGATGCCCGGCCACCACGCGGTGCTCGGCATGCACGCCTTCAGCCTGGAGGAGACCGGCGACCATGCGCAGGCCGAGCGCAGCGGGCGCCGCGCGATCGAGCTGCAGCCGCGCGACACCTGGGCCTGGCACGCGGTGGCCCATGTGCACGAGATGCGCAATGCGCCGAAGGACGGCATCGCCTGGCTGGAGCCGAATGCGGCGCACTGGTCGCGGGACAGCTTCTTCGCGGTGCACAACTGGTGGCACCTCGCGCTGTTCAAGCTCGAGCAGGACCGGCACGACGAGGTGCTCGCGATGTACGACGAATCGATTGGCGGGCCAGGCTCGGGCGTCGTGCTCGACATGATCGACCAGAGCGCGCTGCTGTGGCGCCTGGCACTGCGCGGCGTGGACGTCGGCGACCGCTGGCAGCCGCTGGCCGAACGCTGGGCGCCGCATGTCGCCGCGGGCAACTATGCCTTCAACGACCTGCACGCGATGATGGCCTTCGCGAGCGCCGGGCGCAGCGAACTCGCCGCGCAGCTGCGCGAGACGCAGCGCGCCGCAATCGCCGGCGGCGGCGACAACCGCGCCTTCACCGCCGAGGTCGGCGAGGCGGCCACGCGCGCCGTCCAGGCCTTCGTGGTGGGCGACCACGCGGATGCCGTCGCGCTGCTGCGGACGGTCCGTTCGTACGCCCATCGCTTTGGCGGCAGCCACGCCCAGCGTGACCTGCTGGACCTGACGCTCGTCGAGGCGGCGCTGCGCAGCGGCGATCGACCGCTCGCGGCCGCGCTCGCGTCCGAGCGCGCCGCGATGCGACCGGCGAGCCCGCTCGCTCGGCGCTTCGTCTCACGCGCCGCGATGTGACCGTTGGCTGCATCGCCGTGGCGCCGGGGCGGCGACGTCCGGCGCGACCGGCCAGCGCCAGGCCAACCCCTCCAGTCCGCGCCTGTAGTCCAGCCATTCGATCGAATCAGCCGTTGATCGCGGGCGCGATTCCCCCGTGGCCTTGCAGGTCTGACAATGCCTGCGACCAGCATCGGATGCCTCGTTCGATCTCCGTGACGGCAAGGCTTGCGTATCCCACGACGAAGCCGGCCGATGCGGATGGACGACGCCTGCCCGTCGCTGCGAACAGGCCTGACACGGCGTGAAGACCCACCCCCCGTCGGCGTGCGGCCTCGATCACGCCGGCCTCATCTCCCGCAGGAATCCAGGGCAGCCAGACCACGACGTGCAGGCCTGCCGAAGATCCCTCCACGCGCGTCGCGCTGGGCATCCAGCGTGCGATCGCGTCCAGCAGGGCCGCGCGGCGGCGTTCGTTCTCGCGCCGGATCCGGCGCACGTGACGCTCGTAGGCGCCGCTGTCAATCAGCGACGCCAGCACGCGTTGCTCCAGCACGGGGGCATGGCGGTCGGTCAATCGCTTGGCCTGGCGGAAGGCGCCCACCAGCGACGCAGGCAGCACCAGGTATCCCAGCCGCATCTGTGGCGACAGCGCCTTGGAGAAGGTGCCCACGTAGATGACGCGGCCCTCGGTGTCGATGGCCTGCAGGGCATCGATCGGGCGCTGGCCGTAGCGGAACTCGCCGTCGTAGTCGTCCTCGATCACCCAGGCCCGCTGCCGCCTGGCCCAGCCGAGCAATGCCTGGCGCCGCACGATCGGCAGCGTGCCGCCCAGCGGGAACTGGTGTGACGGCGTCACGTAGGCCAGGCGAATGCGGGTGTCGCGGGGCAGGCGCTCGGTGTCCAGGCCATGGGCGTCCACCGGGATCGACAGCAGCCGCGCGCCGGTGGCCTCGAAGCAGCGCCGTGCCATCAAGTAGCCGGGGTCCTCAAAGACAAAGGCGTCGTCCGCATCCAGCAGCACACGAGCGCACAGGTCGATGGCCTGCTGCGAGCCGTGCACGATGACGATCTGCTCGGCGTCGCAGTGCAGTCCACGCGCACGCCCGAGATAGCCTTGCAGTGCGCGACGAAGTGCGGCGTCACCTTCGGGTGGCGCGTAGTACAGCCGCGAAGGCGGGCTCATCAGGGCCGCGAGGTAGGCGCGCCTCCAGCTCAGGGCCGGAAAATCCGTCGTGGCAATCGCGCCGTAGAGGAAGTCGACTTCAGCGGGCTGTGCCTTCGGCAGCGCCGACAGGACCATCTTCTCGACGCGGCGTCCGAATCTCGACAGCGGCGCGACCGCCCGGCTTCCGCGCCCGACCGGCGCCGGGGCGCTCGACGTCGCCATGCTGGCCACACGTGCCGCACGACCGGCCGCCGTGAGCAGGAAGCCTTCCGCCGCCAGTTGCTCGTAGACCGCGGTGACGGTCGTGCGCGAGACGCCGAGTTCTGCCGCCAGAGCCCGAGTGGAAGGCGCCCGCGCGCCCAGCGGCAGTGTCCCGTTGGCAATCTGCGCGCGCATGAGGTCGTAGATCCGTCGACCCGCGCCCGTCGCGCCAGGGTGCCGGGGTGCAGGCGGTACTTTCAACTGGACCATTGAAAATCTCCAGGACTGGACCTTGTCATTGTGCCGGTTGCCTTGGATAGTCTTCGGCGTGCACATTGACGCACGTTGATCGATTGAGCCATGTACATCCCAGCCCACTTTGCCGTGTCCGACCCTGCCGTGCTTCATCGGCTCATCCGCGAGCACCCGTTGGGCATGCTGGTGCGACAAGGCGGCGACGGCCTCGATGCGGACCACATCCCGTTCGAGCTCGACCCGGCCACCGGCCCACTGGGTACCTTGACGGCGCATGTGGCGCGCGCCAACCCGTTGTGGCGTCAGTGCGCCACCGGGTCCCCGGTGATGGTGGTCTTCCGGGGGGCCGAGGCGTTCATCTCGCCCAGCTGGTATCCGAGCAAGCACGAGTCGCACCGCCAGGTGCCGACCTGGAACTACGAGGTGGTCCACGCGCATGGCACGCTCACCGTGCGCGACGACGAGCGTTTCGTGCGCGGCCTGGTGGCGCGGCTGACGCGTCGGCACGAAGCCGCCGAGCCCAGGCCCTGGAAGATGACCGATTCGGCGCCTGACTACATCGACGCAATGTTGCGCAACATCGTCGGGGTCGAAGTGACCATCACGTCGCTGGTGGGCAAGTCCAAGCTCAGCCAGAACCGGGAAGCGCGTGATCGACTGGGCGCCGCCGAGGTGCTCGGCGAGCGTGGGCGTGCCGAACTGGCGCTGCGCATGCGCGATCCCGGCTGAACCCGAGCAATCCGCACGCTTCGCCGATGTACGCCGCCACTTTCACCTTCGCCAAGCGCGATTTCGACGATGCGTTCCACGCGCTCGACCAGGTCATCTCGCGGGTCGCCCGGTCCGTCCCCGGTTACCGGGGAGAAGAGAGCTGGGAGAACGCGGCCAACGGACTCATCTGCAACGTTTACTACTGGGACAGCCTGGAAGCCCTGCAGCAGCTGATCGAGCACCCCGCACATCAGGCGGCCAAGCAGCAGCAGGGGCAATGGCTCGCCGGCTACCAGGTCACGATCGCGCAGGTCCTGAAAAGCTATGGCGACGGCGCCGTAGAACATCCGCTGGCGAAAGGAACCGCTGGGACTTGACGGTGCCGACCGTGGCCACTTGCTCGCGCGACGATGGAACACCGGCCTGGGACGCGCTGGAAGAACCCGTCGGCGGTCTGGAGTCGGGCCGGGCTGTCGCATTCGCGTCCGGCATGGCCGCCATCGCTGCAGTCTCCGACCCGTTGCCCGCGGGTTCGATCGTGGTGTTGCCGGACACACCGCTACCCGGGCGCTGCCGGCCTGGCTGCGGCGGGGGCGCAGCACGGCCGATGGTCGGTCCTGCGCGTGGCACTGGACGACACGGCAGGCTGGGTCCGGGCCCTTCCAGGCGTCCTGGTTCCTGTTCAGGACATCGTTCTTGAACCGCGCGTCGGCATCGTTGGCCGCCCGGGCCGCAGGCCGTGGGCTGATCGGTCCGGCTAGGCACCCGTGTGCGTGGCGGGCGGTGCCGACATCTCCTGCTGGAACAGCGCGATCTGCCGGTACTGTGCTTCGAGTTGCACGGGCATCGCCAGGAAGATCGGCAGCAGGCGCTCGTAGACGGCCACGTTCTTCGGCAGCGGGACGTGCCGGTGCGTGGCGCCGACCATGCCGCCGACGACGTCCAGCGAATCCACCCGTCCCAGCGCATACAGGCCGAGCACTGCCGCACCGAGGCAGGAACTCTCGAACGTCTCCGGCACCACCACTTCGCGGTTGAACACGTCGGCCATCATCTGCCGCCAAAGTCCGGAACGGGCAAAGCCGCCTGTCGCCTTGATGCTCTGGCTCCTGCCGACGAGCGATTCCACGGCCGGCAGAATGCTGTACAGGTTGAGGATCACCCCCTCGAGCGCCGCGCGGATCATGTGCTCCTTGCGGTGGTGCATCGCCAGGCCGAAGAATGAGCCGCGCAGGTTGGCGTTCCACAGAGGCGCGCGTTCGCCCGCCAGATACGGATGAAAGAGCAGGCCCTCGGCGCCCGCCGGGACGCGTTCGGCGATACGGGTCAGCACCTCGTAGGGGTCCAGCCCCAGGCGCTTCGCGGTCTCGCATTCCGAGGCAGCGAACTCGTCGCGCACCCAGCGAAAGATGATGCCGCCGTTGTTGACCGGGCCGCCGACCACCCAGTGGCGTTCGGTCAGCGCGTAGCAGAAGGTGCGGCCGGACGGATCGGTTCGCGGTTTGTCGACCACCGCGCGCATCGCTCCGCTGGTGCCGATGGTCACCGCCACCTCGCCCGGCTGGATCGCGTTCACGCCCAGGTTCGACAACACGCCGTCGTTCGCGCCGACGACGAAGGTGACCTCGGCGGACAGTCCGAGCTCGCGCGCCAACGCGGCATCCAGTCCCTGCAGGTGGTGGGTCGTCGGCACCAGGGTCGAGAGCTGGTCGCGCCGAACGCCGGCGACCGCGAGCGCCTCGTCGTCCCAGTCGAGCCGCTCCAGGTTGAACAGGCCCGTTGCCGAAGCGATCGAATGATCGACGAGGTATTGCCCGAAGAGGCGGAAGAACACGTACTCCTTGATGCCGATGAAGCGCGCCGTCCGGGTGAACAGTTCCGGCTGTTCGTCGCGCAGCCAGGCCAGCTTGGCCAGCGGCGACATCGGGTGGATCGGCGTGCCGGTGCGCCGGTAGATCGCGTCGCCGCCCGGCCCCGCCTTGATGCGCTCGGCCCATGCCGCCGCGCGGTTGTCGGCCCAGGTGATGCTGCGGGTGAGCGGCCGGCCCTGCGCATCGACGGCGATGACGCTGTGCATCGCGGCGCTGAACGAGACGCAGACGATGTCGCCGGTCGGCAATGGGCAGCGCTTCAGGCTCGTGCGGATCGTCTCCAGAACCGCCTGGAAGATCTGCTCGGGATCCTGCTCGGCGGCGGCGGTGGCCGGCCGCAGCAACGGGTAGTCGACGGCGTGGTGGGCGACCGGCTTGCCGTCCAGCGTGAAGACGACGGCCTTGGTGCTGGTGGTGCCGATGTCGACACCGATCATCAGGGCGGGCATGGTCACTCCTTCAGACGACGAACGACAAGGCCATGATCAGGACGATCGCGACCACCGAGATGATGGTTTCCATGGCCGTCCAGGTCTTGAAGGTCTCGACCACGGTCATGTTGAAGTACTGCTTGACCAGCCAGAAACCGGCGTCGTTGACGTGCGACAGGATCAACGAGCCGGCACCGGTGGCCAGCACCAGCAGTTCGCGGTTCACGCCCGGCACCATGGTCGCCAGGGGCGCGACGATACCGGCACCGGTGATGGTGGCCACCGTGGCCGAGCCGGTGGCGATGCGGATCAGCCCCGCCACCAGCCAGGCCAGCAGGATCGGCGAGATCTGCGCATGCAGCGCCATCTGCCCGATCGCATTGCCCACGCCGCTGGCGACCAGCATCTGCTTGAAGCCGCCGCCGGCGCCGATGATGACCACGATGGCCGCAGTCGGCGCCAGGCTCTCGTCGACGAACTTCAGGATCTGCCTGGAGGTGAAGCCGCGCGCCGCGCCGAAGGTGTACAGCGCGAGCAGGAGCGCCGCCAGCAGTGCGGTGATCGGGTGGCCGGCCAGATCCATCCACTGACGGAACAGGTTCTTGTCGTCGAAGGCGATGTCGGCGAAGGCCTTGAGCAGCATCAGGAACACCGGCAGCAGCACGGTGACCAGCGTGACGCCGAAGCCGGGCAGGTCACGCGCTTCGGCGTCGCCGGCCAGCTGGCCCATGAGTTCGGCCGACGGCTCCGGACGCACGTACCTGGAAACCAGGCTCCCGAAGATCGGGCCGGCGATGATGGCCGTCGGCAGGCCGACGATCAGCCCGTAGAAGATCGTCTTGCCGATGTCCGCGCCGAACACGCCGATCGCGAGCAACGGGCCCGGGTGCGGCGGCACCAGGCCGTGCACCACCGACAGGCCCGCCAGCAGCGGGATGCCGACCTTGATCAGCGGCACGCCGGTACGGCGCGCGACGATGAAGACTAGCGGGATCAGCAGCACGAAGCCGATCTCGAAGAACAGCGGGATGCCCACCAGGAAGGCAGCGATCATCATCGCCCAGTGCACCCGTTTTTCACCGAACGCATTGACGAGGGTGCGGGCGATCTGGTCCGCACCGCCCGATTCGGCCATCAGCTTGCCGAGCATGGTGCCCAGCGCCAGCACGATGCCGACAAAGCCGAGCACGCCACCGAAACCGTCCTGGTAGGACTTCATCACGAGGGCCACCGGCATGCCCGAGGTCAGGCCGAGGAAGCCGGCCGCCAGGGTCAATGCGATGAAGGGGTGGATGCGAAAGCGCGTGATCAGCGCGATCAGGCCGATGATCGCGACGAGCGCGTCCAGCAGCAGAAAGGTCTCGTTGCTCAAGCCGAACATGGTGTTCTCCGGGAGGGCGATGGTGACGTCAGTTGCGCTGATTGGTTTGGACAGCGCTATCCAAATTGATCAAAAAAATGACCGCAGACCAGGCCGCGATCGTTCCGGCCTTTGCGAGCAACGTGACGAAAGGCTGCTGGCCGAGGGATTCGGATAGCGCTATCTTAGGACTCGCATCACGCTGCCGACATAGTATTTACCCGCATGTGCGGAGAACGCCTCCGCGCCGACTTTCAGGAGGATGGCCTCGTGCCGCTGCCTCCGGCTCGAGGGCGACCACCTTCACGCCCGCCTCGAGCAGCCGGTCCACGATCGCCTCGTGGTCATCGAGGCCGGTCAGCGCGACAACGTCGTCCCAGCGCGGCAGGCAGACGTCGGTGGGTCGGAATGCCTCGATCGTCGGCCGCGCCGCCGCGCCGCCGCGATGGCTGGCAGGGGCAGGCCCGACGCCGCATGGCGACGCGCGGCCGAACCGGCGCGCAAGTGGCCCGCTCGACAGCCGCACGCAGCACCGGGTCGGTCACCTGCTCGGCCAGTGCCTGGCGCATGCACAGCATCCATTCGTCGCGTTCCACCGTGCCGATCGCATATGGCGCGTGCCGCATGCGCAGCCGGGGATGGCCTCGCTCCTGGATGTACAGCGGCGGCCCGCCGAACCAGCCGCTCAGGTACTTGAAGAGGCTGTCGGCGCTGCCGGCCAGGCTCTCGGGGTGCAACTGGCGCACGGTGTAGGCCTCGGGCAACTCGTCCATCAGCGGGTAGAAGCGGTCCACCAGGGAGCGGACGGCCGACGCGCCGCCCAGGCGGACGTAGACGCTGTCGGTCGCGACAGCGGGGGACTCCAGGGTTTTGGTCATGGTGTGCAGGGCTTTCAGGTTCAGCGGTACGTCAGCGGTACTGACGCAGGTAGTTCCACTCGAAGCCGCGTTTGGCCCAATGGAGCAAGCGTGTGGACGGCAGCAGCCAGTTGCGATCCGGCGTGCGCCAGATCAGCGTGCCGTGGTCGATGGCGTCGACGATGCAGATGAGCTCGACCTTGAAAGTGGCGTTGGCGGCGCGGCCTAGCAGGTCGGCGAGCAGGTTCTCGGCCGCGGCCGCCGCCTGCAGGTCGGCCATGTGCGCCTGCTTGGGCATCCAGTCGGGGCCTGGGAAGCTGCCCGAATCGCCCACCACATAGGTGCGCTCGGCGCCCGGAACGCGGCAGTGCACATCGGCCTGCAGCAGGCCGCCCGGCGAGCGTGGCAGCTCGGTGGAATCGAACCAGGCATTGCCGGTCATGCCGGGCATGAAGAGGATCAGGTCGGCGGCGAACTCGCCGCCCTCGGTCACGACCTTGTCGGCCTCGAATCGCTTGAGCTTGTGGCCCAAGTGGGTGCGGATGCCGCGCCGCGCCATCTCGCCCAGCAGGTGCTTCACCGCCTTCGGCCCCAGGCGGTTGCCGGGTTCGGTGCTCGGGTTGAAAAAGACGACCTCGAAACGTTCTCGCCGACCCTCGCGCTTGAGTTGTTCGTCGATGCCGAAGAGGAACTCGAACATCGGCCCGCCGCGCACCGCGGTGGGCTCGTTCGGGTTGCCGGCGAAGCCAACGGCGATCGTGCCGCCCTGCATCTCGCGCAGGCGGTCGCGGATGCGCTCGGCGGCCGTGATGCCTTCGCAAGGCGTGATGGCGTGTTCGATGCCCGGCAGCTTCTTGATGAAGCGGCCACCGGTGGCGATGACCAGGGCGTCGTTGGCCACGTCGCCTTGGGTGGTGTGTACCGTGCGCCCACCATCGGCCAGCCCAGTGACTTCGGCCGGGTGGAACTCCACATCCATGCGCCGCAGGAAGTTGTCCAGCGGCACCACCAGGTCGGCGCGCGTGCGCAGGCCGCTGGGAATCCAGATGATGCCAGGCAGGTAGTGCAACTCGGCGCGCGGTGCCACCAGCGTGATGCGCGCGGCGGGATCGCGGCGACGCAGTTCGCGCACCGTGGACAGAGCCCCGAAGCCTGCGCCCAGCACGGTGATGCGCGCCGGGTCTCGACCGGATGTCATGCGGCACTCGCCGGCTGGCTCGCGGTGCCGTTGGCCAGCCGCGCCACCACCCGCTGCAGCGCTGCGGTCGCCAGCTCGCACGCGGCATGCACGACTTGGTTGTGGGTGGCTGCCGCGATGACGGCCGGGTCCTGCAGCGCGATGCGCGTCACACCCGGCCGTGCTTCGGCCACGCCGCAGCCGCATGGCAGCATCGCACCCATGTCGGGCTCGGCGCTCAGGATGGCGTGGGCCACCTTGGGGCTGCAGATGCCCAGCAGCTTCTGCGGATGGCTGTCCAGGCCCAGCTTGGCCTTCAGCGTGGCCTGCACGTCGACCTCGCTGACGATGCCCATCTGTTCGGCGGCGAGTGCCGCCCGCAGTGTCTCGATCGCGGCCGCCAGGGGCTGAGGCAGGTCAATGGTGAGGACGTAGGCGGTGGTCATGGTCTCGGTTCTCGTTGTCGGGGTGAAGGTCGGGTCAGGAGGGTTCGGCTGCCGGCAGCTCACGTACCCGTGCCAGGAACTCATCGCGTGTGGCACCGCTGAACCAGGGGTGCCAACGGCGCTGCTCAAGCACGTTGGAAACGGCACGCGAGCGTTGGGCGTGGCCGGTGAACAGCAGCGTCTCGGATGGCCGTAGGAACACGTCGTTCACAACGCTGTCCCACAGGGCTTCGGGCAGGGCCGGGCGCGGCTGAAAGGGGCAGGCGTCCACGGCGAGGAGCCCGCCGCAGAACAGGCGGTCACGCCACAGGTAGCTCAGGCACCAGGCGGTGTGACCCGGCGTGCGCAGCACCTGGACATGCTCGTTACCGAAGGTCAGGATGGAGTGCTCTGCCTCGGCCGCTGTCGCGGACGCGGGAAGGCTGTGCTGGATGCGGGGTGCACCCAGCGCGTCCAGCGCGGCGGCTTCACCCGCCAGCGGCGCGTCGTGCTCATGGGTGCGCAGCAGCCAGCGCAGGCGCAGCTGATGCTCGTCGAGCATGGTGCCGAGCAGGGGAACGTCAGCGCCGCGCGGGTCGATCAGCACGGCCTCACCGGCGTCGAGGTCGGCAAGCAGATAGCTCACCGCGCCGCTGCGTTCGTCGTGCAGGAGTCGGAAGTACATGGATCGCTCCTTCCGCAGTCGTTCAGTGCTGAAGCTTCAGCACGGCGGCCAGCAGCAGCGCGGCTGCGCAGGACCAGCCGGAGAACAGCGCACGCCAGACCCACAGCCGGGGCACGAAGCCCACGCCGCGCACGAAACCCGCACTCATGGCCCAGAACAGCGCCATGGCCAGGTTGTGGGCGGCCTTGCCGGCCGCATCGGCCATCAGTGGCGGATACAGCGTGCCGGCCACCATGATCACCAGCGCTGCCGTCAGGCTGGGCCACTGGATGCGCGGCGGGGCAGGCGCGGCAGGCACCGTCGGGGTGTTCATTGCCGCGCTCCATCGTCGCCATCACGGCTGGCCTGGGCGCGAGCCGCTTCGTTCTCGCCCCACATGGCGTTCACGATTGCCAGCAAAACCGCGAAGCCGACACCGAGCATCCAGGCGAAGTACCACATGATTCAGATCTTTCAGGCTGCGGCGTCGTCGCCGATGAGGATCCGCGTGTCGCCCGCGTAGCGGTGCGGCGGGATCTCCAGGTTGGTCGGCGCCGGCTTGTTCCTGAACACCCGGCCGGCGCCGTCGAAGGTGGATCCATGGCAGGGGCAGAAGAAGCCGCCGGGCCAGTCTGCCGGCAGGCTGGGGTTGTTGCCGCCCTTGGGCGCGTCACTGGGCGAGCAGCCCAGGTGGGTGCAGATGCCGATGGCCACGAACACCTCGGGCTTGATGGCCCGCGCCGCGTTCCTGGCGTAGGCCGGTTGCCGCTCTTTCGTGGACTGCGGGTCCACGAGCTCGGCGTCATGGCCTTGCAGCGCGGCCAGCATCTCCGGCGTGCGGCGCACCACCCAGACGGGCTTGCCGCGCCACTCCACGGTCTTCACGCCACCGGGAGGGATGTCGGAGATGTCCACTTCGACGGGGCCGCCGGCGGCCTTGGCCCGTTCGCTCGGCGCAAAGGTCGAGACGAAGGGAATGGCCGTGGCCAGGGCCGCGGCACCGCCGGCAGCGCCGGTGGCGATGAGCCACAGCCGCTTGTCCGGATCGTGCGCCGTTGCCTGGACGGACGGGCAGTTGATGGGCAGGGTGGGGTTCATGGTCGGTTCCTCGTGGCAGGCTGAGCTTGGGATCAATATGCCGTGTGTTCGTTGGCGCGTATGTGCGCCAGGGTGACCTTGCCGCGCATCACTCGGTAGGCCCAGGACGTGTAGAACACGATCAGCGGCATGAAGATCAGCGTGGCCCAGAACATCAGGCCCAGCGTCAGGTGGCTGGAGACGCTGTCCCACACCGTCAGGCTGGCGTTGGGCTGGCTCGACGAGGGCATCACGAAGGGGAACATCGCCGCGCCGGCCGTGCCGATCACACCCACGATGGCCAGCGCCGAAGCCACGAAGGCGCTGAGCGTGCGGCCTGCCAGCACCAGGGCGGCAGCGGCCAGCGCGCCGGCAATGCCGAGTGCCGGCAGCGCCCACAACAGCGGCTGTTGGCGATAGTTGATCCACCAGCCATCGGCGCTGCGCGCCACGGTCTTGGCCAACGGGTCGGGCAGGGCACCCGGGTCGATGGCCGAGGTGATGACGAAACCCTCGATGCCACCGTACTTCAGCCACAGGCCGGCGCCGACGAAGGCCAGCACCATCAGCGCCGCCGCACCCACTGCGCCGCGGATTGCGCGCCCTTGGATGGCGCCCTCGGTGCGGTGCGCCAGGTACATGCCGCCGTGCATGGTGATCATCGCGCTGCTCACCACGCCGGCCAGCAGCGCAAACGGGTTGAGTAGCTGCCAGAACGTGCCGGTGTAGGTGCTGATCAGGTAGTCGTCGAAGCCAAAGGGCACGCCCTGCAGCAGGTTGCCGAAGGCCACGCCGAAGATCAGCGGTACGGCGCCGCCGACGAACAGGCCCCAGTCCCAGGTGCTGCGCCAGGTCGCGTTGTGGATCTTGCTGCGGTAGTCGAAGACCACCGGGCGGAAGAACAGCGCCCACAGCACGGCGAGCATGGCCCAGTAGAAGCCGCTGAAGGCCGTGGCATAGACCAGCGGCCAGGCGGCGAAGATGGCGCCGCCGCCGGTGATGAACCAGACCTGGTTGCCGTCCCAGTGCGGGCCGACGGTGTTGATGACGACACGGCGCTCGTCGTCACCCTTGCCGACGAAGGGCAGCAGGGTGCCCACGCCCATGTCGTGGCCGTCCATGATGGCGAAGCCGACGAGCAGCACACCCACCAGCAGCCACCAGATGATCTTGAGGGTCTGATAGTCGATCATGATGTGTCTCGGTGAGCTCAGGCGTGCGCCGGTTCGAACTGGTAGCGGCCTGTGCCCAGGCTGCCGGGACCTTGCCTTGCGAACTTCTGCATCAGGTAGATCTCGACGATCAGCAGCACGGTGTAGAAGCCGATGAAGCCGGCCAGCGATCCGTACAGGCTGTTGACGCTGAGCGTGGACACGCTCATGTGCGTGGGCAGCACGCCGTAGATGGTCCAGGGCTGGCGGCCGTACTCGGCCACCACCCAGCCCAGTTCGCTGGCGATCCAGGGGGCGGGCAGCATCAGCACCGCCGCGCGCAGCAGCCACGGGCGGGCGCGGCACTCGCTCTTGAGCGTGCTCCAGAAGCTCAAGGCGAACAGCAGCAGCATCGCAAAGCCCAGGCCCACCATGATGCGGAAGCTCCAGAACATCGGCGTCACCTTGGGCACGGTGTCGTGCATGGCGCGATCGATCATCTCGGGCGTGGCCTGGCGCACGTCGGTGGTGTACTTCTTCAGCAGCAGCCCGAAGCCGAGGTCGCCCTTGGTGGCTTCCAGCATGCGCTTGGCCTCTTCGTCGCCACGGTTCTTGCGCAGGGTTTCGAGCGCGGTGACGGCGGTGATGCCGTTGACGATGCGCTCGCGGTTCCTGGCCTTGATCTCGTGGATGCCGGGGATCTGCTTGCTGATCGAGCGCGTCCCGATCAGACCCATCACGTAGGGAACCTCGATCTCCCAGTCGTTTTCCTGGGCTTGTTCGTTGATGCCGGCGATCAGCTTCAGGCCGGCGGGTGCGGGCTCGGTCTCCCACATGGCTTCCAGCGCGGCCATCTTGGTCTGCTGGGCCTCGCCTACGGTGTAGCCGCTCTCGTCGCCAAGCACGATGACGCTCAGCACGCTGGCCAGGCCGAAGGCCGATGCCACGCGGAAGCTGCGCTTGGCGAACTCGACATCGCGGCCCTTGAGAAGGTACCAGCTCGACACCGACAGCACGAACATCGCGCCGGTCACATACCCGGCCGACACGGTGTGCACGAACTTGGCCTGCGCGTCGGGGTTGAACACCACCGCCCAGAAGTCCGTCATCTCCATGCGCATGGTCTGGTAGCTGAACTCGGCGCCCACCGGGTTTTGCATCCAGCCGTTGGCGATCAGGATCCACAGCGCACTGAGATTGGTGCCCACCGCCATCAGCGTGGTCACCATCAGGTGCTGGGTCTTCGTGAGCCGGTCCCAGCCGAAGAAGAACAGGCCGATGAAGGTGCTCTCCAGGAAGAAGGCCATCAAGCCCTCGATGGCGAGCGGCGCGCCGAAGATGTCGCCCACGTAGTGCGAGTAGTAGGCCCAGTTGGTGCCGAACTGGAACTCCAGCGTGATGCCGGTGGTGACGCCGAGGGCGAAGTTGATGCCGAAGAGCTTGCCCCAGAAGCGGGTCATGTCCTTCCAGATGACGTTGCCCGTCATCACATAGACGCTCTCCATGATGACCAGCAGCCACACCATGCCCAGCGTCAGCGGCACGAAGAGAAAGTGGTACATCGCCGTGGCGGCAAACTGCAGCCGCGACAGGTCGACGAGTTGTTCCGAAATCAAGGTTGTGCTCCGCTTCTTGGGCTGACAGGGGCCGATGACAGGGGACGGGCGTCGACAACGGCGCCCAGATGGGCAGCGGCACGATCGGCATCGACGCCGACCCGTTCGTCTCGCACGAAGGCCCACCAGAGCCCGGTCAGCACCACGAGCTTCAGCGCGACGGTGATGACGAGGTGGCGGACGAGACGGTCCTGGGCGGCCTTCATACCCTAATAGGTATCAAGACGCATGCCACCCGAATGGCAGGCAAAGAGTTGTTTGAAATCAAGAACTTGCAGCGCCAAAGTCGCCGGCACTGCCAAGCCGGCTCAGCACGGGCTATGCCAGATTGGCGGCGAACTGCCAGAATGGCAGTTGGATCGAGCGGCGGCGGGCTTTGGACTTCAGTCGACGCTTATATGCAGAATGGATTAATTGCCGTCGAGCGGATGACGCGAGACTTCGACACGACGCCCGCTATCCAGGATTGCGACCGCATACACCGACACTGCCCACATGGACCTCCATTTCCCGACACACCCACCACCGCGCCAAGTCACCTGTTGCCAGCATCGTCGCGAGTGGATGCATCGAGCGGCGGTGACGCTGCTGGCAGCGGCGCTGGCGGGATGCGGCCAGACCGAGGCTTCGACGGACGCTGTGAGTCTGGAGACGGCCCGGGCTGAGCACGAGGCCGGGCGCGCGGTGCTGATCGACATCCGGGAGCCCGAGGAACATGCCACCGGCGGCGTTGCAGCGGGCGCCAAGCTGCTGCCGATGCGGCAGTTGAACCAAAGGGGCCATGAGATCCCGACCCGTGCGGACCAGCCGGTGCTGCTGATCTGCAACACGCAGAACCGATCGAGCGCGACTCTGCGGGCACTGCGTGAACGGGGCTACGCCCACGTGCGCTATGTGAACGGCGGCATGAGCGAGTGGGCGCGCCGGGGATGGCCGATGGTGAAGCCTGCCGCTGGACCGGGGTCCTGACTCCTCCCCTGGACTTGAGCCCGTCATCTTCATCGGCACCCATGCAGACCATACCGATCTATTGTCAGGACGGGGCCCATCCCCAGGCGCGGGCCTGCGCCGCCTGCGAGGTGCGCAGCACGGCAATCTTCGGCGTGCTGGACGATGCGGGGCTGGACCGCATCCATACCCAGATCGCCACGCTGACCCTCGGGCCCGACGCCACGGTGTATGACCGCGGCACGGCTGGGCTGGCGGTGTTCACGATCCGCGAGGGCCTGGTGCGCTTCGAACGCAGCAGCGAACACGGCGATCGCCGCATCGTGCGCATTGCCGGCCGCGGCGATCTGATCGGCCAGGAAGCGCTGCTTCAACGTCCCTACGCCGATGACGCCATCGCCTGCACAGAGGTCCATCTGTGCCGCATACCGCGCGCCCTGGTCGATCAGCTGACCCAAGGCCGCGACGCGCTGCCGCGCGAACTGATGCTGCGCTGGCAGGGGGCGCTGGATGCTGCCGAAGCCTGGGTGTCGGACCTGTCCACGGGACCGGTGCGGCGCAGGCTGCTGCACCTGCTGAGGCGTCTGGGCGAACACGCAGGCCCCGACAGCACCATCTGGTTGCCGCGCCGCGAGGAGATCGGGGCGATGCTGGACATGACAGTGGAAACGGCCAGCCGTCTGGTCAGCGCCCTGCGTCGCGAAGGCGTGCTCACCCTGGCCCCGGGGCGCAGTGCGTTGCTCGACCGCGCCGCCTTGCGCCAGGCCTTGCTGGCCGAGGGCGCGGCGTGATCCACCGACTGGCTTTGCCGAGGCCCTGACGCATGGCCACCGTCCTGCCCGAACTGGTGTCGTACCTGGAAGGCCTTCCTGAGCCGCACATCCTGTTCGACAGCCAGTACCGCATCATCGCGGCCAACGCCGCCTACCGGCGCCAGTTCAGCCCGCAGGCCTCGGTGGTCGGGCGCACCTGCTACGAGGTGTCGCACCACTTCAGCCTGCCTTGTGACCAGGCGGGCGAGAGCTGTCCGCTGGCCCGCTCGCGCGAGTCGGGGCAGCGCGAGCGCGTGCTGCACCTGCATCACACGCCGCAGGGCGAGTCCTACGTCAACATCGAACTCGTGCCACTGCGCGACGGGCGTGGTGAGCAGGCCTACTTCATCGAAAAGATGGAGCCCTTGCGCGTGGCGCAGGGCCAGCCGGCAGCGCAGGGCCTGATCGGGCGCTCGCCGGCCTTTCAGCGCATGCTGGAACTGGTGTCGCGCGTCGGACCGTCGCAGGCCAGCGTGCTGCTGCTGGGTGAGTCGGGCACCGGCAAGGAACTGTTGGCGCAGGCCGTGCATGAAGCCAGCCCGCGAGCCGCCAATGCCCTGGTGGTGGTCGACTGCGCCAGCCTGCCGGAGACCTTGTTCGAGAGCGAACTCTTCGGCCACGAACGCGGTGCCTTCACGGGCGCCAACACCAGCAAGCCCGGACTGGTGGAGGCCGCCAGCGGCGGCACCTTGTTCCTGGACGAGGTGGGCGACATTCCGCTGCCGATGCAGGTGAAGCTGCTGCGGCTGCTGGAGAGCGGCACCTACCGCCGCGTGGGCAGCACCGAGCTGCGGCGCACCGATGTGCGCGTGGTGGCAGCGACGCACCGGGACCTGAAGAGGATGGTCGCCGAGGGGCGCTTCCGCGAGGATCTCTACTACCGGCTGAGCACGTTCCCGATCACGCTCCCCGCTTTGCGGGACCGTGTCGAAGACATCCCTTTGCTGGCGGTGGCCTTGCTGGCACGGGTGGCGCCGCAGCGCCGGATGTCACTGTCCACCGGCGCACTGGCGGTGCTGCAGCGCCATGCGTTCCCGGGCAATGTGCGGGAGCTGCGCAATGTGCTGGAGCGTGCCGCCCTGCTGGCCGATGGCGCCAGCATCGAGCCCGTGCATGTGGAGCGCGCCCTGGGCTCCGATGAGCCCGCTTCCGCCAGGCGCGCCTCAGGCCCAGCATCGCCCGAAAGCCTGGCCGCGTCGGCAACCGACGCGTCGCTGCGAAGCGTGGAGCGCGCAGCTTTGCAGGCCCAGCTCAAGGCTCACCGCGGCAGCCGCGCCGAACTGGCACGAAAGCTCGGCATCAGCGAACGCTCGCTGTATCGCAAGCTGCGCGACATCGACCAGGAGCCGCCCGCCTGAGGGCGGCGGCCAGGCTGCATCGGTCAGCTCTTAGGCGTGCCGGCGAACTTGTCGAAGGCCTTGATGGCGCTGGCGGCATACATGAGTGACGGCCCGCCACCCATGTAGACAGCCACGCCGAGGGTTTCGTGGACCTCCTGGCGAGTGGCTCCCAGCTTGGCCAGCGCCTGGGTGTGAAAGCCGATGCACGGGTCGCAGCGCACCGCCACGCTCAAGGCCAGGGCGATCAACTCCTTGGTCTTCTTGTCGAGTTCATACCGCTGCTTTTAGACGGCGTTCGCACCGCTGCCGACACGGCTGCCCTGAAGGTCGGCTATCTGGCACCGAAGCGAACTGTCAGTTCCGGCCAGGAGCGGCCGTTGGCGACGGTCCGGTCCCCGGCACTCTGGTCTTGTGGTCGTCTCGGCCCTGCAGGCCAAATCCAAGCTGCCTCATAGTCGTTCGTTGCCCGGCTCGGCTTCACGCGCTACGCGGGTCGGTCGGTGCCTTGAGAACGCTCAAGACTCGCAGGCGCGGCCACGTCAATATCCGCCGGATGGACCGCTGCTCAGGCCTTGCTCCGCCCCCGCTTGACCGCCGGCTGTACGCTGCGCACGAAGGCGCGGTGGTCGCCGGCCGCGCGCTCCAGCTGGCGCGCGATGCTGCCGCAGACCAGGTCGCACAGCGCATACACCGACGCGTCGGCGATGCGGTAGTACACGGCGGTGCCACGGCTTTCGCGCTCCACCAGGCCGTGCTGCATCAGCAGCGCCAGGTGGCGCGAGATGTTGGCCGAGGTGTAGCCCGTGGCTTGGGCCAGCTCGCCCACGTTGCGCTCGCCGCTGCGCAGCAGGTTGAGGATCTGCAGGCGCGTCGGCTCCGACAGCGCCTGGAAGTACGCCGCCACCTGGTTCAGCGCCTCCGGGGGCAAGCCTTCCATGCTCGGACACGAGGGAGTGGTCGAAGCGGAATCATGCCTCATCGCGAGCCGCCTTGAAAAAAGCTGATCAAGTAGCTACTTGACTGTTTACCTATCTAGCTAAATACTACAACACATCGAACCGATGTCACAGCCCCGCATGCAACGGATGAACCAAGCAACCCACGCGCTCGCCGCGGCCGGCGCCACCCTTGCGGCCGCCGCGGCGCTGGCCTTTGCCCTGGCAGGCGCCGTGCCCTCGCTGGCCGCCGACGCCCCACTGGCCACCGCACCGGTGGCCGCTTCCTCCGCTGCCGGCGCCACCGCCTTCGACGGCGTGGTGCAGGCGGTGCGGCAGACCGTGCTGGCCGCGCAGGTGCCCGGCGCGGTGGTGGCGCTCGACGTCAAGGCCGGCGAGCGGGTGAAGACCGGCCAGGTGCTGCTGCGGCTCGACGCGCGCGCGGCCGAGCAGCAGGCCGGCGCCGCCGCCGCGCAGGTGCAGGCCGCGCGCGCCGCGCAGGAGGCCGCCACCAAGGAGTTCGAGCGCCAGAAGCTTCTCTTCCAGAAGCACTACATCAGCCAGGCCGCGCTGGACCGCGCCGAGGCGCAGTACAAGGCCGCCCAGGCCGGCGCCGCCGCGCAGCTGGCCGAGGCCGGCGCCATGCGCACGCAATCCGGCTTCTACGTGGTGAAGGCGCCCTACGCGGGCGTGGTGTCGGAGGTGTCGGTGGTGCTGGGCGACATGGCCATGCCGGGCCGCCCGCTGCTGACGGTGTACGACCCCGCCGCCTTGCGCGTGAGCGCCGCGGTGCCGCAGACGGCTGCCGCGCGGCTGGGCACGCCCATCGAGCCGCAAACTGCATCGCCACCGGGATCGCCCGCGGCGCCGCAACCCATGCCGCAGGTGGAGCTGCCTGGCGCGGCGCCGGCGCGGATCGCGCCCACGCACTGGCAGCTGATGCCCTCGGTGGACCCGGCCACCCACACGCAGGAGCTGCGGCTGGACCTGCCCGCGGGCCTGAATGCCAGCCCCGGCATGTTCGCCCGCGCCTGGCTGCCGGGCGGTGCCGGCGAGGCGCCGCGCCTGGCCGTGCCGGCCGCCGTGGTGGTGCGCCGGGCCGAGCTGACCGCGGTGTACGTGGTGGCGCCCGACGGCAAGCCGCTGCTGCGCCAGGTGCGCCTGGGCCGCGCGAGCGGCGAGCAGGTGGAGGTGCTCGCCGGGCTGGCCGCCGGCGAGCGCGTGGCGCTGGATCCGCAGGCCGCGGCCCGGGTGCGCTGATGGAACCGATGGGCATCTCCGGCCGCATCGCGCGCTACTTCCAGGCCGCGCAGATCACGCCGCTGCTGGCGCTGGTGGCGCTGCTGCTGGGCGTGTTCGCGGTACTGGTCACGCCGCGCGAGGAGGAGCCGCAGATCAACGTGACCATGGCCAACGTGCTGATCCCGTTTCCCGGCGCCTCGGTGAAGGACGTGGAGCAGATGGTGGCGGTGCCGGCCGAGCAGGTGCTGTCCCAGATCGCGGGCACCGAGCACGTGATGAGCGTGTCGCGGCCGGGGCTGGCGATCGTCACCGTGCAGTTCAAGGTGGGCGTGCCGCGCACCGAGGCGCTGGTGCGGCTGTACGACACGGTGAACGCCAACGCCGACTGGCTGCCCCGGGGCCTGGGCGTGGGCGAGCCGCTGATCAAGCCCAAGGGCATCGACGACGTGCCCATCGTCACGCTCACGCTGCACACGAAAGACCCGCTGGGCAGCGCCTTCGACCTGGAGCGGGTGGCGCACACGCTGGAAGCAGAGCTGAAGCGCGTGCCCGGCACGCGCGAGATCAACACGATCGGCGGCCCGGGCCGCGCGGTGCGGGTGGAGATCGACCCCGCACGCATGGCCGGCGCCGGCGTCACCGTGGCCGAGCTGCGGCAGGCGCTGCAATCGGCCAACCTCGGTGCGCCGATGGGCGATCTGCTGGGCGGCGACCGCGCGGTGGCGCTGGAGGCCGGCCCCTACCTGCGCGATGCGCGCGACGTGGGCGAGCTGGTGGTGAGCGTGCGCGGCGGCAAGCCGGTGTTCCTGCAGGACGTGGCCCGGGTGGTCGACGGGCCGCTGCCGCCGCAGCGCTATGCGTGGTTCGGCGACAAGGCCGGCGAGGCACCGGCCGTGACGATCGCCATCACCAAGAAGCCCGGCGAGAACGCGATCACTGTGGCCGACGCGGTGATGCAGCGGGTGCAGGCCGTGCGCAACACGCTGGTGCCCGCCAGCGTGGAGGTGCGCGAGACGCGCAACTACGGCGCCACCGCAAACGACAAGGCGATGAAGCTGATCCAGAAGCTGCTCTTCGCCACCGCCTCGGTGGTGGCGCTGGTGTTCATCGCGCTGGGCCGGCGCGAAGCGGCGATCGTGGGCAGCGCGGTGATCCTCACGCTCACGGTCACGCTCTTCGCCTCCTGGGCCTGGGGCTTCACGCTCAACCGCGTGTCGTTGTTCGCGCTGATCTTCTCGATCGGCATCCTGGTCGATGACGCGATCGTGGTGGTGGAAAACATTCATCGCCACCTGGCGATGAATGTTTCGGCGCAGGCTGACTTGGCCAAAGGCCAAGTTAAGGACGCGCAAGCGTCCGGCCGGAGGCAAAACATCCTGGTCGAAGTCATTCCGCGCGCGGTGGACGAGGTGGGCGGCCCCACCATCCTCGCCACGCTGACCGTGATCGCGGCGCTGCTGCCGATGGCTTTCGTGTCGGGGCTGATGGGCCCGTACATGAGCCCCATCCCCATCAACGCGAGCATGGGCATGCTGCTCTCGCTGGCCATCGCGTTCGTCGTCACGCCGTGGCTCTCGCGGCTGTGGATGAAGCACACGGGCCACGGCCATGCTGAAGGCAAGGGCCTGGCCGCGAAGCTCGGCCCCTTGTTCGACCGCGTGTTCCGCCCTCTGCTCGACAACCAGCGCGGCGCGCGCAACCGGGCCTTGCTGGGCGCCGGCGTCGCGGGGCTGATCGCCCTGTCCCTCGCGCTGCCGGTGCTGGGCCTCGTGGTGCTGAAGATGCTGCCCTTCGACAACAAGTCGGAGTTCCAGGTGGTGGTGGACATGCCCGCCGGCACGCCGGTGGAGCGCACGGGAGCGGCCCTGCGCGAGATGGGCGCCTACCTCGCGCGCCAGCCGGAGGTGACCGACTACCAGGCCTATGCCGGCACGGCCGCGCCGATCAACTTCAACGGCCTGGTGCGGCAGTACTACCTGCGCACCGGCGGTGAGGTGGGCGACCTGCAGGTGAACCTGGTCGACAAGCACCAGCGCAGCGAGCAGAGCCATGCCATCGCCACGCGGCTGCGCCCGGCGCTGCAGAAGATCGGCCGCCGCCACGGCGCCAACGTGAAGGTGGTGGAGGTGCCGCCCGGGCCGCCGGTGCTCTCACCCATCGTGGCCGAGGTGTACGGGCCGGAGGCCGAGGGCCGGCGCCAGGTGGCGCAGGCGGTGCGCAATGTGTTCGAGCAGACGCCCGGCGTGGTGGACGTGGACGCCTCGGGCATCGCCGACGCGTCGCGCAGGCTGCTGCTGGTCGACCGCCGCAAGGCCGCGCTGCTGGGCGTGCCGCAGGCCGCGATCGTGAGCACGCTGCGCGCAGGCCTGGCCGGCGAGGCCACCGCCTACCTGCACGACCAGAGCAAGTACCCCGCGGCCGCCACGATCCAGCTGCCGGCCGAAAGCCACGGCGACCTGAACACGCTGCTGCAGCTGGGCGTGCGCGGCGCGGCTGGCCAGATCGTGCCCGTCCGTGAGCTGGTGACGGTGATCGACACGCTGCGTGAGCAGCCCGCGTTCCACAAGGACGGGCTGCCGGTGCACTACGTGGTGGGCGACATGGCCGGCGCGGTGGACAGCCCGCTGTACGGCATGTTCAAGATGCGCAGCGCCCTCGCCGCTATCCCAACGCCGGGCGGTGGCAGCTTGGGCGAAACCTTCATCCGGCAGCCCGCCGACGCCTGGCGCGACTACGCGATCAAGTGGGACGGCGAGTGGCAGATCACCTACGAGACCTTCCGCGACATGGGCGCGGCATATGCGGTGGGCCTGATCCTGATCTACCTGCTGGTGGTGGCGCAGTTCGGCTCGTACCTCACGCCGCTGATCATCATGGCGCCGATCCCGCTGACCATTGTGGGCGTGATGCCGGGCCACGCGCTGCTGGGCGCGCCCTTCACCGCCACCAGCATGATCGGCATGATCGCGCTGGCCGGGATCATCGTGCGCAACTCGATCCTGCTGGTGGACTTCATCCGCCTGCAGGTGGCGCAGGGCATGCCGCTGAAGGAAGCGGTGGTGCGCTCGGCCGCCACGCGCGCTCAGCCCATCCTGCTGACCGGCCTGGCCGCGATGCTGGGCGCGCTCTTCATCCTCGACGACCCGATCTTCAACGGGTTGGCGATTTCGCTGATCTTCGGCATCTTCGTGAGCACCGTGCTCACGCTGGTGGTGATCCCGCTGCTGTATTTCGTGGCCTACCGGCGGCAGCTGGTGCCCGCCTCCCCTTCCTCATCCTCCTCGACTCCTGAAGGAGCACACGCATGACCTCGTGGCAACTGGTCCGCCTGTTCGCCGGCCTGTTCATCCTGCTCTCGCTCGCGCTGGGCGTGCCTGGCAGCCCGCTGTACGTGAGCAGCTGGTGGTTGGGCTTCACCGCCTTCGTGGGCGCGAACCTGCTGCAGAGCTCGTTCACACGCTGGTGCCCGCTGGAGATCGTCCTGCGCAAGCTCGGCGTGAAGGCCGGCTGCTGACATGGACCACCCCCGCAGCGCCTGCGGCGCTTCCCCCTCAAGGGGGCGTCGCCAGCGGACCGGCAGAGCCGGATCCGCGGCGGCCGCCGGGCTGCGGCCGCTGCACGCGGCGCAGAGTTCGCGGGCGGGGCGAAGCACAACGCGGCTGGACGACTGAACGTCCGTCATCAAAGGAAGACCACCATGCAACTCGTCTGTCCTTCCTGCGGCACCAAGAACCGCGTGCCCGACGAACGCCTCGGTGATGAGCCCGCGTGCGGCCGCTGCGGCTCGGCGCTGATGGCGCCGGAGCCCGTGGCGCTGGACGACGCGCGCTTCTTTCCCTTCATCGAAGGCACCGAGCTGCCGGTGCTGGTGGACTACTGGGCCGACTGGTGCGGGCCCTGCAAGATGATGGCGCCGCAGTTCGAGGCCGCGGCCGCGCAGTTGCCGCAGGTGCGCTTTGCGAAAGTGGACACCGAGGCCTCGCCCAAGGTCAGCGTGCGGCACCGCATCCGCAGCATTCCGACGATGGTGCTGTTCCACCGCGGGCAGGAGGTGGCGCGCCGCTCTGGTGCCATGCCGGCGAACGAGATCGTGAACTGGGTGCGCCAGCAACTGGGCGCGTGAAGGATGCGGCCATGAAGCTCCCCCGCACCTTGCTCGCCTGGGCCACCGCCGTGCTGCTGGCGCCCGCCGCGCAGGCGCTGGACCTGGTGCAGGCCTGGCAAGGCGCGCAGCAGCATGCGCCCGATGCCGCCGCGGCCCAGGCGGCCCGCGCGGCCGGTGCGGCGCGCGGCGCCCAGGCCCGCGCGCTGTGGCGGCCCAGCGTGTTCGTCGAAGGCGGGGCCTCCTACGCCACGAGCGAAACCGCCACCCGCGGCGCGCAGTTCTCGGCGCCGGGCTTCGGTCAGTCCAACGGCGTGGCCTTCGACACCTCGGTGACCGGCGGCACCGCCACGCGCTATGCCGTGGTGCTCAAGCAGCCGGTGTACAGCCGAGAGCGCAGCGCGCGCAGCCAGGCACTGGAGATCGCCGCGCAGGCATCGGAGTTGGAGTGGGCGCAATCGCGGCAGGCGCTGATGCTCGCCACCACCGAGGCCTATTTCAACGCCGCGCTGGCCGCCGAGCGGCTGCGACTGCTGCAGCGCCAGCAGCAGGCCGTGGACCAGGCGGCCACCGAGGCACGCGACCGCTTCCGCATCGGCGACCGGCCGGTGATCGACGTGCACGAAGCCACGGCCCGCGCCGCCGCGCTGCAGGCCGAGCGCCTGTCCGCCGACACGCAGCTGCAGCTGGCCCGCAGCGCGCTGGCCGACATCACCGGCCTGCCGGCCGATCCATCACCGCTGCCGCTGCCCGGCGAGTTGCGCATCGACGAGCTCGGCACGCTGCCCGAATGGCTGGCGCGCGCCCAGCGCCGCAACCCGGGGCTGCAGCTCGCCGAGGCACAGCTGCACACTGCCGAAGCACAAGCCCGCGCCTCGAGCGCCGCCTTCTCGCCCACGGTGGACGTGGTGGCGCAGGTCGCGCGCGAACGGATCTCTGGCGACGGCGACTTCGGCATCGCCAGCAACACCAGCCGCAACGCCGCCATCGGCGTGCAACTGGCCGTGCCGCTGTACACCGGCGGGCTGCGCAGCGCGCAGAACGCCGAGAGCCGCGCCCTCGTGGACAAGGCCCGCGCCGAGCTGGAGCGCGCACGCCAGCAGGTGGCGCAGCAGACCCGCGCCGCCTGGCTCGACCTGGCCGTGGGCCAAAGCCAGGCGGGTGCGCTCGCCGCCGCGCTGCAGGCCAGCCAGACACGGCTCGACGCCACGCGCGTGGGCCTGCAGGCCGGCGACCGCACCACGCTCGACCTGCTGAATGCCGAGAACGACGCGGCAGCCGCCGAACTGGCGCTGCTGCAGGCCCGCATCCACTTGCTCACCGCCCGGCTGCGCCTGGCCGCGATGGCCGGCGAACTCGACGACACGGCCTTGCAGCAGGCCAATGCACAGCTGCGCTGATCCACCCTGAGGAGACATCACCATGGCCCACATCGTCGTACTCGGCGCCGGCATCGGCGGCATGCCGGCCGCCTATGAGCTCAAAGCCGCGCTCGGCCCCAAGCACCGCTTGACCGTGATCAACTCGGTGGACTACTTCCAGTTCGTGCCCTCCAACCCCTGGCTGGCGGTGGGCTGGCGCGAGCGCGAGGCGATCACCATGCCGATCAAGCCCGCGCTGGAGAAGAAGGGCATCGAGTTCATCGGCCAGCCGGCGGCGCGCATCGACGCCGAGGCCAACGCGGTGGAGCTGAAGGACGGCAGCCACGTCGCCTACGACTACCTGGTCATCACCACCGGCCCGCGCCTGGCCTTCGAGGAGGTGCCCGGCTCGGGGCCATCCTCGGCGACGGGCGGCCACACGCAATCGATCTGCACCACCGACCACGCCGAGCACGCGCTGGCCGAGTACAAGCGCTTCATCGAAGAGCCGGGCCCGGCCATCATCGGCGCGATGCCCGGCGCCTCGTGCTTCGGCCCGGCCTACGAGTTCGCGTTCATCTTCAGCCGCGACCTGCAGAAGCGGAAGCTCAAGCACAAGGTGCCCATCACCTTCGTCACCTCCGAGCCCTACATCGGCCACCTGGGCCTGGGCGGCGTGGGCGACTCCAAGGGCATGCTGGAGACCGAGCTGCGCAATCACGACGTCAAGTGGATCTGCAACGCCAAGGTGACCAAGGTCGAGGCGGGCAGGATGTTCGTCACCGAGCTCGACGACATGGGTCAGGTGAAGAAGGAGCACGAGTTGCCCTTCAAGTACAGCATGATGCTGCCCGCCTTCAAGGGCGTGGACGCGGTGGCCGGCGTGGAAGGCCTGTGCAACCCGCGCGGCTTCGTGATGATCGACGAGCACCAGCGCAGCAAGAAGTACAAGAACATCTTCTCCGCCGGCGTGTGCGTGGCCATCCCGCCCGTGGAGGCCACGCCCGTGCCCACCGGCGCACCCAAGACGGGCTACATGATCGAGTCGATGGTCACGGCCATCGTGCACAACATCGTGGCCGAGATCAAAGGCGAACCGCCCACCGCCAAGGGCACCTGGAACGCGATCTGCCTGGCCGACATGGGCGACACCGGCGCCGCCTTCGTGGCGCTGCCGCAGATCCCGCCGCGCAACGTGAACTGGTTCAAGAAGGGCAAGTGGGTGCACCTGGCCAAGATCGCGTTCGAGAAGTACTTCCTCTACAAGATGAAGACCGGCAGCTCCGAGCCGGTGTACGAGAAGTACGTGCTCAAGGCCATCGGCATCACGCGGCTCATCGACCACAAGTGAAGGAGGCGGCGCGATGCAACTCGAAGCTCCGCAATGCGCCGAGGCGCTGGCCGCCGGCGCCTGGCTCATCGACGTGCGCGAGCCGCACGAGACCGCGCGCCTGGCCTTCGACCACCCGCATTGCGTGGCCATGCCGCTGAGCCAGTTCCAGCAGCGCTTCCACGAGCTGCCGCGCGACCGCCAACTGGTGCTGGCCTGCGCCAGCGGCGGCCGCAGCTTCCAGGCGGCGCAATTCCTGGTGCACCACGGCTACACGCAGGTGGCCAACCTGCAGGGCGGCATCGGCATGTGGGCAGCGCACGGCCTGCCCGTGCGACGCGGGAGCTGAGCGATGGACACGGCACTCCAGGTCGAATCGTTCCACGACGCCGCCACCGGCACCTTCAGCCACCTGGTGCTCGACCCCGCCACGCGGCAATGCGCGCTGGTGGACACGGTGCTCGATTTCGATCCCAAGTCGGGCCGCACCGCCACCACCGGCGCCGACCGGCTGATCGCCCGCGTGCGCGAGCTGGGCGCGCAGCTGCAATGGCTGCTGGAGACGCACGTGCATGCCGACCATCTCTCGGCCGCGCCGTACATCCAGCAGGCGCTGGGCGGCAAGATCGGCATCGGCGACCGCATCACCACCGTGCAGGCCACCTTCGGCCGGCTGTTCAATGCCGGCCCGGAGTTCCAGCCCGACGGCAGCCCCTGCGACCGACTCTTCGCCAATGGCGAGACCTTCCACATCGGCGAGCTGCGCGTAAGCGTGCTGCACACGCCGGGCCACACGCCCGCCTGCACCACCTACGTCGTCAAGGGCGGCCGCGGGCCGGCCGCCGCCTTCATCGGCGACACCCTGTTCCGCCCCGACTACGGCACCGCGCGCTGCGACTTTCCGGGTGGCAACGCCAATGCGCTGTACCGCTCGATCCACTTCCTGCTCTCGCTGACCAGCGACACGCGGCTGTACTTCTGCCACGACTATCCCGACGAAGGCGCCACGCCGCGCGCCTGGAGCACGGTGGAAGAGCAGCGCCATGCCAACGTGCACGTGCACGCCGGCGTGAGCGAGGAGGCTTTCGTTTCGATGTGCCGCGCGCGCGACGCCACGCTGCAGATGCCGGTGCTCATGCTGCCCGCGGTGCAGGTGAACATGCGCGCCGGGCGCCTGCCGCCGCCGGAAAGCAACGGCATCCGCTACCTCAAGATCCCTCTCGACGCGATCTGAGCCCGCCGGCCATGACGCAGCCCTTGTGGATCGCCTCGCTCGGTGCCCTGGTGGGCCTGGTGCTCGCGCTCACCGGCGCGGGCGGCGGCGCGATCGCGGTGCCGCTGCTGATGTTCGGCGCCGGGCTCTCGGTGCAGCAGGCCGCGCCGGTGTCGCTGGCGGCGGTGGGGCTGGCCGCGGTGCTGGGGGCGCTGCTGGGCTTGCGAGAGGGCGTGGTGCGCTACCGCGCGGCGCTGGTGATCGGCGCGGCCGGCATGGCGATGGCGCCGCTGGGCGTGATGCTGGCGCAGCGCCTGCCCGCCACGCCCGTGCTGAGCGCTTTCGCGGCGTTCATGCTGTTCACCTCATGGCGCATGCTGCGCACTGCGGCCGCCACCATGCCCGGAACGCTCAGCCCCGCCTGCCAGCGCGCCCCCGGCGCACGCCAGCTGAGCTGGACGCCGCGCTGCGCCGCGGTGCTGGCGTCGGTGGGCGGTGTGTCGGGGCTGATGAGCGGCCTGCTGGGCATCGGCGGCGGCTTCGTCATCGTGCCGGCGCTGGAGCGCCGCACCAACCTCGACTTCGCCAGCATCCAGGCCACCTCGCTCACGGTGATCGCGCTGGTGGCGGCCAGCGGCTTCGCGGCTGCCGCCTGGCGCGGGAGCATCGCGCCGTTCACCGCCGCGCCCTTCGCGGCCGGCGCGGTGGCCGGCCTGCTGGCGGGGCGTCACCTCGCGCGCCGGCTGCCGCTGCGGCAGCTGCGCCGCGCCTTCGCGCTCGTGGCCGGCGGCACCGCCTTGTGGATCATCGCGCGCGCATGGGAGATCGCATGAAGAACACCCTCGCCCGCCACCTGGCGGTGCTGCTCGTGGTGAAGCTGCTGCTGCTCACCGGCCTGTGGTTCGCCTTCGTGCGCGGCCAGGCCACGCACCCCGATGCCTCGCGCGTCACCGACCACCTGCTGAACGCCACACCCTCCCCCTCGTCTTCCTCACAAGAAACACCATGATCTCCGAGCAACTCGCCAACCTCTCGCGGCTGCAGTTCGCCGAGACCATGGTCGAGGACGAGGCCAGCCTGCAGGCGCAGTTGGCCGAATTGCAGCGCGGCCTGCCCGAGATACCCAAGACGCCGAAGGCGCCACCGCGCAAACCGCGGCGCCAAGCGCTGCCAGAGCACCTGGAGCGCGTCGAGCACCGCCACGAGCCCGAGGACACCACCTGCCCGAACGCCGACTGCGGCCGCGCGATGCAGCGCATCGGCGAGGACGTCAGCGAGAAGCTGGACATCATCCCGGCGAAGTTCTTCGTGCACCGGCACATCTACGGCAAGTGGGCCTGCAGGTGCTGCCAGCTGCTGCGCCAGGAGCCGGCCGAGCCGGACGTGGTCGACGGTGGCATCCCGGCGGCCGGGCTGGTGGCGCACACGCTGATCAGCCGCTTCGTCGACCACCTGCCGTACTACCGGCAGGCGCCGATCAACGCCCGCTCGGGCGTGCACACGCCGCGCTCGACGCTGGCGTCCTGGGGCGGCGCCGGCGGCGCATCGCTGGAGCCGCTGTTCGAGTTGCAACGGCGCTTCATCCTCAGTTGCCGGGTGCTGCACGCCGACGAGACGCCGCTGCCGCTGCTGGACCCGGGCGCGGGCAAGACCAAGAAGGTCTACGTCTGGGCCTGGGCGCGCAGCCACCACGATCCGCACCCGGGCGTGGTCTACGAGTTCTGCCTGGGACGCGGGGCGCAGTACCCGAGTGGCCTTCCTCGGCGGCAAGGGGCCGCCATCGCCCGAGCCGGCATGGAACGGCACCTTGATCACCGACCAGTACGCCGGCTACAACGGCGTGCTCGACGCCAAGGTCTACCCGCAGCGCAAGTCGGCGGCGTGCGCGGCACACGCCCGGCGCCGCTTCGAGGAGCTCAGCCGCGGCCGCCACAGTGCCAGCGCGGTGGCCACCGAGGCGATGCTGCGCTGGACCCGGATCTACCGGGCCGAGGCGGCCTTCGCCGAGATGGGCTGCGAGGAGCGTGGGCACGCCCGTCAGGTGCTGAGCCGGCCGCTGTGGGAGGAGTTCGAGGTGTGGCTGAAGCTGCAGCGCACGCAGGTGCCGGACGGCACCAAGATCGCCGAGGCCATCGACTACAGCCTGAACGCCTGGAAGGCGCTGACGCTGCACCTGGACGACGGGGCGGTGGCCATCGACAACAACCTGATCGAGCGGCAGATCAAGCCCTGGAAGCTGGGTGCCAAGAACTGGCTGTTCGCCGGCAGCGCACTGGCCGGGCAGCGCGCTGCGGTGGTGATGAGCCTGGTGCAGTCGGCCAAGCTCAACGGCCTGGATCCGTGGGCCTACCTGCGCGACGTGCTGGTGCGCATCCACGCGCATCCGAGCCACCGGCTCGACGAACTGCTACCGCACCGCTGGCGGCCGGCCTGAAGATGGGACTGATCACGCAATCGGTGATCGTGCAGGCCGCCATCGATGTCAACCGCATGGGCCAGGCACAGAAGGTGGCGCTGGCCGACGAGATCTTCCTGCAGCAGCCGAACATGCTCGCCTCGATCCTGGTGCTGCCACGCATGGCGGTGGGCAAGGTGCAGTTGGAGGTGCCAATCCACATCCTGCTCGTCACGTTCCAGGCGATGAAGCTCAGCGGGCACAAGTGGCCCATCGTCACCGAGGACATCCAAGACGGATGCCTGCAGCGCCTGACGGCCCGTGCGCGCTTCAACGAAGGGTTGCCGGGCGACCTGGCCACCCAAGTCGTCCAGCAGTTCTGCGACGAGCATCGCGAGCGCTACCTGCTGGCCTTCGTCTACGGCCACCTCCGCGACCACGACTTGCTTGCCGTGCGCACCGAGGCCGAGAAGTACCTCCTGATGGGCGCCCTCAACCTCGTGGAGTGCGTCGCCTTCGTCGGATCTGCCGCTGCGGCTCGGTGATCACGGACGCGCACTCGAGTCAAGATGGAGTGGCCGGACGCTCACCGCTGACCGATGCCGCACGCGCCTCCACGCGCACCTCCGCCGTACTCGCCGCCAGCGCAGCGGCCACGAATCCCGCCGGCGCCTCTCGCGCCGCCGACTCGCCCGTCACGCCCTGCAGCCGCGCACGCCAACGCCTTGCGTGCCCGCACCAACTCGCCAGGTCGCGCAGCCCCACGCCATGGGCCGCCGCCCACGCGCTGGCCTTCTGCCCCGACGCCTCGTATGCGTCCACCACCGCCAGACAGCTCTCGATTCGCTCTCGTTCCTTCGTCATCTCGGCCCCCGCGTCGTTCAACGCCGCCAGCTTCCCAGCCTTGCGATCGACGGTGAATATGGATTCGCGGAACGCTTACGATGCAGCGGTAGTCGTCGTCGACGGCGTGTTCATGCGGGGCACCGAACCCACGACGGCGCGCAGGTTCAAGCCCGTGCTGGTCAGCGGCCTGTATCAGGCGCCCAGGTAGGCTTCCTGCACGCGCGGCTCGGCCAGCAGGCCCGAGCCGCTGCCTTCGAGCACGATGCGCCCGGTCTCCAGCACGTAGCCGCGGTGGGCGATCTTCAGCGCCTGCCGCACGTTCTGCTCGACCAGGAAGATCGTCAGCCCCTGGGCGTTGATCTCGCGCAGCGTGCGAAAGATGCCTTGCACGACGATCGGCGCGAGCCCCATCGAGGGCTCGTCGAGCAGCAGCACGCGCGGGCGCGCCATCAGCGCGCGGCCGATGGCGAGCATCTGCTGCTCGCCGCCCGAGAGGTTGCCGGCGAGGCCGGCCTCGCGCTCCTTCAGACGCGGGAACAGCGTATAGACGCGCTCCAGGTCGCGCGCGCGCTCGCCGGCGCTGTCGCGCCGTGTGTAGGCGCCGAGCTCGAGGTTCTCGCGCACGCTCAGCGTCGTCAGCGTCGCCCGCCCTTCGGCCACCTGAACGACGCCGGCGGACACGATCTTGTGCGGGGCCAGGCGGCCGATGTCGCGCCCCTCGAAGAGCACGCGGCCCGACGCCTTGGGCACCAGCCCCGACAGCGCCATCAGCGTGGTCGACTTGCCGGCGCCGTTGGCGCCCACCAGGGCGGTGATCTGGCCCGCCTGCAGTTCCAGGCTGATGCCCTTGACTGCCTCGATGTGGCCGTAGTTCACGGCCAGGTCCTGGACCGACAGCAGGCCCTGGGTCATGCCGTGGCTCCGGCCGCCGCCGCGGCGTCCGGCTCGTCCTCGTCGTCGCGGCCGAGATAGGCTTCGATCACCTGCGGATCGTTGCGGATCTGCTCGGGCCCGCCCAGCGCGATGATGCGGCCGAAGTTGAGCACGGCGATCTGCTCGCACAGGCCCATCACGAAGCGCATGTCGTGCTCGATCATGAAAATCGTGTAGCCGCGGTCGCGGATGTTGACGATCTCGCGCATCAGCTCGGTCTTCTCGGCGCTGTTCATGCCGGCCACCGGCTCGTCGAGCAGTAGCAGCGTCGGCTCCGTGGCGAGCGCACGCGCCAGCTCGAGCTTGCGCTGCTCGCCGTAGGACAGGTTGTCGGCGAGCTCGTCGGTCTTGTGGTCCAGCCGCATCCAGCTCAGCAGCTCGCGCGCGCGCTCGCGGGCCCGTCGCTCGTCGGCGCGGAAAGCCGGCAGCGACAGCAGCGTCGACGGCCAGCCGGCGTGCAGGTGCCGGTGCATGCCGACGACGACGTTGTCCAGCAGGCTCATCTCCTTGAAGACGCGGATGTTCTGGAAGGTGCGTGCGATGCCCGCCTGCGTGATGCGGTGGGTGGGCTGGCCGACGAGGCTGCGCCCGTCGAAGCGAATCTCCCCGGATGTCGGCGCGAGCAGGCCGGTGACGAGGTTGAAGACGGTCGTCTTGCCCGCGCCGTTGGGGCCGATGAGTCCGAAGATGCGCCCCGGCGGCACGCTCAGCGTCACGTCCTGCAGCACCTTCAGGCCGCCGAAGTGGCGCGAGACGGAAGTCAGTTCCAGCATGGCAGGCGGCTCAGGGGCGGGCGCCGCGGCCGGCGAGGCGGCGCAGCCGCGCCGGATCCCACAGCCCGCGCGGCAGGAACAGCACGATCACCACCAGGATCAGGCCGTTGGCCATCAGCCGCCAGTCGTGCAGGCTGCGCAGCAGCTCGGGCAGCAGCGTCACGATCAGCGCACCCATGACCGGCCCCATCAGGCCGTGGATACCGCCCAGGATCGTCATCGTCAGGATCTCGACGCCGCGGTCGAAGCCGAACTCGTTGGGGCCGATGAAGAAGGTCAGGTGCGCGTTGAGGGTGCCGGCCAGCCCGGCCAGGGCCGCACCCAGCACGAAGGCCAGCATCTTGTGCGCGTTGACGTCGATACCCATCAGGCCGGCAGCGGTCTCGTCCTCCTTGATCGCCTCGAAGGCGCGGCCGACCTTGCTGCCGCGCAGGCGCGCCAGCACGAACAGCACGAGCAGCAGCGCCGCGAGCACGTGCCACCATTGCGTGAGCTGCGGGATGCCGTTCAGGCCCAACGCTCCGCCCGTCAGCGATTCGGTGTTCAGGATCGCGATGCGCACGACCTCGCCGAAGGCCAGCGTCGCCATCGCCAGGTACACGCCGGACAGTCGCAGCGTGGGCTTGCCGATGACCCAGGCCACCAGTGCGGGCGCGGCCACGCCGCCGGCGATCGCCAGCGGGAACGGAACGCCGGCATTCATCGTCAGCAGCGCCGAAGCGTAGGCGCCGATGCCCATGAACGCGGCGTTGGCCATCGCCAGCAGGCCGCAGGACAGCGTCAGGTAGATCGAAAGGGCCAGCAGCGCGTTGGTGCCCAAGGTGAGCACCAGGTTGCTGTAGACCGACCAGAAGTTGGACAGCGCGTCGATCATCCCGGGGCCCTGTGCATCATCGGCTCAGACCTTGCGTTCCTGCAGGCTGCCGAACAGGCCCTTGGGCCGCACCAGCAACACGAGGAACAGCAGGCCGAAGGCCACCGCGTCGCGCATCGTCGAGCCGATGTAGGCCACCGACAGCACCTCGGCGAAGCCGAGGAACAGGCCCGCCAGCATCGCGCCGCGGATGTCGCCCATGCCGCCCAGGATGATCACCGCGATGCCCTTGTGCAGCACCGGCTGCCCCATCAGCGGGAACAGCGCGTTCGAGTACAGGCCGATCAGCACCCCGGCCACGCCGCCCAGCCCGGCGGCGGCGAACGAGGTCAGCATGAACAGGCCCTCGACGTCGATGCCCAGCAGCAGCGCCGCCTTGGGCGACTCGGCGATCGCGCGCAGCGCCCGCCCGAGCTGCGTCTTCTTCAGCGTCAGCAGCAGCACCGTCATCAGCGCGAACGACAGCAGCACGATGCCGAGTTCGAGCGCGGTCACGTCCAGGCCGGCCAGGTGCAGCGTCTCCTGGGGCAGCAGCTCGGGCGGAAAGCGCCGGTTCTCGGCGCCGAACAGGCCCTGCGCCAGGCTGTTCAGCGCGATGCCCAGGCCGATCGTGGCGATCATCGGGATCAGGTGCGGTGCACCGCGCGCGCGCAGCGGCCGCAGCACCAGGACATCGACCAGCAGGCCCACCAGCCCCGAGAACACGAAGGCGAAGGCGAGCGCCGCCCAGAGCGGAAAGTGCAGCAGCGTCGCGGCCTGCAGTGCCGCGTAGGCGCCGAGCATGAACACCGCGCCGTGCGACAGGTTGATCACGCCGAGCACGCCGAACACGAGCGTGAATCCGAGCGCGAAGAGCGCGTAGACGCCCCCGAGCGACAAGGCGTTGAAGAGCTGCTGGGCCAGCATGGCGGGGTGGGTGCGAAGCGGTGCGGAACCCGGGCCGCGGCCCCGTGCGCGGGCCCGCGGCACCCGGGCAGGCTACTTCACGATCTCGTAGCGCACGCCGCGCGTGACGCTGACGATGGGCAGCTGGTCGGCGTCGTAGCCGGCCGGCTTGCCGCTCTTGTCGTTGGCGCGGCGGAATGCGAAGTCGCCGGTCGCGCCGTTCCACTTGACGGACGGCAGCGCATCGCGCAGCGCCGTGCGGTCCTTCGCGAGATCGCCGCTGAGCTTGATCTTCTTGATCGCCGCGGCCGCAATGTGCAGGGCGTCGAAGGCCTGTGCGGCGAACTGGTCGGGCGCGGACTTGAACTTCTGCGTGTAGGCGACGATGAAGCTGTTGTTGACCGGCGCGCGGTTCTCGATCGACCACGGGCTGCCGATCCACAGGTTGTCGGACGCACCCTTGGCCAGGTCGAACACCTTGACCGAGTTCATGCCGTTGCCACCGATCACCGGCACGTTCAACCCGAGCTGGCGTGCCTGAACCATGATCGGCGCGCCCTCGGCCAGCAGCGCCGACAGCACGAGCGCGTCGGGGTTGGTGGCCTTGATCTTGGTGAGCTGGGCCTTGAAGTCGACGTCGCCCTTCGCGAAGGTCTCGGTCGTCGTGACCGGGATCTTGAGGTTGTCCAGCGCCTTGACGAAGTTGTCGTAGCCGCTCTTGGTGAAGACGTCGTCGTTGCCGTAGAGCACCGCCACCTTCTTGATCTTGGCCTCGCGCACCGCGGTGCGGATCGTCACCGGCAGCACGTCCGCCTCGGTGACCGAGTTGCGGAAGACGTAGTCGCCGATCGAGGTGATCCCGTCGGCGGTGTTCGAGGTGCCGAAGACGACGATCTTGGCCGCCTGCGCGATCGGATCGGCGGCCTGCGCCGAGTTCGACAGCGTCGGCCCGAACAGCATCAGCACCTTGTCCTGGAAGATCAGCTTCTTGAACGCGTTGATCGCCTCTTCCTTCTTGCCCTGCTCGTCCTCGATGACGAGCGCGAACTTGTCGCCGCCCACGCCGCCGGCCGCATTGATCTGCTCCGCCGCGAGCTGGAATCCGTTGCGGATGCTCGCGCCGTACTGCGCGGCGCCGCCCGACAAGGCCTCGGCCACGCCGATCCGCAGGTCCGCCGCCCCGGCAGCGCCCAGCCCCAGCGTGCCGGCCAGGGCGACGGACAGAAGTCTCCAATGCTTCAAGGTCGTCAGGATCACGTAGGACTCCGCAGTTCGAGGAACCGCGAATCTTAACGTTGCCCAAGCGGGCCGAGCACCCGGCATCCTGCCGACGACGCCCCGCTACCATCGCCGCCCATGGCCCAGCACCCAGGCGATTTCGAGCGCCGCATGCGCCCGTTCATCGCGCTGCAGGCGGCTGTCAGTGCGATCGGCGGCTTCGCCGGGGTGTTCGTGCAGGCGCAGCATGGCGCTGCCGCGACGACGCGCTACGCGGCCATCATGCTGACGGCGATCGCTCTGTGCATCGTGCTGTCCTATGCCTTCGGGCCGCGGCTGCGCCTGAGTGGCCGGCGGCTCTTGCGGGCGGGGTTCGCACTGCCTGCGGCGCTGCTGTGGTGGGCCGAAGGCCGGCCCGACGTGCTCGCGCTGGCCGTCGGCGGCTTCATCGGGCTCACCTGGGGTGCGCGGCATGCCCTGGAACTGCACCTGCTGGGCGATGACGAGCGCGACGCCTACGCCGCCCACGCGATCGCGCTGGCAGTCGGTGTGTCGCTGGTCACGACGCTGGTGGTGAGTGTCGTGCTCGCGTTCTCGGGCGAGGCCCGGATGCCGGTGTACCGCCTGTTTGCGGTGCTGGCGGCGGTGGGCGCCCTGTTCGCCGGGCGCCGCGTGCCGGAGGCGCCCCCGGTCGCGCTGCACGCGCCCTGGGCCGTCGTCCGCCAGCGCCAGTATCTGGCCTGTCTGCCGCTGTTCTTTCTCGAATCGGGGCTGCTGGGCGTCGGCCTGGTGCTCACCGCCAACGGCGCCGTGCGGTCGCTGGAGGGCGCCAGCCACTACGGCTGGGCCGCCAGCGCCGCCACGCTGGTCGGCGCGGTCGCGCTGCGCGCGGCCCGCGGCCTGCGTCACGGCGGCAACCGCGACGGCTGGATGCTCGGCGCCTGCGTCGGCGTCGTCATGGCAGCAGGGCTGCTCGGCGCGAGCGTCGCGTGGCCGGCGATCTTCGTGCTGCACCTGCTGCTGCAATCGATGGTGGCGCCGTTCTGGATGGCCAGCGAGCACGTGCTCAACCAGCGCGCCCTGGACATCCGCGGTGCCGTCGGCGATCGCATCGTGGCGCGTGAAGCCGCACTGGGCCTGTTCCGGCTGCTCGCGCTCGGCGGGTTCTGGGGTGCCACCCAGGCGCTGGACGATGGCCAGCGCATCGTCGTCGGCGCCTCGCTGATGGGGTTGGCCGCGGTGCTCGAGTACCGGCTCGGGCGCGCGTGGCTGGCGCGCGGTGGCGCGGCGCACGGGCGGTAGCGTGGCGCCGCTTCGGGCACCCCACACCATGCTGGGGCGCGATTCTTGCAGTGACATGTTCCCGACTCGACCGCGGAGACATCCTAGTGAGCAAAGCCAACACCCGCCCATCGCCTTCCGTCGTTCCGCACCGTATTGAAGAGGACCGCACCGGTTTGAGCCAGGCGGCGCTCAAGCGGGCCTTCCTCGACAACCTGTTCTACGTGCAGGGCAAGTTTCCGGCGCTGGCCAGCCGCACCGACTACCACCTTGCGCTCGCCCACGTGGTGCGCGACCGCATGCTGCAGCGCTGGATCAGCACCGCGGCGGCCTACACGCAACAGGGCGCCCGCACCATCGCCTATCTTTCGGCCGAGTTCCTGATGGGGCCGCACCTGGGCAATAACCTGATCAATCTCGGGATCATGCCGGCGGTGCGGGAAGCGGTGACGGAACTGGGCCTGGACCTCGACGAGATGCTCGCGGCGGAGGTCGAGCCGGGCCTGGGCAACGGCGGTCTCGGCCGGCTGGCGGCCTGCTACATCGACTCGATGGCCACGCTGGGCCTGCCGGCGCTCGGCTACGGCATCCGCTACGAGCACGGCATCTTCCAGCAGGAGCTGCAGGACGGCTGGCAGACCGAGAAGACCGACCGCTGGCTGCGCTACGGCAACCCGTGGGAACTGATGCGCCCGGAGTGGACGGTCGAGGTCCGGCTCGGCGGGCGCACCGAGCGCTGGCACGACGCCGCCGGCCGGGAGCGCGTACGCTGGCTGCCGGAGCGGGTGGTCAACGGCATTCCCTACGACACGCCAATCCTCGGCTACCAGACCAACACCGCCAACACGCTGCGCTTGTGGCGCGCCGAGGCGCCGGAAGCCTTCGACCTCGACTGCTTCAACCGCGGCGACTACTTCGGCGCGGTCAACCGCAAGACGGTGCTGGAGAACATCACCAAGATCCTGTATCCGAACGACGAGACGATCCAGGGCAAGCAACTGCGGCTGGAGCAGCAGTACTTCTTCGTCTCCTGCTCGCTGCAGGACATGCTGCGCATCATGCGCATCCAGAAGCTGCCGCTGACGGGGTTCCACGAGAAGTTCGCGATCCAGCTCAACGACACCCACCCGGCGATCGCGGTGGCCGAACTGATGCGGCTGCTGGTCGACGAGCACCAGCTCGAGTGGGCCGAGGCCTGGGACATCACCCGCCGCACCTTCGGCTACACCAACCACACGCTGCTGCCGGAGGCGCTCGAGCGCTGGCCGCTGCCGCTGTTCCAGAGCGTGCTGCCGCGGCACCTGGAGATCATCTTCGAGATCAACGCCGGCTTCCTGGAGGAGGTGCGCGGCCAGTTCCCGGGCGACGACGCGCTGCTGGCGCGGCTGTCGCTGATCGACGAGCACGGCGAGCGCTATGTGCGCATGGCCCACCTCGCCTGCGTCGGCAGCCACACCATCAACGGCGTGGCCGCGCTCCACTCCGAACTGCTCGAACGCGACGTGCTGCGCGACTTCCACGCGCTGTGGCCGAAGAAGTTCACCAACGTGACCAACGGCGTCACGCCGCGGCGATTCGTCGCGCTGAGCAACCCGCGCCTGACCTCGCTGATCAACGACGCGATCGGCGACGGCTGGCTGAGCGACCTCGAACAGCTGCAGCGGCTGGAACCGCTGGCCGAGGATGCCGCGTTCCGCGCGAAGTGGCGCGAGATCAAGCGTGAGAACAAGCAGACGCTGGCCTCGCGCATGCTGCGCGCCACCGGCATCAGCGCCGATCCGGACTCGATCTTCGACATCCAGGTCAAGCGCATCCACGAGTACAAGCGCCAGCACCTGTGCATGCTGCAGGTGGTCGACCTGTACCAGCGCCTGCGCTCCGACCCGTCGCTGATGATCGCGCCGCGCACCTTCGTGTTCGGCGGCAAGGCGGCGCCGGGCTACCGCGCGGCCAAGCTGATCATCAAGCTGATCACCTCGGTCGCCTCGGTGGTCAACAACGATCCGGCGGTGCGCGGGCTGCTCAAGGTGATTTTCCTGCCGAACTTCAATGTCAGCGCCGGGCACGACGTGTATCCGGCCGCCGAGGTCTCGGAGCAGATCTCGACCGCGGGCAAGGAAGCCTCGGGCACCGGCAACATGAAGTTCACGATGAACGGCGCACTGACCGTCGGCACGCTGGACGGTGCGAACGTCGAGATCCGCGATGCGGTCGGCGCCGACAACTTCTTCCTCTTCGGCATGACGGTCGAGCAGGTCGAAGCGTTGTGGGCGGAGGGCTACCGGCCACGCGAGTGGCTCGAGCGCAATGCGCGGCTGCGCGGCGTGCTGGACCTGATCGGCAGCGGCCACTTCAGCCACGGCGACACGAACGTCTTCCGCCCGCTGCTCGACGGGCTGATCCACCACGACCCGTACATGCTGCTGCCCGACTTCGATTCGTACGTCGAGTGCCAGCAGCGTGTCGACGAGGCCTACCGCGACCCGGAGCGCTGGGCCCGCATGTCCATCCTCAACACGGCACGCTCCGGCATGTTCTCGTCGGACCGCTCGATCAGCGAATACGCGGCGCGCATCTGGAACGTGAAGCCGGTCTCGGTCAAGCTGCTGACGAGCGAGGACGTGCACGGCAATGTGCTGCAGTAGCTGTCGCAGCGGCGGCTCTGCCTGCAACTGCGGGTGCGGCCGGAGTGCGCGGCGCTGACGGCGCGGGCCGGCACCGCCGAAGCCGATCAGAGTCGCCATGCCCTGCGGGTCCGGCACGAACGGCAGGATGACCCGGAGGATCGTGGTGGTGGATTGGCGGAGGCTTCCGGTCTTCGTCGCGCGCCGGACGGGCGCCTCCAGGCGGACTTCAAAGTCGTGAAATCCACGGGATTCCGGCGCCGCCGCTGGCGGACCCGACCAGGTAGTGGTCGGCCAGCAGCGCGGCGAACATCGCGAACAGGTAGACGATCGAAAAGCGGAAGGTCGGCATCCCCAGCCGCGGATCGCGTTGCAGCGCGCGGGCCATCCCGACGAAGCGTGCGCCCAGGCCGGCGGCGCAGGCGAGGTACAGCCAGCCGCTCATGCCGATCGCGACCGGCAGCAGGCTGACGGCCCACAGCGCCAGCGTGTACTGCCGGATTCGCCGGGTGGTGAACGGGATGCCGTGCGTGACCGGCAGCATCGGGATGGCGGCGCGGGCGTAGTCGTCGCGGCGGTGGATCGCCAGCGCCCAGAAGTGCGGCGGCGTCCACAGCACGATGATCAGGAACAGCAGCAGCGCACCGCCGTCGATCTCGCCGGTGACCGCCACCCAGCCCAGCAGCGGCGGCGCGGCGCCGGCCGCCCCGCCGATGACGATGTTGTGCGGCGTGGCGTGCTTCAGGTAGACGCTGTAGATCACGGCGTAGCCCAGCAGCGACGCCAGCGTCAACACCGCGCACAGGCGGTTGGTGAAGTTCAGCAGCAGCGCCATGCCGGAGCCGCCGAGCAGCGCGGCGAAGCCGACGACCTGGGCCGGGGTGAGGGCGCCGCGCGGCAGCGGGCGGGCGCGCGTGCGTGCCATCAGCCCGTCGACGCGGCGGTCCACCAGGTGGTTGATCGCGGCGGCGCTGCCGGCCACCATCGAGATGCCCAGCGTGCCCCAGGCCAGGATCGGCCAGGGCACGAAGCCGGGCGTGGCGAGCAGCATGCCGACGACGACGGTGAAGGCCATCAGCGCGACGACCCGCGGCTTGGTCAACGCCAGGTACTCGCGCCAGCGCGGGTGCGTTGCGGCCAGGGTCAGCGGCGTGGCGATGGTGCCGCCCTAGCGGAAGAAGAGCAGCCGCGTGACGAAGGTGTGGTCGGCCTCGGCCGCCATCAGCCCGACGAGCACCAGCAAGGCCAGCGGCGGCAGCAGGATCGCGCAGATCAGCGCCAGCCGCTCCCAGGCCATGTGCATGAACACCGCGACGATCAGGCCGGCCTTCATCAGCATGAACAGCAGGATCAGGCCCCAACGCAGCAAGCCGTGCAGGTGGAAGTAGTCGACGCCGTAGGACATCGCGCTGAGCAGGAACAGCAGCGCCCAGATCTTCAGGTACAGGCTGATCGGATGCTGCTGGCCGGTGTCGGAACTCATGGGAACCCTCTCACCACAGGTAGAACAACGCGAAGATGAACACCCAGACCAGGTCGACGAAGTGCCAGTACAGCCCGGCGATCTCGACGATCTGGTAGTTGCCCGCGTGCTCGTAGCGGCCGCGCAGCAGCCGCACTGCCACGGTCACGAGGTAGATCACGCCGGCGCTGACGTGCAGCCCGTGGAAGCCGGTGATCATGAAGAAGCTCGAGCCGAACTGCGCGGCGCCCATCGGGTTGGCCCAGGGGCGCACGCCTTCGTGGATCAGCTTGCTCCACTCGAAGGCCTGCATCGAGACGAACACCACGCCGAAGGCGGCGGTCACGAACATCAGCCGCGCGGCGTTGACGCGGTCCCGCCGGTAGGCGCAGTTCACGGCCATCGCCATCGTGCCGCTGCTGCT
>JBGAMJ010000190.1:0-9479 GCA_044223035.1 Piscinibacter sp.
GGTCTAGGCCACTTTGCGAGGATGCCGCAAGGCGTGGTCGCCGTCAAGGTGGCGTCTGGTCGGCGCCGGGGCGTGATCGAGCCGCTCCCGAGCCGCGCCGAACCGTGGTCACGACGCCGGACGCGGGGTGCCCTTCTCCCGCCCTCGTCCCGCCCGCGTCCCGCCCTGACGCCTCTCAGGCCGCTCGTGCCGCCGGCGGTCGCGCCCTGCGGGCCGGCGATCGCGCTTCGCCCGGTGGTTCGCCGTGCCCGACCCCGTGCGGCCGCGGCGGCTCGGGCGGCACGGGATGCTCCGGCGGCGTCGGGCTGCCGACATCGGCCAGCGCCGTGTCCCGCAATTGCTCGCGCAGCCAGCGGTGTGCCTGGTCGCGGTCGTCGCGCAGATGCCACATCGCGGTGATCTGGACCGGCGGGATCGCGAGCGGCAGCGGGCGCTGCAGCAGCCGTTCCTGGCAGCCGGTCGACGCGACGAAGCGCGCCGGCAGCACCGTCAGCAGGTCGCTCTGCGCCACGACACGCCCGGCGGTGAAGAACTGGTTGACCGTCAGCACGATGCGGCGGGAGCGCCCGAGGGTGGCCAGCCGGTCGTCGACCGAGCCCTGGTCGTGGCCGGACACGCTGACCATCAGGTGATGCGCTTCGCAGTACGCGTCCAGCGTCAGCGGCGCGCCGGCGAGCGGATGGCCCTGGCGCATCACGCACACGTAGTCGCTGTCGTACAGCCGCTGGTGGTGCAACGAACCCGCGCCGCCGCTGGAGACCAGCGCCGCCAGCACCGCCGGGAAGTGGCCGACCGCGATGTCGGCGTCGCCGCGGTCGAGCAGTTCGCGCGGGTCGTGGCCGGTGAGCGGCAGCACGCGCAGGTTGGCGCGCGCCCCCACCTGTTCGATGCGGCTGACCAGGCCGGGCAGCAGCATCGCCGCGGTCGCGTCGGCCATCGCGAGGCGGAAGGTGGCGGCGTCGCGCGCGGGATCGAACTCGCCCGGCTCGAAGGCGCCGCGCAACTGGCTCAGCGCGGCCCGCACCTCGGGCCACAGCGTCTCGGCACGCTGCGTCGGGCGCACGCCGTGGGCCTCGCGGGTGACCAGGTCCTCGCCGACCCAGTCGCGCAGGCGCTTCAGCGCGTTGCTGACGGCCGGCTGCGTCAGCGACAGGCGGTCGGCGGCGCGCGTCAGGTTGCGCTCAGCCATCACGGCATCGAAGACGCGCAGCAGGTTCAGGTCGAGCGTGCGGAAGTTCATCGCGTTCGGAGCCTCCCCGAAACATACGCGTTGGAAATATCAGTGATTCACAAACGTGAGTTGCGGAATATACAGGGTTTACCCTAGGATGCCGAACATGGGCTGCTGAAGAGCGGCCCGCCACACCGGGCCACCGCCCCGTCTGAACCGACGCCGCGGCCGCCCAGCGAAAGGATTTGCCATGTTGACCAACCCGTTCCTGCTCCACCCGCAAACCACGACCGGCCATCGCGTGTCGGCCGATGCACCCGCGATGCCGTCGCCGTTCACCGGCCTGTGGTCATGGTTGTCGCGCCGTCGCGTTGCCGCGACGGTGGACGCCGCCGGCGCCCGCAACGCCGCCCGCGACGCGGAGGCCGTCCGTGAAGTGGCCGCCCGCCACGCGCTGACCGACCCGAGCTACGCCGCCGACCTCTACGCCGCCGCGGCGCGCCACGAAGCGCTGTACGAAGAAGCGCTGCAGAAGTCGCACGCCTGAACCTGCCGGCCCGCCGCGCCGAACATCGGCGGGGGGGCCCGCTCAACGGAGTCCCGAATCATGAACACCCCGCACACCGAAGTCACCGTGCTCGTTCCGCCGCAGCGCCCCGCCCCGGCCGCCGCCTGGCTGCTCGGCACGGCCGCCGCGCTGCTGCTGCAGGCGATCGCCGCACCGTTGCCGGTGCTGCGCCGGATCGCCACGGCGCTGTCGGTCGCGCGCACGAGCGCCCGCGCGGAGCTGATCCGCCAGGCGTGATCTTCCGGGCTCGGCTGCCGAGCGGACGGCTCGGTGGCCCGGCCGTCAGAGCCGCACCGCGGTGGCCTTGACCACCGGTGCGGTCGTCTGAACCTGTTCCTTGATGAACTTCTCGAAGTCGGCCTGGGAGCCGGTCTTGACCGCGATGCCCAGCTCGCCGAGCCGCGTTTTGATCTCCGGCTGCGCGAGGATCTCGTGCGTCGCCCCCTGCACGCGGTCGATCACTTCCTTCGGCAGCTTGGCCGGGCCGGAGATGCCGAACCAGTTCTCCGACACCAGCTTCGGATAGCCCAGCTCGACGATCGTCGGCACATCGGGCACCAGTGCGGAGCGGGTCGGGCCGGTCACGGCCAGCGGCTTGAGCTGGCCGCTCTTGAAATAGGGCACGTAGGCGGTGACCACGTCGATGCCCATCGGCACCATGCCGGCGATCAGGTCGGTCGTCATCGGCGCGCCGCCGCGGTAGGGCACGTGCGTCAGGTTGATGCCGAGCTGCGCCCGCATCATCTCGCCGTACACGTGGCCGATCGACGCCGGGCCGCCGCTGCCGAAGTCGAGCCGTCCCTTGGCCTTGGCTTCCTTGACGATGTCGGCGATCGAGTTCAGGCCCGACTTCGGATTGGACATGATGACGTTCGGCGCCGCCCCGATCTGCACGATGTGCGTGAACGCCTCGACCGGGTCGTAAGGCTGCTTCTCCAGCGCGAACGGGCCGATCGAGATCGGCGTCGGGTTGGTCAGCAGCAGCGTGTAGCCGTCCGGCGGCGCGCCCACCACCGCGTTGCCGCCGATGCTGCCGCCGGCACCGGGCCGGTTGTCGACGATCACCGCCTGGCCGAGCTTCTTCGCGAGCTGCTCGCCGATGATCCGGGCGACGATGTCGCTGGCACCGCCGGGCGGGAACGGCACGACGATCTTGATCGTCTTCTCCGGCCAGGCGGCGGCTGCCGGGCCGGCCGCGAACAATGCCGTGAGCGCAAGGCTCGCGGCGAACGCGCACGCCGTGCGACGCGAGGGGAAGTTCCGTTCGGTCCGAAGGCAGGTCGTCATCGTCGGTCTCCTGGCGTGTCGCCGTGTTGTTCGGCGAACGAAGCATGCCGCATGCCATTCGCCGCACCAAGCGTGGGAACGCGACGGGCAACGGGCGAAACCGGAAGCGAACCGAACGGCGTGGCGAATGCCGCGGCGGACGCTGAACGAGACGAAGCCCGCGCGTGGCGGGCTTCGGAGGTGCGCCGGCGGCTGCCGGGGCGCGTGCGCCGTGGCGGCGGCGTCAGCCGCCGGCCGCGATCCGCGATTCGATCCGCGCCTTGGTCGCGGTCAGCTCCTCGGGCAGGTGGTACGCGAGTTGCGCGAACAGCTCCGCGTGAAGCCCCAGTTCGGTGGCCCAGGCGGCCGGGTCCATGCTCGTGACCGAGGCGTATTGCTCGGGCGTGAAGTCGAGCCCGGCCCAGCTCAGGTCGGTGTAGTTCGGCGAGACGCCGAAGGCGTTCTCGCTGCCGCCGGCCTGGCCCTCGACGCGCTCGAGCATCCACTTCAGCACGCGCATGTTCTCGCCGTAGCCGGGCCAGACGAACTTGCCGTCGGCGCCCTTGCGGAACCAGTTGACGCAGAAGATCTTCGGCAGCGTCGCGCCGCCCGCCTGCAGGCGCTGGCCGAGCGACAACCAGTGCTGGAAGTAGTCGCTCATGTTGTAGCCGGTGAAGGGCAGCATCGCGAACGGGTCGCGCCGCACCACGCCCTGCGCGCCGGCGGCGGCGGCGGTGGTCTCGCTGCCCATCGTGGCGGCCATGTAGACGCCTTCGATCCAGTCGCGCGCCTCGGTGACGAGGGGCACGGTGGTCGAGCGGCGGCCGCCGAAGATGAAGGCGTCGATCGGCACGCCGGCCGGGTTGTCCCACTCCGGGTCGAGCGCCGGGTTGTTGGTGGCGGCCACGGTGAATCGCGCATTCGGGTGCGCCGCCGGTTTCGGCTTGCCGCCGGTGGCTTGTGCCTGGGCGATCGCCGGCGTCCAGTCCTGGCCCTGCCAGTCGGTCAGGTGCGCGGGCGGCGTGTCGGTCATGCCTTCCCACCAGACGTCGCCGTCGTCGGTCAGCGCCACGTTCGTGAAGATCACGTCGCGCTTCAGGCTGGCCATGCAGTTGAAGTTGGTCTTCTCGTTGGTGCCGGGCGCGACGCCGAAATAGCCCGCTTCGGGGTTGATCGCGTACAGGCGGCCGTCGGCATTGGGCTTGATCCACGCGATGTCGTCACCGATGGTGGTGACCTTCCAGCCGTCGAAGCCGGCCGGCGGAATCAGCATCGCGAAGTTGGTCTTGCCGCAGGCGCTCGGGAAGGCCGCGGCGACGTGGTGCTTGCGCCCCTCGGGCGAGGTCACGCCGAGGATCAGCATGTGTTCGGCGAGCCAGCCCTGGTCGCGCCCCATCGTGCTGGCGATGCGCAGCGCGAAGCACTTCTTGCCCAGCAGCGCATTGCCGCCGTAGCCGGAGCCGTAGCTCCAGATTTCCTGCGTCTCGGGGTAGTGGACGATGTACTTGGTGGTGTTGCAGGGCCAGGCCACGTCCTTCTGGCCGGGTTCGAGCGGCGCGCCGACGCTGTGGACGGCCGGTACGAAATGCCCGTCGCTGCCGAGCACCTCGAGCACCGGGCGGCCCATGCGGGTCATGATCTTCATGTTGACCGCGACGTAGGGGCTGTCGGTGAGCTCGACGCCGATGTGCGCGATCGGCGAGCCGAGCGGGCCCATGCTGAACGGAACCACGTACATCGTGCGGCCGCGCATCGAGCCCTTGAACAGCGCCGGCGTGCCGTCGGCCTGGCCGTCCTGCAGGATCGCGCGCATCTCGGCCGGAGCCATCCAGTGGTTGGTCGGGCCGGCGTCTTCCTTCTTCTCACTGCAGATGAAGGTGCGGTCTTCGACGCGGGCGACGTCGCTCGCGCTGCTCCAGGCCAGGTAGCTGTTCGGCCGCAACTCGGGGTTGAGCTTGCGGAAGGTGCCCGACGCGACCAGCTGCGCGCACAGCCGGTCGTATTCGGCGGTGCTGCCGTCGCACCAGTAGACCTCGCTCGCCTCGGTCAGCGCGGCGACCTGCGCGACCCAGCCGATCAGGCGGGCATGGCGGACATAGGCGGGCGTGTTGAGGCGCAGCCCTTCCATCACGGGACGGTTCATGGCGGTTCCTGTCTGAAGTTTCGGGAAGACGGAGACGAGAATGACGGCGACGAAAAACGAAAGACGAACGAGGCGGGATTGGGGAAGGGCTGTCAGGTCGGGGTCCGGTGACCGGAGCTGCGGCAACCCTTGCCGAATTCCGCGGGAGCCACCCTGCACGTCCCGGCCAGGGGTGGCGGCCAGGAGTTACAAGCGAGTTTCATGCCCTGCGGCGATGTGTGCCGGAGCAGGCTGAAAAGTCATTGTCAAACGAGTGTAATGGCGCCGTAACCACCGCAATCCTGGGGGTCATGCAAATCCTGCATGGCTTCATGCCATCGACGAAGCGCGCTTGATCCAGCGCAAATCGGACGCGGTCGGCGCCCGTTCCCAGGGCGTGGACAGCCTGACTTCAGGGCAGGCGGATGGACACGTCGGGGACCTGGTCGTCCGCCGGTTCGTGGAGGGGCGTGAGGCGCGGCGGCTGCCTTGAAGGTTGTTCGGGAGGCGGGTTCGAGGCCGGCTGTGGAGCAGGGACCGGTTCGGCCGCCGGCACCGGCAGCGTCGGCAGCCGCAGCGGGCGCGACGGCGCGGGGCGGCCGGCGCGCGGGGGCCGCGGCGGCAGCGGGATCTCGGTCCAGCCGACCCAGTGCGGCCGGCGGCTGACCTCGCCGGCGACCGGCAGGTTCTCGACGACCGCGCCGGACGAGTCGGCGACGACGACCTTCTGCGCCGCCGCGTTGGACGCCACCGCGCGGCCGAAGCGCCGCACCAGGTCGAGGTTCGGATGCCAGATCCGGCCTTCCTTGCGCACCATGCCCGAGCCGTCGCGGAAGACCTCGACCACGCGGTACATCGGCGTGTAGTCCCAGCGCGGTGCCTGCACCGGCGGGCGCCGGCGTGGCCGCGGGGCCAGCAGGTCCATGTCGTCAGAGTTGGCCGTGCGCCCGGGCGCGGCGGTGTCGTCCGTGTCGCCGGGCCCGCCGTCCGACATGTGATTCGCCTTGCGGTCCGCCTTGTGGTCGCTCACCCGTTGCCTCTCGTGTTGTGCGTCCCGTTTGCCGGGTGTCGGGTCGATATCGGCCGGCGGCGGCGCCGCCTGAAGTCGAAGCGGCGGCATCGAACGGGGTCGCAGGTTCAGGCCGGCCCGGCGTGCGCCGCACGCCAGGCCTTCGGCGTCATGCCGTGGTGCGCGCGGAAGGTGCGGATGAAGTAGCTGGGCGCCGCGAAGCCGCACGCCCACGCGATCTCCTTGACCGCCAGGCCGGTGTCGCGCAGCAGCCGCACCGCGCGCTCCATGCGCTGCCGGTTGACGAAGCCGACCAGGTGCTCGCCGGTCGCCTGGCTGAACACATGCGACAGGTAGTCGGCGGTGCAGCCGGATTGCTCCGCCAGGCCGCGCACGCTGAGTTCCTGGTCACCGAGCTGGTTCTCGACCATCACCCGTACGCGTGCGACGAGCGCCGGCTCGGGGCGTTCGAGCGCGTCCGCGTCGTCGAGCGCGCGCAGCACGCCGGCGGTGGCGGCGCACAACAGGGCGTGGGCCTGCGCGGCCGCCCAGGCGGCATCGGGCGCCGAGGCGTCCGTGCCCTCGCGCGCGGCCGGCCCGAGGCGCGCCGCGTCCGCCAGCCAGTCGTGGATGCGGGCCGCCTGCGCGTGCTGGCGCGCCTCCAGGTGGCGGATGCCGGGGCGGCCTGGCGCCACCTCGTGCGCCAGGTGGCAGCTGAGCGTCGGCCCATCGGCGTAGACGACGATGTTGCGGAACGCGGTGTCGCCCTCGCCGCCGCCCACGCGTTCGGCGTGCGGCAGGCGCGGCGGCAGCACGAGCGCCTCGCCGGCGTCGAGCCGCAGCGTCGCGTCGGGAAAGCGGAAGTCGGTCCAGCCGGCCCCCTGCAGGAACAGTTCCGGCGCGAGGTGGAAATGCCCGTCGGCGCGCGACGCCAGCTCGCGCGGCGCCACCGGCAGCCGCAGCGCCAGATCGCCCGCGGCGCTGCGGCGCAGGAAGGCGGCGAGCTGCGCCCGCATCTCGCGCGCCAGCTCGGGCTCCGACGGACCTTCCCGGATTTTTCGCATCGTTTGCAGTTTTGTCGCAGCGCTCGCGCTTCCCCGCCCGTCGGGCGGCGCCTAAGCTTGCAGCGCTTGCCCACCGTTCGTCGGTGCCACCCCCGCTGCAGCCGCATGGCAGCGGGGGCGGATGCCCGCGGCGGCCCCGATCCATCCGACCCGTTGACTGAGGACGATTGTGTCGAAGACCAGGATTTCTGTCATTGTCTGGAACGAATTCCAGCACGAGCGTGAAGAGGCCGCGATCCGCGCGGTGTACCCGGACGGCCTGCACGCCGTCATCGCCGACGGCCTGCGCGCCACGCCCGGCCTGAACTCCGGCGCTCTGCCGCTGGAAGTGGGCACCGCCACGCTCGACCAGCCCGAGCACGGCCTGAGCGAAGCCCGCCTGGCCGACTGCGACGTGCTGGTGTGGTGGGGCCACAAGGCGCACGGCCAGGTCAGCGACGAGATCGTCGACCGCGTGCAGCGCCGCGTGCTCGAAGGCATGGGCCTGATCGTGCTGCACTCCGGCCACTTCTCGAAGATCTTCCGCCGGATGATGGGCACGAACTGCTCGCTGAAGTGGCGCGAGGCGGACGAGAAGGAGCGCCTGTGGGTCGTCGAGCCGTCGCACCCGATCGCCGCCGGCCTGGGCGAGTACTTCGAGCTGCCGTACGAGGAGATGTACGGCGAGCGCTTCGACATCCCGCAACCCGACAGCACGGTGTTCATCTCGTGGTTCGAGGGCGGCGAGGTGTTCCGCTCCGGCTGCTGCTGGGAGCGCGGCCACGGCCGGATCTTCTACTTCCGCCCCGGCCACGAGGCCTACCCGACCTACCGCGACACCAACGTGCAGCGCGTGCTCGCCAACGCGGTGCAATGGGCCGCGCCACGGGTGCAGATCGCCGACCGCTGCCCGATGGCCGCGCCGCTGGAGCCGATCGCGAAGAAGGAGCTGGACTTCGCGAAGGTGGGCATCCAGCAGAGCAGGAAGGACATTGCATGAGCGCGCCCGGCCGTTCCGAAGCGCTCATCCCGGAGCGCGCAGCGCGGAGGGTAGTCCAGTGAGCGTTGCACCGAAGCGCCTGCGCGTCGGCGTGATCGGCCTGGGCATCGGCCGCTCGCACATCGAGGGCTGGCGGCAGCATCCGCAGGTCGACGTGGTCGCGATCGCCGACCCGGACGCCGCCCGGCTGAAGCAGGTCGGCGACGAGTACGGCATCGCCGGCCGCCACGCGAGTGCCGAGGCGCTGCTGGGCGCCGGCGGGATCGACGTGGTCAGCATCTGCACGCCGAACAAGTTCCACCACCCGCTGACGCTGGCCGCGTTCGAGGCCGGCTGCCACGTGCTGTGCGAGAAGCCGATGGCGATGAACGCCGGCGAGGCGCGCGAGATGCAGGCCGCCGCCGAACGCGCCGGCCGACGGCTGATGATCAACTTCTCGTACCGCTTCAGCGCCGCGTCGCGCGCGCTGAAGGCGCAGGTCGACGCCGGCGTGCTGGGCGAGGTGTACTTCGGCCGCACGGTCTGGCACCGGCGCCGCGGCATGCCGGGCTTCGGCGGCTGGTTCGGCACGAAGGCGCTGGCCGGCGGCGGCCCGCTGATCGACCTGGGCGTGCACCGCCTCGACCTGGCGCTGTGGCTGATGGGCTACCCGAAGCCGACCTGGGTGCTCGGCAGCACGCACGACCCGATCGCCCGCGAACTCGCGGCGACCTCCGGCAAGACCTTCGACGTCGAGGACCTGGCCGGTGCGCTGATCCGCTTCGACAACGGCGCCACGCTGATCGTCGAGGCCTCGTGGGCCGCCAACATCCAGGAGGCCGAACTGATGGAAACGCGCCTGCTCGGCACCCGCGCCGGCCTGCTGCAGAAGAACGTGAACGAAGGCTACACCTTCGACGCGCACATCTTCATGGAGAAGGACGGCGCGCAGCTCGACCTGCACCTGCACCCGCCGGCGGTGGCCGCGAAGTCGGCGATGCACGACTACGCCGAGGCCATCCTGACCGGCGCGCCGCACCCTGCGGGCGGCGACCAGGGCCTGATCGTGATGGAACTGCTCGACGCGATCTACGAGAGTGCGCGCAGCGGCGCGCCGGTGAGGGTCGGCGCATGACGGCCAGCGCCGCGGTGGCCCTGCCGGGGCACGGCGAGCCGGCGCTGCGCCTGGCGCGCTGGGCCACGCGGGCGCAGTTCAGCACCCTCGGGTTGATGGCCGGCGCCTGGGGCGCGCACATCCCGTCGGTGAAGGCGCGCTACGACCTGAACGAGGCCACGCTCTCGGTGGTGCTGCTGGCCGCGG
>JBGAMJ010000014.1:0-70187 GCA_044223035.1 Piscinibacter sp.
CGCGGCGTTCGACGTCGTCGTGGTCGGTGCCGGCGGCGCCGGCATGGCCGCCGCGCTCTATGCCGCGATCGGCGGCGCCCGCGTGCTGCTGGTCGAACGCACCGAATACGTCGGCGGCACCACCGCGCTGTCCGGCGGCACGACCTGGGTGCCCGGCACCCGCCACGCCGGCACCGTGACCAGCGGGCTGGCCGCGCCGGACACGCTGGAATGCGTCGCCGGCTACCTCGACCGCACCGTCGGCGACCGCGCCCCGCGCGCGCTGCGCCAGGCCCTCCTGGCCAACGGCCCGGCGGCGATCGAGCGGCTGGAAACGAAGTCGGACGTGCACTTCCGCGCCTACGCCAAGCACCCCGACTACGAATCCGACATCGAGGGCGCCACCCTCGCCGGCCGCGCGCTCGAACCGCTGCCCTTCGACGGCCGCCGGCTCGGCCCGCTGTTCGGCCTGGTGCGCCCGCCGATCCCCGAGTTCACCGTGCTCGGCGGGATGATGGTCGACCGCAACGACATCAACCACCTGCTGGCGATCACCCGCTCGTGGAAATCCTTCCGCCACGGCGCCGGCCTGCTGCTGCGCCACCTCGGTGACCGGCTGCGCCACCCGCGCGGCACGCGGCTGGTGATGGGCAATGCGCTGGTCGGGCGGCTGCTGTACTCGCTGTCGAAGCAGCCCGGCGTGTCGATCGCGACCTGCTGTTCGCTCGAATCGATCGAGCGCGCCCCGGCGGCGGGCGCTGTCGCCGCGGGCGGCAAGGCCGGCGCGTCCGGCCGCGTCGAGGCCGTCACGCTGGTTCAGGGCGGCGAGCGCCGCACTGTCACCATCCGCCGCGCCCTGATCCTCGCCAGCGGCGGCTTCAACCGCCACCCCGGGCGCCGCGGCGAGATGCTGCCCGGCATCGATGCCGCCTGGTGCCCCGGCGCGCCCGGCCACACCGGCGCCGCGCAGGACCGCGCGCTCGCGATCGGCGCCACGTTCGGCCGCGGCGGCCTCAGCCACGCCTTCTGGGCGCCGGTGTCGACGCGCAAGCGCCCCGACGGCAGCACCGCGGTGTTCCCGCACTTCCTGATGGACCGCGCCAAACCCGGGATGCTGACGGTCGACGCCGCGGGCCGCCGCTTCGTCAACGAGAGCACCTCGTACCACCGCTTCGGCCTCGCGATGCAGCGCGATCCGGCGCGCAGCATCCCCGCCTTCCTGGTCTGCGACGCCGAGGCGCTGCGCAAGTACGGCATCGGCATGGTGCGGCCCGGCGGCAAGGGCCTGGCGCCCTTCCTGGCCGACGGCTACCTGATGCAGGGCGACACGATCGAGGCGCTGGCCGCGCGCATCGGCGTGCCGGCCGCGAACCTGAAGGCCACCGTCGAGCGCATGAACGGCTTCGCCGAGAGCGGCGTCGACGGCGAGTTCCAGCGCGGCACCACCGACTACCAGCGCAACATCGGCGACGCCACCTGGCGCGGCCGCAACCCCAACCTCGGCCCGATCGCGCAGGCGCCGTTCTACGCGGTGCGCCTGTACCCCGGAGACATCGGCGCCGCCACCGGCCTCGCCACCGACGAGCGCGCCCGCGTGCTCGATGCCGACGACCGGCCGATCCCCGGCCTGTACGCCTGCGGCAACGACATGCATTCGGTGATGGGCGGCGTGTACGCCGGCCCCGGCATCACCATCGGCCCGGGGCTGGTGTTCGCGTCCATCGCCGTCGACGACGCGCTCGGCCAGGGCAGCCCGGCCGCCGCCGCGACGACCTCCTCCATCCCGGCCGCCGGGTCCACCGACACCCATCACCGCATCGCGGAGCACGCATGAACATCTCGAACACCCTGAGCGGCGCAACCCGTGTCGTCGCCATCATCGGCGACCCGATCGCGCAGGTGAAATCCCCGGCCGGCGTCACGCAGGCGCTGATCGAGCGCGGCCGCAACGCCGTCGTCGTGCCGATCCACATCGCCACCGCCGACCTGCCCGGCTTCGTCGCCGGCGCCAGCCTGGCGAAGAACTTCGACGGGATCATCGTCACCGTGCCGCACAAGTTCGACGCCTACCGCCACTGCGCGACGGCCACCGAGCGCGCGCACTTCCTCGGCGCGGTCAACGTGCTGCGCCGCAATGCCGACGGAAGCTGGCACGGCGACCAGCTCGACGGCGCCGGCTTCGTGGCCGGCGTGCGCGCGGCCGGCGGCGAGCCCGCCGGCCGCCGTGCGCTTCTTGCCGGTGCCGGCGGCGCCGGCTCGGCGATCGCGCTGGCGCTGCTGGAAGCCGGCGTGTCCGAACTCGCGATCCACGACGGCGACGCCACCCGGCGCGACGCCCTGATCGCCCGCCTGCGCCAGCGCCACGGCGACATCGTGCGCGCCGGCAGCGCCGACCCCGAGGGCTACGCGCTGGTCGTCAACGCCACGCCGGCCGGCATGCGCGAAGGCGATGCGCTGCCCTTCGACATCGAGCGCCTGCACCGCAACGCCTTCGTCGGCGACGTGGTCACGATGCCGGCGGTGACGCCGCTGATCGAGGCCGCGCGCCAACGCGGCTGCCGCACGCAGGTCGGCGTCGGCATGTTCGCCGCGGTGTGCGAGCGCATGGTCGACTTCCTGCTGGCGGACGGCCCGCTGGCGCAGCTCGCCTGAGGCCGGAATCGTGGCATTGACGGCTTCTGCCTCCATCGGCGCCGGCGGCACGTCCGCCGACATCTCCTGCGACCTGCTCGTCGTCGGCTCCGGCGCCGGCGGCCTGTCCGCCGCCGTCACCGCCGCCGCGCTCGGCCTGAAGGTGGTCGTGGTCGAGAAGGAGGCCGTCTACGGCGGCACCACCGCCTGGTCCGGCGGCTGGCTGTGGATCCCGCGCAACCCGCTGGCGGTGGCGGCCGGCATCCGCGAGCCGCTGGACGGTCCGCGCACCTACCTGCGCCACGAGCTCGGCCCGCAGTACGACGCGGCGCGCGTCGAGGCCTTCCTCGAGAACGGCCCGGCGATGGTCGACTTCTTCCGCCGGCACACCGCCGTCGACTTCATCGACGGCAACGCGGTGCCCGACTTCCATGGCGCCAGCCCGGGCGCACTGCGCGGCGGCCGCTCGATCTGCGCCGCGCCGTTCGACGGGCGCGAACTCGGCGAGCGGCTGGCGCAGCTCCGCCCGCCGCTGGACCTGATCTCGCCCTGGGGCATGGGCATCGCGTCCGGCCCGGACCTGCGGCACTTCATGAACGCGATGCGCTCGTGGCGATCGTTCGCCCACGTCACCCGGCGCGTCGCCCGCCACTTCCTGGATCGGCTGCTGCACGGCCGCGGCACGAAGCTCTTCAACGGCAACGCGCTGGTCGCGCGCCTGGCCCGGTCGGCGTTCGACCGCGGCGTGGAGCTGCGCCTGTCCACCCCGGTGAAGCGGCTGCTGCGCGACGGCGCGCGGGTGACCGGCGCGGTGGTCGAATCCGCCGGCCGCGAGACGGTGATCCGCGCACGGCGCGGCGTGGTGCTCGCCTGCGGCGGCTTCCCGCACGACCCCGAGCGTGCCCGCCAGCTCTTCCCGCACGCGCCGACCGGCGCCGAGCACTGGTCGGCCGCGCCGGCGTCGAACACCGGAGACGGGCTGCGGCTCGGCGAGGCAGTGGGCGGCGAAGTCGACACCCGGCTGCCGGGTGCCGCCGCGTGGGCGCCGGTGTCGCTGGTGCCGCGCGCCGACGGCAGCGTCGGCCACTTCCCGCACCTGATCGAACGCGCCAAGCCGGGGCTGATCGCCGTCACGCGCGGCGGCCGGCGCTTCGTCGACGAGGCCGGTTCGTACTACGACTTCATGCAGGCGCTGTTCGGCGTCACGCGCGCCGGCGCGCCGGTCGAGGCCTGGCTGGTCTGCGACCACCGCTTCATCCGCCGCTACGGCCTCGGCCACGTGCGGCCGGCGCCGCTGCCGCTGGGGCCGTCGCTGCAATCCGGCTACCTGAAGCGCGGCGACAGCCTGCCCATGCTGGCACGCGCCTGCGGCATCGACGCCGACGCGCTGGCCGCCACCGTCGCCGGCTACAACCACGGCGCGCGCGACGGCCTCGACCCCGCCTTCGGCCGCGGCGACACCCCCTACGAGCGCGCCGGCGGCGACCCGGCGCAGTCACCCAACCCCTGCGTCGCGCCGATCGAGCACGGCCCGTACTACGCGGTGCGCGTGGTGCCGGGCAGCCTGGGCACCTCTCAGTGCACCGACGCCGCCGCCCGCGTGCTCGGCGACGCCGGCCAGCCCATCGCCGGCCTCTACGCCTGCGGCGCCGACATGTCCAGCGTGATGGGCGGCCGCTACCCGAGCGGCGGCATCACGCTCGGCTCCGGCGATGACCTTCGGCTACATCGCCGCCCGCCACGCCGCCGGCGTCGCCGGGGCCGAGGACAGCGCGCAGGCGGACGCCCGGCCGGCGCCGGCAGAACGCCGCGCCGCCTAACGCCCGCAATCCGGCGCCGCGCCTTCTCGATTCACCGCAGTCCACGCCCGCTCACCCTGCCCGCTAACCCGCCGCTCGCCCCGTCCCCACGACCGCAACCGCTTCGCCCCCGCGTCCGGCTCCGCCGATCCGTCGCACCCCCGCATCCCCACCACCCCATTCCCCACCACTCCGGAACACGCCATGCACTACGAAATCGCCACCCTCACACTGCCCTTCGGCACGGCCGGCGCCGCCGCCGCCGCGGTCGACGCCTTCGTCCGATCGCCCGACGCGCAGGGCGAACTGCTGGGCTGCTGGACCAGCGACATCGGCGCGCTGAACCAGATGATCGTGCTGCGCGGATTTGCCGACGCAGCCACGCTGCTCACCGAGCGCCGGCGCACCCAGCGCAGCGCCGACCCCTTCGGCTGCGGCGCGCTCGCGGTATCGATGCAGTTCGAGGCCTACGAAGGCTTCGACTGGCTGCCCGCCGTGCGTCCCTCGGCCGAATCCGGCATCCGCGGCCCGGTCTACGAGATCCGCACCTACGGCATCAAGCCGGGCGGCGTGCAGATGACGAGCGACCTCTGGCAACGCGACCTGCCGGCCCGCCACGAGCTCTCGCCCTGCGTCGGCGCGATGGTCGCGCTCGACGGCCCGCTGCGCTTCACCAACATCTGGGCCTATCCGTCGATCGACGCCCGCTCCAAGGCCCGCGCCGACGCCGTGGCCGCCGGCATCTGGCCCCCCAAGGGCGGTCCGGCCTGGCTGACCACCGCGATGTTCTCGACCATCGCACTCCCCACCGCGGTGTCTCCTCTGAAGTGAAACGCGGGCTGGTGATGCGACGCGAACCGATGACTTGCGCCGGTGAGTGGCTGAGGGTAGACCGCCGCGCGCGCAGTCGGGTGCCAGGCCGAGGACATCGGGTGGCCGCCGCAGCGAAATAAAGGAGGAGAGACGGGCGAAGCCCGTCTCGGGGGACATTCGCTGCGGCGGCCGCCCGGTGGCCTCGGCCCCGCAGCAAGTCACGCACGTCAAACCGCCGCGGACGAACCCGCCCCCTCCCCCCGCCGCCCGAACACCCCCAGCACCCCACGCTTCAGGTCGTCCACGTAGGTGAACACCACCGGCACGTAGAACAGCGACAGCAGCGTCGAGGTCAGCAACCCGCCGATCACCGCGATCGCCATCGGCGCGCGGAAATCGGCGTCGGCGCCGATCTTCAGCGCGATCGGCAGCATGCCGGCGCCCATCGCCACGGTGGTCATCACGATCGGGCGGGCGCGCTTGCTGCAGGCGTCGAACACCGCCTCGCGGCGCGATGCCCCGCCGGCGCGCGCGACCAGCGCGTATTCGACCAGCAGGATCGAATTTTTCGTCACCACCCCCATCAGCATCAGGATGCCGATCGTCGCCGGCAGCGACATCGCCTCGCCCGCCAGCAGCAGCAGCCCGAGCGCCCCGCCGATCGACAGCGGCAGCGCCGCCATGATCGTCAGCGGCTGCGCGAAATCGTGGAACAGCAGCACCAGCACGCAGTACACGAGCAGCACGCCGGCCAGCATCGCGACACCGAAATCCTCGAACAACTGGTTCATGCGCTCCGTGTCGCCGTAGGCCGCCTGCTTCACGTCCGCCGGCAGGCCGCGCACCGAAGGCAGCCGGGCGATCGCCTCGTTGATCTCGCCCAGCGGCGCGCCGCCCACGTCGGCCTTGATGCTGACGCTGCGCCGGCGATCGAAGCGGGTGATCTGCGCCGAGCTGCTGCCGCGCTCGATGCGCGCCACCGTGTCCAGCGTGACGCTGCCGCCGCCGGCCGCCGGCACGCGCAGCAGCTTCAGCGCGTCCAGATCGGCGCGCGCCTCGGTGGCCAGCTGGGTGCGGATCGGCAGGCTGCGCTCGTCGAGCTGCAGCTTCGGCAGCTGGGCCGACGCATCGCCGATCGTCGCCACGCGCAGCGTGGTCGCCAGGTCGCCGACGGTCACGCCCAGGTCGGCGGCGCGCGCCAGATCGGGCCGCACGATCAGCTCCGGCCGGCGCAGGCCGCTGGCCGCGGCCGGGTTGCCGACGCCGGGGATGCCGCGCATCTCGCGCTCCACGCGCTCGGCCGCGCGCTCCAGCGACTTCGGGTTGTCACTGACCAGGATCACGTCGAGCACCTCGCCCGCCTCGCCGCCGCCGAAGCGGAAGCGGAAACCCGGGATCTCGCGCAGCTCGGCCTGGATGCGCTTCTCGAACGCCCGCTGCGTCAGCGCGCGCCGGCCGGGCGGCACCAGCGTCAGCGTCAGCGTGCCCGCGCGCACCTCGCCGCTGGTGCTGGTGCCCAGGCCGTCGAGCTGGGCGCCGTTGCCGATCGTCGTCAGCACCGCGGTCACCTCCCGATGGCGGGCGATCACGGCGCGCGCCTTCGCGGCGGCGGCGCGGGTCTCGTCGATCGTCGCGCCGGGCGGCAGCTCGAAGCTGATCGTCGACATCGCGCGGTCGCTCGCCGGAATGAACCCGTTCGGCAGCAGCGGCACCAGCGCCACCGAACCGGCGAACAGCAGCAGGCCCGACAGCACCGCGAGCTGGCGGTGCGCGAGGCCCCAGCGCACCAGCGCCAGGTAGCGCCGCATCACCGGGCCGTCCGCCGGCGCCGGGCCGTGCGGCTTCAGCAGGTAGGCGCCCATCACCGGCGTGATCAGCCGCGCGACCAGCAGCGAGATCAACACCGCAATCGCCACCGAGATGCCGAACTGGCGGAAGAACTGCCCCGGCACGCCCGACATGAAGCTGACCGGCACGAACACCGCGACGATCGCCAGCGTGGTGGCCACCACCGCCAGCCCGATCTCGTCGGCCGCGTCCAGCGCCGCGCGCAGCGCCGACTTGCCCATGCGCATGTGGCGCACGATGTTCTCGACCTCGACGATCGCGTCGTCGACCAGGATGCCGACCACCAGCGACAGCCCCAGCAGCGTGATCAGGTTGAGCGTGTAGCCCAGCCAGGACATGAAGAAGAAGGTCGGGATCACCGACAGCGGCATCGCCACCGCCGAGATCAGCGTCGCCCGCCAGTCGCGCAGGAACCACCAGACGACGACCACCGCCAGCAGCGCGCCCAGCACCAGCGCCTCGATCGACGCGTCGTAGGACTCGCGGGTGAACTCCACCGTCGAGCTGAAGCGCGCGACCGCCACCTCCGGGTGCTCCGCCGACAGCTTCGCGACCGCCCGTTCCACGCCCTTCGCCACGTCCACCGACGACGAGCCGATGCCGCGCACCACCTGGAACGCGACCACCCGCTCGTCGTTCACGAACGCATCCTGCGACAGGTCGGCGTGGCCGTCGACGACCTCGCCCAGGTCCGACAGGCGCAGGCTGCGCCCGTCGCGCAGGCCGATCTGCAGCGCGCGCAGCGCCTCGACGCTGCCGGCGCCGCCGAGCGTGCGGATGCTCTGCTCGCGCCCGCCGAGCTGCGCCTTGCCGCCGGGCACGTCGACGTTGACCTCGCGCAGCTGCCGGCTGATCTCCGCCGCGGTGACGCCGTAGGCGGCGAGCCGCTGCGGCTGCAGCACGATGCGGACCTCGCGGTCCACCCCGCCGACGCGGCGCACCTGGCCGACGCCGGGCACCGTCAACAGCGTCTTCGACACCTCGTTGTCGACGAACCACGACAGCTCGGCCGGCGACTTGGCCCCCGCGCCGGCGGCCGCCTTCACGGTGTAGGTCAGCATCGGCCCGCCGGAGGTGGTGGTGCGCGTGATCACCGGCTCGTCGATGTCGCCCGGCAGCTCGGCGCGCACGCGCGTCACCGCGTCGCGCACGTCGTTCACCGCGCGGTCGATGTTCTTGCCGAACTGGAATTCGATCGACGTGGCGGAGACGCCGTCGGACACCGTCGACAGGATGTGCGACACGTCGCCGACGGTCGCCACCGCGTTCTCGACGATGCGCGTGACCTGCGTCTCCAGCTCGGCCGGCGCCGCGCCCGGCTGGCCGATGCGGACGGTGACGACCGGGATGTCGACGTCCGGGTACTGGTTGATGCCGAGCTTGTGGAAGCCGAGCAGGCCGGCGAAGGTCAGCAGCACGAACAGGATCACCGGCGGGATCGGCCGGCGGATGGCGCCGGCGGAGAGGTTGTCCATCACGAGGCTTGCACTCCCGTCTGGGCGGCGCGGTCACCGGGGTGGGTGGGATACCGAGGCGCGGTTGCGGCGGCCGCCTCCGCTCGGCGTGCGGTGTCAGCGGCCTCGGCCCCAACCGCGGCGCCCGAGCGGGCCGGTGCCATGTCGACCGGCCCGGCGTCAACCGCCGCGGAGCCGCCGGGCGCCACCCGCACGCGCTCGCCGTCCTTCAGGAAGCCGGCGCCGGTGGACGCCACGCGCGCATCCGGCGCCAGGCCGCCGGTCACCTCGACGCGGCCTTGCCGCGCGGCACCGGTCTCGATGCGCGTCAGCCGCGCCACCTCGTCGGCGCCGACGGCGTAGACGTAGCGCTGGCCGTCGCGGTCGAACACCACCGATTCGGGCAGCGTGAGCGCCGGCGCGCGGGCGACCTCGATCTCGCCGGAGGCATGTGCGCCCGGCTTCAGCGGCGCCCCCGGCGGCAGCTCGACGTGCACGCGGCCGTTGCGGCTGTGCGGGTCGATCGTCGGCTCGACCAGGCGCACCCGGCCGTCGACATGCGCGCCGCCATCGAGCGCGATGCGCACCGGCGCGCCGACCTTCACCTGCGCCAGCGCGTGGTCGGGCAGCTCGGCCAGCCAGTCGAGCCGGCCGTCGCGGATCAGCCGGAACAGCTCCACGCCCGGCTCCATCACCAGGCCGACGCTCGCGCTGCGCCGCGCGATCACGCCGGCGGCCGGCGAGCGCACCCGCGCGCGGGCGATGCGCAGCTCGGTCTCGCGGCGCTGGGCGCGCGCCAGGTCGAGCTGCGCCGCGGCCGATTGCGCGGCGGTGCGGCGCGTCTGCAGGGCCTCGGCGCTGTACAGGCCCGAGTCCTGCACGCGTTCGGCGCGCTCCAGGTTGGCGTCCGCCTGGGCGCGCTGCGCCTCGGCCTGGCGGACCAGCGCGTCCTGCTGGGCGAGCTGGGCGCGCAAGGCCGCGTCGTCGCCACGCGCCAGCAGCTCGCCGGCCTGCACCACGGCGCCGACCTCGACGCGCACGTCGATCAGGCGCACGCCCTGGGCGTCCGAACCGATCAGCAGCTCGTCGCGGGCGGCGACGCTGCCGCTGGCGGCGACGGTGCGGGGCAGGGTCTGCGCCTGGGGGGTCGTGACTTCGACGGTGAGGGCTGGGGTGCTTGGGGTGACGGGCGAGGCCGGCGTCGCGGTCGCAGCAAGCGCGGCGGTGGTTGGGTTGGTGGGCGCGGCCGTCATCGGCGCGGCGGCATGCGCGTCGACCGGGCCGCCGTGCGGCCGGCCGAACCAGACGAGCGCCGCGCCGCCGATCAGCGCGGCACCGACGGCCAGGTGGAGCGCCCGGCCCAACGGCCGGCGCGGATCGGGCTGCGAGGGGTACTTCATGCAAGGGTCTCCGGGGTGTGTGGATCGGGTCGCGTGGCAAAGCAGGCGCGCGGGCTCGTCGGGGAACTCACAGGGCGCGACTCGCGTCGCGTGGCGTCACTCGGCGCCGCTTGTCGTCTGTCGGCGTGACTCGGCCAAGGTGGCGACACCGGCGTGCCCGCCGCCGAGCGCCTTGAACGCGGCGACCTGGCCGATCAGCCGGTCGCGCTGCGCGCCGACCTCGTCGAGCTGGGCCTGGAAGCTGTTGCGCTCGGCATCCAGCAGGTCGAGGTACGCGATCGCGCCGCTCGCATGCCCGATCTCGGCCAGGCGGCGTGCGCGTTCGAGCGCGGCGACGCGCTCGTGCCCAGCGACACGCGCCTGCTGCGTCCACTCCAGCGCGGCGTAGGACTCGCGCAGGTCGAGCACCGCCGCCAGCACCACGCGCTGATAGTCGGCATAGGCGGCGTCGGCGCGCGCGTCGGCCTGGCGCACGCGGGCCTGCGCCTGGCCGCCGTCGAACAGGCTCTGCGTGAGGCCGGCGGCGACCGACCAGACGAAGCCCGGGCCGTCGAACAGGCGGGACAGCGAGCGCGCGTCGCTGCCGGCGCTGCCGGTGAGCACCACCGAAGGCAGCGTCGCGGCGCGGGCGGCGGCAATGTCGGCCTGGGCCGCGGCAAGTTGCGCCTCCGCCTGACGCACGTCGGGCCGGCGCAGCAGGAAGCTTGCGGCATCGCCCTGCGGCAGCCGCGGCGGCGGATCCCGCGACGGGTCCGCCGACACCGCCATCGCGGCGCGCGGCGCTTCGGCCGGCGCCAGCTCCGCCAGCGGGCGCCCGGCCAGCAACGCGATCGTCGATTCGAGCGCGGCGCGCTGGCGGCGCAGGTCGGCGAGCGTGGCGTCGGTGCCTGCGGCCTCGGCTTCGGCGCGGCGCAGGTCGAACTCGCTGCCGATGCCGGCCGCCTGCTCGCGCCGGCGCAGCGACACCGTGGCCGCGCGGCTGGCGCGCATCGCCTCGCCGATCTCGGTCTGTCGCTGCACCGCACGCAGCCGGAAGTGGGCTTCGGCGAGCTGCGCCGTGAGGCCCCATTCGACGCCGGCCCGCGCCCATTCCTGCGCCAGCAGGCGCGCGCGCCCGGCCTCGCTGGCGGAGGACAGGCGGCCCCACAGATCCAGCTCCCAGCGGCCGGCGAGCGACACCGCATGGTTCGAGCCGGTGAGCGGCGCGCCGGCCGGTAAACCGGCGTCTCCGGACTGGCGTGAGCGCGCGCTGTGGGCCTGCAGGTCCAGCGACGGCGCCTGGCCGCCGCGCAGCTCGTCCAGCCGCGCCTGCGCCTCGCGCACCCGCGCCGCGGCGGCGGCGAGGTCGTGGTTGCGCTGCAGGGCATCGTCGATCAGGCGGTCGAGCGACGGGTCGTCGAGCAGGTGCCACCAGCGGTCGATCGCGAGGCCGGGGGCGACGGTCGTGCCGGCGGGGGTCGGCAGCTCGGGAATGTCGGCTGCGGCGACGGGGGCGCGGGTGTCGGCGCTGGGAGAGGCGCTCGTGGCGCAGCCGACGAGGGTCGCGGCGCAGGCGAGCGCAAGGATGGTGGCGAGGGTGGGCGGGATGCGGGGGGTCGGCCGCGTGATCCGCGTCGTCTCCGTCGTGTGCCTCATCGGCGTCTTGGGCGTGATCGGCGTCGAGGGCGTCATCGGCTCGGGGCGCGCGGAAGGCAGCACGGCCTCAGGCACGGTGCCACTCGTGGACGATGCGGCGGCGCGTCGACTCGCTGCATCCGCGGGCCTCGGCCTCGATCGAGCCGATCTCGCTCGGGTGGATGCCGATGTCCGCGAGCGTGCGGCGATCGAGGTCGCGCAGGCTGCCGGTTTCGGCACGCGCTTCGGTGAACCAGCGCCGCACGGCGGTCCAGGCGGCGGGAAGGTCTTGGAACGCAGGCATCGTGATCTCCAGGTCGGTGGCGGGATCGGGGAAGGTCCGGTACGCGGAAGTACCGTCGGACGATGGCGCGGCGGGTTCGCCGGCCGCGGTTCGGGCGGGCGGGCGATTCGGGGGCCTTGGTGCGCTCGACGCGGCCGGTGGCGGCCGGTGGTGGCGCGGCGTTTCGACAGGGCGTATTGCGCGCCCGGCCGGTTGCAGCGTCGTTTCCTGCGGAGCGGGCTGGATTTCGGTTGAAACCGGGGCGTGACGGGGGATCCTTGCTTCCGCTCGTCAGGCCACGGCAGATTGATCCGCAGGGCCTGGCGCACAGGAAGTACCGCGTCGACTTGCCGCTGAGCGGTGTCGAAGCGCCCCGCTGGCAACCGGCGCCGAGTCACGTCGGGATGGGTTGCCTCTCTCGGTGCGGACGGATTGCCGGTGGCGTTTGTCATCAAAGAAGATGACGTGCCGGACCCGGTCTCCATGGACCGTCTCGATGGAGATGGAATAGTGTCGAAAGCGGACTCGCGGCGGAGTTGGTCGAGCACGCGAGGTGGTATGGGGCGCGACAGTTGGGCTCGAGGTCGGCCGTTCCGGGTTAACCCCAGTCTGTGGCCGGAGCGCGTCGGCGATACCAAGATTTCGTGGCACGCTGCGAAGGGGAACGTGTCGTGGCGCGCGTCCGCGATTCTTTAGGCGGCCTATTGCGCCAGCCGGCCCCGCTGAAGAGGCTGGGTCTGGGGCATGTCTACGCGGGAGGGTTCGAAGTGAAACAGGAAAACGCTGTCGTGTCGGGCCGGACGAGCTCGGTCGGGTGTGGTTGGTCAATATAGCCACGACAGGAGACGCCTCTTGAAGCTCTGGGCAGGAGTCACTGGCGAGGGCATGAGCATGCGGATAGGCGACGCTGAGGTTCAACGTCTTGAGCCGTCGGCGGGCGCAGATCAGGTCAAGCCGAAGCGCTACTACGTCTACGCGCACTTCGATGACAAGGGCACGCCCTTCTATATTGGAAAGGGCGTTGCGCGCCGAGCTTGGGACGACTCACGACACCCGCTATGGCACCGGTATGTCGAGCGTCACCTCGGCGGCAAGTACACAGTCCGCATCCTCATGGACGATCTGTCGCCAGAGCAGGCCGAAGAGTTCGAGAGTGAGTGGATTGCCCAGGAGTCAGAGACGCTCGTCAATTGGATCAACTTTGGAAGGAAAACCAATTTCGAAGCTCTGGAAAGGTACCATGCGCGCCGAAACGCAAACCGTGAACTGATCGCAGCCACGCGCCCTATGGAATCGTCCGATCCCGAGCGAGCTGTCGTCGCCTACTATCAGGCAATTGCCAACATCGCCAACTACGCGACACTCAAGACCGAGGACGGACTCATCGGCCGTCTACTGGATGAGGAACAACAGGAATTCGGATTCTCGGGCGAACTGGAAGCCCTTGACCGTCTGACACTTTGTTTATCCCGTCTCGGTCGCGGACTCGACGCCAAAGCTGCAACGGAAAGGTATTTTGCAGAGTACAGGGCCGATCAGAGTCTCCGCCTTGCGGAGTCAATCAAAAAGCGTGTCGCCAAGGCCGCGCGCAGTGGTGGCTAACCCGCGCATCAACCTGACCCGCTACGGCGGACTTCGCCCGCTTCCGCGTGCAGGTTATGGGCAACGTTAGGTTGCACAAACCGGCTCCGCGATGCGCGGCACGAAGGCTGCTATTGTTTGCTCCGTTCACCTGAAAAATGAAGCCACAAGTGCGAGGGACAGTTCGATGCCTGAGAGAACATTTCGCGTGCTCAGCCTCGATGGAGGCGGCGCTAAAGGGTTCTATACCCTTGGGATACTGCGTGAAATCGAGGCTTTGATTGGCTGCCGGTTGCACGAAAGATTCGATCTGATATTTGGCACGAGCACTGGATCGATCATTACGGCAATGCTGGCGTTGGGAAAGAGCGTCACCGAGATCATTGCTCTGTACCAAGCTCACGTTCCAACGGTCATGAAAAACAAGGATGCGGACGGAAGATCTGCAGCACTCGCCGAACTCTCCAAGTCCATCTTCGGAGACGCGATGTTCGCCGACGTAAAAACCAGCGTCGGAGTTGTAGCCACGAGATGGGTTCTCGAGAAGCCGATGATCTTCAAGACCCACATCGGTCAAGCCCACGGCATGAAGGGATCATTCATCCCTGGTTTCGGGGTGAAGATCGGCGATGCTGTTCAAGCATCTTGTTCTGCCTACCCATACTTCAACCGAAAAACTGTTCTGACAGCAAGCGGCGACAAGGTTGAGCTAATTGACGGTGGCTTCTGCGCAAACAATCCCACTCTTTATGCTATAGCTGACGCGACGGTCGCACTTGGAGTGCCACCGGCGGACATTCGAGTCGTGAGCCTGGGCTGCGGCAACTACCCGTCACCGCCCGTGAACTGGTGGACCCTCGACTATTGGAAGCAAAAGACTCCAGGCGTGCAGCTTCTGCAAAAAACCTTGGAGATCAATACGCAGTCGATGGACCAGCTCCGCGTAATTCTTTACAAGCATATTCAGACTGTTCGTATCAGTCAGTCCTTCTCCGAACCTGCGATGGCTACAGATCTCTTCGAGCATGATATGGAGAAACTCAACATCCTGACCCAGCGCGGAGTCCAATCATTCGCCGAGCACGAAGCCACGCTTCAGAACTTTCTTCTTTAGGGAGCCGAGTATGGCAATACGGGAGGTCCAACTTGAGGTTTGGTCACATCAAGGCTCTGTCACACAATCTGCGCAGACGTACGACTCGATTCAAAAGGCCCTGAATGACAGCGCATCACCGTACTACACAAAAGACTTCTCGATCTTCTTGCAAGGGTCATATGGCAATGACACAAACGTGTATCGAGACAGTGACGTAGATGTCGTTATCCGCCTCAATCAGACCTACTATTCAGACACGAGCGCGCTAACGCCGGAGGCGAAGTCGAACTATGACAGAGCGTTCAACCGGGCGACGTATGCATACTCGGACTTCAAAGCCGATGTGCTCGCATGGCTCCAGAAGCAGTTTGGTGCGGCTGTCAAGCCTGGAAAGAAGGCCATCGACGTCAAGGGGGAAGGCAATCGACGCGATGCGGATGTGCTCGTTTGTGCCAAGCATAGGCGCTACCAGGCTCACAGTACAGGCGCCGACTCGCAGTACGACGAAGGTATCGTCTTCTGGACCAGTGACGGCACAGAGATAGTCAACTTCCCCAAGCAGCATTCCGAAAACTGCACCACGAAACACCAAAACACTAGCCAGCGCTTCAAGCGACTGGTTCGCGTGTACAAGAACATGCGCAATCGCATGATCGACGACGGATATCTTGCCAAAGGCGTTGCGCCCTCATACTTTATTGAAGGCATGCTCTGGAATGCCCCAACGGACAAGTTCGTTCAGAGTTTCGAGGATTCCTTTGTCAATACCTTCAACTGGGTAAACAATGCGGACAAGACGAAGCTCGCCTGCGCGAACGATCTTCATTGGCTTGTGCGGGACAACGTGCCCGTTTGCTGGCCAACAAACAACTTCGACACTTACCTCGGAGCGACACGGCGCTACTGGAATGACTGGAGCTAAGCAGCTGGAGGGTGCGGGTAGGATGCGCGACGAGAATGGGCGCAGTGCAACCTAACCATTCGTTCAACCGGAAGCAGTGGGGCATGCCGCTGTTTTGGGCTCCATTTCATTCTGCCCCGAACGTCGTCATGCCCCACTGCTCCGGGTAACTCGGACGTTAGGTGCCCCAGGAGTAGCCGTGATCGCTCTCGACGATGTGTATCGCAAGTTCGGTGAAACCGCTGAAGCGGCTCAACTTCTAGAAACTGAGCTTGGAAATTTGCGTCTTGATATAGACATCGAAGACGAGGGTCTTGCCAAGAACCTCAATCCACAACGTGCAGCCGAGCTAGTGGAGAAAGTCAATCGCCAAACTCTAGGGCAACTGCTCAAGGGTCTAAATAGCAACTCCCAGTCACTTGCCGCGCTAGAGGCGCTGCTTGCAACTGCACTCGTTGAGCGCAACCGGCTATCGCACTCGTTCTATCGGGAACACAACTTTCGAAGGAATTCTTCGGAAGGTAGAGCGCTGATGTTGGTAGACCTTGACTCAATTCACAACGCGATCTTGGAGGCATACAAAGCGGTTCTGCTTCTATCCGGCATTGACATCGAGAATGCAGCGGACGGACCGTTGCCTACTGACCATCTTCCGCTCTAGCGGCCAAATGCACATGCTTCATATACATGCCGGGCACCTAACATTTCCTTCCACGGGACAGCCTTCGGCTGCCCGAGAAGTCTGGCGTTAGGCCCCACAACACACATGTCCGACGCACGCATCTTTCGTTCCGGCAACACGGTCGTTTTCGAGGGGCAATTCCTCATGAACGACATGCTGCGTCCGCTCGTCGGGCTGCATCAAGCAGTCCAAGACGCTGGATACCGCGATCTGGTCCTTGACTTCAGCCAGTGCACAGCCGCATTCGCAGGTCCAATGCTGGCACTTTGCGCGCAGGTCATGCGCCTTCAACACTCTCGAGTTGACGTTGAACTGATCTGGCCCAACGACGAGAAACTTGCCCGACTGTTTCGCAACGCCAACTGGGCACACTTCATAGAGCCGAGGAACTGCCCACCGTCAGAGTTCAAAGGGCACTCTCAAGTGCCTGCTACTCACTTCACGAACGGCGAAGAGCAACAACGAGCTGTGAATCGAATTGTGAATGCGATCCTGGGTGCAATTCCTGATCTCAATCGCAAGGAGCTTTCCGCACTTGAGTGGTCCATAAACGAAATCACAGATAACGTCCTGAATCACTCCCAGTCACCGATTGGCGGCTTGGTTCAAGTGTCCACCTTTCAGCGAACCCGAAAGAGGGTTGAGTACATAGTAGCCGACGCAGGAGTAGGCATTCCGAACACGCTCCGAACAACACGACCCGAACTCAACTCGGACGCAGCCGCGCTCGAACAGGCGATTCGAGAAGGAGTCACACGAGACAAGAACGTCGGCCAAGGGAACGGCCTTTATGGCAGCTACCAGATATGCAGCCATAGCAACGGCTTCTTCCAACTCGAAAGCGGTTTCGGTAAGTTGATGTTCACTGATCGCGACGGGCTGCGCATCGGCACTGAACGAATACCTTACGAAGGCACCCTAGTTGCCGCACAGATCGACTTTTCGGTTCCGCACTTGCTGGAAGAAGCGCTGCAGTTTGGCGGGAAGACTCACCAAACGGTTGACTATGTCGAACTGCGGTATGAACAGCATGGAACCGAAGACCTGTTGTTCAAAGTCGCCGAAGAAAGTCTCTCCTTCGGGAGTCGAGTTTCAGGCGCTCCAGTGCGCAAGAGACTTCTAAATCTCGCAAGAATGTGTCCAAACCAACGTATCATCCTCGATTTTGAGAATGTCCCGCTGGTTTCTAGTAGCTTTGCAGATGAAGTGGTAGGCAAGCTATTCGCCGAGCTGGGGCCTCTGGCGTTCATGCAGAGGTTCCAGTTTCAAAAGATCGATCCTACGGTTCGGCAGCTTGTAGACAAGGCAATTGCTCAACGCATGGCGGCGGGCGGGTGAGGCCTAACCCTCTACAGGGACTTCCGCGCGAGTCAACACCCTGCGCTGATTCCGTAACGTGCCCTTTTTCCCCCTCAAAATCCGAATTGCGCTCGCGTGGATGAGTCACGACGAGGGACAGACTGCACATCTACAGGCGGCCTTGTTGCACACAAGGTGGGTGCGGGCCAAGATACGAACCGCTTGGCAGGGCTCCATTCACTCGCCGTCGTTACCCCGAAGGGCCCGACACAGGGTTAGTCGAGCTTGCCTGCCACCGGTCTGACCTGTGTGATGCATCTACGAACGCACGTCTTCGAGGGAGTAATCACGAATGGTCTTGCTGTGCCGGTCGCGCTGCTTCAGGTGGCTGGCGCTTGGCCCGCCACCTCGCCGGGTTTGACCGAAATATGATCCGGATCGAACGTTCGGCCCGTGGCCAATACGGCCCACAAGATCCTAGCGTTCTTGTTGGCCAGCGCCACCACGGCCTTTTGCCAGCCCACGCGTTCGCGCAGTTGCACCAGCCACTGAGATATCCGGTCAGCGCGCTTGTGCGCCGTTATCACGGCGGACTTGGCGCCCTGGATCAGCAGCGTTCGCAAATACTCGTCGCAGCGTTTGGTGATGCCACCCAGGATGGCCTTGCCGCCGCTGGAGTTCTGTCTGGGCACCAGGCCGAGCCAGGCGCCGAACTGCGCGCCGGAGCGGAACTGCGTGAAGTCGCCCACGCTCGCCCCCAAGGCCGAAGCCGTGACCGGGCCGATGCCGCAAAGCTGTGCCGCCGTCCTGGCTTGCGCGTCGCTGCGCACATGGCCTGCAATGCGCTCGTCGCACCAGGCGATGTGGCATTCGATCTCCATCCATTGCATTTGCGCCCGCTGCAGCGGAGCCGTGGCGGCGGATGCTGCGACAAGTCGGCCGACAACGCCACGATGGTGGGGGATGGGTCCCGCAAGCCACGGCTCCCGATGGCTGCCCCGAAAGCAGCTGCTGTGGTTACCCCCAAGCGGGCTTTACAAAATCATCGCGCCCCCGCTGGAGCGGTCGGTCTGCGCTGACATGGTCAGCCTGATTCGTGTCGCAGTCACATCCAATCCCACGCATCAAGGCGGATATCAGGGTCCGCGGTAGACGTGCACATCAATGGATAGGGATAAATATCGAGACGGCCGGAAGCGATTCGCGAGTTTCGCTGCGCGTCGTGATCGGCCTGCCAACGCCGCGCAAATTCCAGAATTTCAGCCATCGGCACCTGTATGACCTGGCCACCCAGCGAAATCTCCAGCTTCGGATACCCGGCCCTCATGATCGAGAATTTCGGCCGCAGCGGGTTGGTGTGCTCAAGTGAGTGGAGGAAGTCGGTACTTTCCATGACTGATTTTCTCGCAAGAATGCAGAGTCCCCTTCGCGGCCCGCTATAGTTCCGGAGCAGTGGGATCGATCCTCAGCACGTCTTCGACGTTCAAACCATAGACCGGCCATGCAAACTCGTTTGGATGAGAGCCGACACGCGATCGAACTGCCTCAAGATACGTCAGGACGGCGTTCAGCATCTGCGCATGATCAAATACGAAGACAACTGGTTTGACAACCGGACTCCGGAATCTGGCCGATCTCTGCGGCCGACAAAGGCTCCATTGGATCATACCCGATTTATGCGTGACCCGGATACCGTCGGCAATACCTGCACAACCCGCGTCCCCACATTCGCACGTAAAGATCTCGTGCCAACCTTCGGCGTGCAAACTTCGAACGAGGGCTCGAAAATCGATGACGTGCGGCTCGTCGAGGTGATGCCCATCGATCCAGATGCCGGTGTGCAACGTTATCTTTCCATCGGTAAGGCGCTTGCGCGCGTCAAAGCCAGCGTCGAGACGCAACTCAAACTCATTGCAGGACTTGTCCGACGGGCGCAATTCACGCATCGACAGCGCGCCGTGCTGGCGTAGCACCTGAAGATGCTCCGGGCGTTGCCGACCGTGCTCAAGGGCCAGCCGATCGAGATTCCTGACCCATGCATCCTCGTCCGCCGTGTCCCAAACTTCCGCAAGCTCCTGCGCGTTGAGACCCCAAACGTGATACCGATAGTCGAATTCGGCCCAGTCGTAGAGAGATTCGAAGATCGAGTCCATCTCTTCCGCATTCGGATCGGCACCGGCCTCCATCAGGACGCGCAGCAAGTCGGCATCCATCGTCAAGACCGCGGAGAACAGGGGGCCGAACCCGTCGGTATTCTTCTGCCGAGCATCAGCGCCCAACCGCAACATCTCCCGGACGACTTCGCACCTCAATATCTTCGGCGAATCAACCAGATCATCGATCAGGATTTCAAGGGCGGTTTGCCCGATGACGCGCCGCTCGGTCAGGGCGAGACCCGCCGCAACCAATGCGCGCATGCCCTCCAGATCGCCCGAGCAGGCGCAATCCCGGAACTCGGCGAATGCGTCATCACGCTCAAGCGGTGGCGGCGAGTTCTCGGGCATCGCACACATTCTCAGCCACGTCACTCAGTGCGAACACGCGGTCGGGCCACGCAGTGGCAGTCATCCCGCTCAGGCCGGAAACCATCGCTTCGACCAATGGCATCTCGACCCTGGGCGGTTCGGCCACCTGCCCGCTGGCAAACATGCCGCGAAGGCGCTGCAGCGTACGCTTGAACGCGCCCAGAAGGCCCATCGCCCCTGCCAGCGCTTCATGCGTTTCTCGGCGGGACATCAGGTACAGGAAGGCGGCCACCACCTGCAACTCCGAATACACGATTTCCTGGCGTTTGGCTATTGACAATTCGAGCCAGTCGATCAGCCAGGCGCCAAGGCCGATCTGACGCAGGCCCAGGTAGTTCGACGGCCATTCCGATGCGGGCGTGATGCGCAGCCACTCGCTGACCCCAAGCGGTGTGAGCCCCCAGCAGTGTTCCGACTCGATCCAATATCGCGGGTCATCGTGGTTGATGATCTTCTCGCGCCGGCGCAGGAATGACGGAATACCATCCTGCTCGTACACGTGCCGACGAAACGCCGAATGACTGGCGGTTCTCCAGATCGCCGGCGAATTGATCGAACCCAGCGCCGGTGTGCCGTGATAATCGGGGTTCCGCAAATCGCAGTACATCTGATGCCCGGGCTGCACGGAACCGACACCGCCCCAGCCCGCCGCAAGCATCTGTTCGACCTTGTAGAGGTCGGGCATGTCGTCGGCCTTGTCACCGTCGCCCCGCTCGTGGACGAGCAGGAAGTTGGTCTTGCTGGTCACCAACCCGTAGGAAACGGCCAACGCGGTCGCGTCAGGGCCATCTCCCGCTGTCGTTTCGTTCGAGGTTGACCGAATCCGGGCCCACGCCGCCATGCGAGGCACGGTGTCTTCGGTTTCCAGCGCGGGCGCCAGGGTCGCGCGGCCGATCTCCCGCGCCATCGCATCGCCCGCGCGCCGGCCGAGCAGCCGAACCTCGCCTTCAGGCCGCTGGCGGAGCGTGGCAAACACGTTCACCGTGTCTGCATCGAAAACCGCAGGCAGCAGCGGCGATACCCACTGCGGCAGCACACCCTCGGGCCACTGCACGCTCAGTTCCGTCAACGGCGGCGAGCGCAAGCGCGCGAACGTGCGGAGGATGGCGGGCATGACGGCTTCGCCCGGCGCCACGAAATCGCAGGCGCCGCCCGTCGCCTCGGCCAGGCGATGGAGGAGCGCGACGGCCGGGCTGCTGCCGATGCCGACCACGAACACACGATGACCGGAGGCTTTCGCTGTCTCGACCGTGTGCTCGATCTCGCTGACTTCACCGTCCGTCACGATCAGGACGTCGCAGCCGTCGGACGGGCCCAGCGCAAACGTCGACGACAACGCGGCCTCGATCTCAGTTCCGCCCAGGTTCGCCTTCAGCGCACCGACCCAGCGCTGGGCCGCCAGCCGGATGATGTCCGTCGTCCGCCACAGGCCGCGGGAACGATGTTCGACGTTGGCGCCGAAGCGGGACAGGGAAAAGCGATCGTCGGCGCCGAACTGCTGGACGATGGATTGCAACGCGCGCCTGGCCGCATCGATGCTGTCGCCCGCCATCGAGGTCGAGCAGTCGACCAGAATCTTGACGGCCACCGCTCGAGGCTCCGGGTCAGGGATGCGGGGACAGAAGCTGGCCAGGACGGCGAAGCCTCCCGGCGCGACGTTGTCTCGTGCGACGACCGCCACGCCGTCGTGGACGAGCTTGTCGATGACGAGGACGAAGTCCCGGTCCAGCGATTCCCGGCGCGCCAGGGACACGGTCAGCACGCCGCCGGAACCGGCCGCTGCATACGCGACACCCACCGGGTGGCTCGGCGACGCCACGCGCGACTTCGCCAGATCGCCATGCAGCCGAAGCTCCATTTCGAACGGGTGCTCGGCCAGCAGGCTGTGGCTGGGCGCCTGGTGCGGCAACAGCCCGCCGTCGTGCACGGGGTCGCCATATCGAGGCGCTATCACGGTGGGCACGAGCAGCCGGAGCCCGCGCTGCTCGAACTGCAGGGTTTGCGCATAGCGCAGCGTGACGACGCAGCGCTCGCCCGGCGCGAGGTTTCCGAGGTTCACGGTATAGCTGTGGTCACGGTTCTCCTCGAGCATGATCGCGGCCTCGCCCTCTGCCAGGGCCGCCTCGTACCGCCGCTCGGCCTGCGACTTCTCCACGACCGCGCCGCTGAGGTGCCGGTCGCCGAGCAGAACGTCGACGCCCAGCATGACGGCGCCCCACGGCACCGGGAAGGTGTAGACGACCTCGATGTGGCGGTCGGCCGGGTTGCAAAAGGTCTGCTGGATGCGGGCTTCGAACAGCAAGCCGCGCAGTTCGCCTGACAGCTTGACGCCCAGAAAGGTCACCGCTTGCCCGTCGCGCGTCTGCAGGCGCGCTCGTTGAGGCTGGTTCATCGTCCTCCCCCTTTCAATTCTTCGTTTGTGTATCGGTCGCGGGCATCGAATCCCTGACCGTGATTTCAGCGAACACCGCCATCACGCCCTTGACGAAGTCACGCACCTGCGCCGGCGACAGCCCGGCGCGCCCCGGCTCGATCACCAGTTCGACCCCCTCGGCCACCAGCAGATGGCTGCGAACCTCGACCGAGCCGATCGCCCGGGCCCGGGGGGATACCGGGGCCGGCTCGCCGCGAAGCAGTTGCCGGATCCGCTCCAGCGACAAGCCCGCCGCAGTCCACTTCTTGATCAGCAGCAGTTGCTCGAGGTGCACCGGGCCATAGCGCGCCGCCCGGGTCTCGCCCTCGGGGCGATCCACCAGCCCGATCTGGACGTAGTAGCGAACGGTTCGAGGCGTCAGATCCGCGAGGACACACAGGTCGGCGAGCGGATAGCCGGGTGCTGGCGACGCCATCTCAGTGTCCATGCGATGCATTGGAACACTTCTACTGTATTAAATCAACTGTCTTAATAGGAGCCGGGCTGCGCGACCCCTGGGGTGGCCCCCACCCCCTACCTCACCACCTCCACCCCCACCTCGAACACATACCCCGCCCCCCGCTGCGTCACGATGAACTTCGGGTGCGCCGCATCCACCTCGATCTTTCGCCGCAGCCGCAGGATCTGCACGTCGATCGAGCGCTCGTACACCTCGGCGTTGTGCAGCCGCGAGAGGTCGAGCAGTTGGTCCCGCGTCAAGATCCGCTGCGGCGCGCCGAGAAAAGCGGCCAGCAGGCTGAACTCCCCGTTCGTCAGCTCCACCGCCCTTCCCTGCGGATCCTTCAACCGCCGCAGGCCGACGTTCAACTCCCAGCCGCCGAAGCGGTAAGCCCGCACCTTCGCGGCACCGGACCCCGAGGCCGACGCGGCCGAGGCCGCCGACAACGCCTGCGCCCGCCGCAGCAGCGCGCGCAGCCGCGCCAGCAGCTCGCGCGTGCTGAACGGCTTGGTCAGGTAGTCGTCGGCGCCGAGTTCGAGGCCCATCACGCGGTCGGCTTCCTCCACGCGGCCGGTCAGCATCAGGATCGGGATTGCCGAGGTCTCGCGCAGGCGGCGGGCGATCTGCATGCCGTCTTCGCCCGGCAGCCGCACGTCGAGCACCAGCAGGTCGACGGTGTCGGATTCGAGCACCGCAGCCAGTTCGCGGCCGGTGGCGACGGCGCTGACGCGCATCTCGTTGGCGCCCAGGTAGTCGGCCAGCAGCGCGCGGATGCCGGGGTCGTCGTCGACGACCAGCACGTGCGGCAGGTTGATACCGGGCGCGGCGGATGACGGGCTGCTGCTGTCCACGTCCGCCAGCTTCGGTCAGTTCGCGCCGGGGTGCAAGGCGTTCGCCAGGCTGCGCGCGATGTCACGCGCCACCAGCGGCTTGACCAGCACCTCGGCCACGCCGCTCTCGCGCGCCCGCGCCACCAGCGCCGGGCTGACGAAGCCGCTCATCAGCACGATCGGGATCGCCGGCCGCAGGCGCCGGATCTCGGCCACCAGCTCGGAGCCGGTCAGCCCGGGCATCGCCTCGTCGGACAGCACCGCCTGGAAGCGCTCGGGGTCGGCCTTGAAGCTCTCCAGCGCCGCCGCGCTGGACGAGAAGCCGACCGGCTCGTAGCCCAGCTCGGCCAGCGTCTCTTCGCCCAGGCGCACCAGCGCCTCCTCGTCGTCGACGAGCAGCACCGTCTCGCCGGCGCCGGGCACGATCGCCTCGGCGGCCACCGCCGGTGCCGGCACGTGGCGCTGCCACGGCAGGTAGACGGTGAACAGCGCGCCCTCGCCCGGCCGGCTCTCCACCGCGATGCCGCCGCCCAGGTCGGTCACGATGCCGTGCACCAGCGACAGGCCGAGCCCGGTGCCCACGCCCACCTCCTTGGTGGTGAAGAAGGGGTCGAAGATGCGCTCCAGCAGCGGCGGCGGGATGCCGGCGCCGGTGTCGGCGACGGACAGCCGCAGGTAGCGGCCGGGCGCCAGCACGCTGGTGGCCACCGGCCGCGGCTCGGCCAGTTCGTCGACGCCCGCCGACACCGTCAGCACGCCCTCCGCCTTCATGGCCTGCACCGCGTTCGCGCACAGGTTCATCACCACCTGGTGGATCTGCGTCGGGTCGCCGAGCAGCCCGGCGTCGCCGGCGTCCAGTTGCCGCACCAGGCGCACGCCGTGCGGCAGCGAGGCGGCCACGCCGTCCAGCGCCTCGGCGACGACCGATTGCACATGCACCGGCACGCGCTCGCCCATGCCGCTGCGGCTGAATGCGAGGATGCGCTCGACCAGCGACTTGGCGCGCATGCCGGCGCTCAGCGCGGCGTCGATGTGGCGGCGCTGCGCGCTGCCCTCGGGCGCATCCTTCTGCGCCAGCTCGCCGTAGCCGAGGATGGCCGCCAGGATGTTGTTGAAATCGTGCGCGATGCCGCCGGCCAGCGTGCCGATGGCCTCCAGCTTCTGCGCCTGGCGCAGCTGCAGCTCGAGCCGGTCACGCGCCGCCTCGGCGTTCTTGCGCGCGCTGATGTTCTCCATCGAGCCGGCCATGCGGTAGGGCCGGCCGGCGGCATCGCGCACCGCCACGCCGCGCTGGCGGTACCAGTGCCAGACGCCGGAATGGTGGCGCAGCCGGTATTCCACGACGAACAGCGGCGTGCGCCCGCGCAGGTGGTCGGAGATCGCCTGCTGCACCGGACGCACGTCGTCGGGGTGGTAGACGGTGCGCTCGATCCAGTAGCGGCGCGGCCGCAGCGGCTCGCCGGGATCGAGCCAGACCAGCTCCTGCGCGCGCGGCGAGAGGAAGAGCATGTCGCTGTCCAGGTCCCAATCCCACAGGCCCTCGTTCGAACCTTCGACGGCGAGCTGGTAGCGCTCCTCCGAGCGGCGCAGCGCCTCTTCGGTGCGCTTCTGCGCATCGATGTCGCTGACCGAGCCGGCCCAGCGGATCGCGCGGCCCGCCGCATCGCGCACCGACATGCCGCGCACCCGCACCCAGCGGTAGGCGCCGTCGGGGTGGCGCACGCGGTAGTCGCCCTCGCGCACCTCGGTGCCGCCTTCGAGGTGGCGGCGGAAGTCGTCGGCGTGGCGCTGCACGTCGTCGGGGTGGATCTTCAACAGCGCGGTCCATTCGGCGCGCGTGCGCACCAGGCCGTCCGCCTCGACGCCGGCGATGCGCATCGCGCGCGGCGAGGTGAACATGCGGTCGTGCACGATGTCCCAGTCGAGCACGCCGTCGTTCGAGCCGGCCACCGCCAGCGCGAAGCGCTCCTCGCTCTCGCTCAGGGCGGCCACGGCGCGCTGGCGCGCATCGATGTCGCTGACCGAGCCGGCAATGCGCTGCGGCCGGCCGGCGGCGTCGCGCACGCAGACGCCGCGCACGCGGATCCAGCGGAACGAGCCATCCGGGTGCAGCACGCGCCATTCGCCCTCGTAGGCCGGCGTCTGGCCGGCGAAATGCGCCTCCAGCGCGGCGTTGCGCAGCGGCAGGTCTTCCGGGTGCATGCGTTGCGCCATCTGCACGAACCAGTCGTCGATCGACTGCAGCTCCGCGCCGCCGGGCATGCCGAGGATCTCTCGCGCGCGCTGCGAGGCGAAGGCCTGGCCGGTGGCGTAGTTCCAGTCCCAGATGCCGTCGTCGGAGCCGGCGGCGGCCAGCGCGTAGCGCTCGCGCGAGGTTTCGAGCGACTCGCGCGTGGCGCTCAGCCGCGCGAGCTGGCGCAGCACGGCGGCCAGCAGCAGCGCCGTCACCACCGCCAGCGCCAGCGTGCGCAGCAGCGAGCCGGTGGCCTGGGCGCGCCAGGGCGCGAGCGCGGCATCGGCATCGCGGGTGACGATCACCACCAGCGGGTAGTCGGGCACCAGCCGCACCGCGCCGTAGCGCTCGACGCCGTCGACCGGGCTGACGGTGCGCGTCGGCGTCAGGCCGGACGCGGCGGCGGCCACCATCTCGTCGAGCAGCGGAAACCGCTGGCCGAGCGCCGCCGCCACCGGCGGATGGCGCGCGATCAGCGTGCCGCTGCGGTGCATCAGCGTCACCTTGGTCGCCGGGTCGGGCTGGGCGTCGCGGTAGAACTCCTGGAAGTAGGCGATGCGCCCGCGCGCCGACACGGTGCCGGCAAAGTCGCCGGCGGCATCGCTCAGCCGCCGCACGATCGGGAAGAACTCCGAGCGGTCGATGCGGCTGCGCACCGCGTCGCCGATCAGCAGGTCGCCATGCGGGTCGTCGCGCATCGCCTTGAAGGCGGCGCGGTCGGCCGCGCTGGCGGCAGACGGCGGCGTCGGGTACACCCAAGACAGCGCCAGCGTGCGCCCCTGCGCGTCGTGCAGCGAGATGCCGTCGGCCTGCACCAGGCCGATCGCCTGTTCGCGCAGCAGCGCGTGCAGGGCCTCGCCGTCGAGCCGGTCGAACGCGCCGGCGCGGTACTGCTCCGCGAGGTGGCGCAGCACCACGTCGACGGCCTGCAGGCTGCGCGCCGTCTGCTCGGCGATCACGCGCGCCTGCGCATCGAGCTCGCGGCCGGTGCTCTCGACCGCCTCGCGGTGGCTGCGCACGCTGTCGAACAGCGCGAGGCCGATGATCGCGGCGATGAAGATCCCGCCGAGCCAGGCCACGCTGCGGCGCGGCCCGCGGCCGGCGCCGAGCGCGGCCCACCAGTCGAGGTTCACCGCGGCGCCTCCCGCAAGCGGCCGACCGCCGGTTCATCCGCCCGGCGCCGATCCTCGGCCTGGTGATTCACCGCGGCGCCTCCAGCAGCCGGCCGACCGCCGCCAGCCAGCCCTCGCGCGCCAGCGGCGACGCCAGCACCGCCGCCACGCCGAGCTGCCGCGCCACCGCGCCGCGCGCGGCGACGCCGGCGAAGAAGGTCGGCGACAGCGCCAGCACCGGCACGCCGGGCCAGGCGGCGGCGAGCGCGCGCAGCCGCTCGGGCGCCCCCTGGCGCGGGAACGGGATGTCGACCACGAGAAGATCCGGCGGGCGGGACATCGTGTCCGCATCGTCGGCGATCTCCACCCGCGCCGGCAAGCCGGACTCGGCCAGCCATTCGACGAGCAGCGCGGCGAGTGCGGGTTCGAGGTCGAACAGGCGGACGACCGCGGGGGCCATGGGGGGATCGGGCACGCGCGTCACGCGGCGCCTCCCGCTTAAGCCGATCAGGCTGCGACCGTCGTGGCCGCAGCCTCCACCGGCGCCCGCAGCAGCCGCGCGCGGATCTGCGATGCGATCCCCGACGGGAACGGCACCGCCCGGCGCAGCTCGGTGTCGAGGTGCGCGCCGACCAGGTCCATCGTCGCGGCGACGAAGCCCTGGTCGGCGTTGAACAGCGACTGGCGGATCCGCACGGTCTTCTCGCGCAGCTCGATCACCGCGCTGCGCACCGCCACCACGTCGCCGGCCAGCAGTTCGCGCCGGTACTGGATGGTCTGCTCCAGCGCCGCCATGCCGCGCCGCTGCCGGCGCAGGTAGGACGGCGTGATGCCGAGCTGCGAGAACAGGCTCCACGCCGCTTCATCGAACTTGCCCACGTACCACATCACGTTCATGTGGCCCATGTGGTCGCAATGCCACGGGTAGACCGTGCCGCGGTAGGTGATGGCGTCGTCGGCGCCAGAGAGGGGATGCCCCCAGGCCGACGCTTCGCGTCGTCCGCCCCCCGAGGGGGATGGGGAAACTTCGGGCGGCCGGGCATTTCCCCATGACGTGTCGGTTCGTGTGTCCATCGGCCCAGTGTCGGGGGCGTGGATTGCGAGGCGGTTTCGCGGCGCGGTGCGGCGGGTTTCAGTTGAAATCCGGGGCGGGCGCGGCGCGCGGGTCGCGGATGCGTCAGCCCGCGGATCGATCAGGATCGGGTGGGGGCGCCATGTCCGGCGCTCGCGGGAACGCCGCCCGCAAGGCCTTGATGCGCGACCAGAGCACGGCCTTCGTCACGCCGGTCAGCCGCAGCGCCTGCATGCAATGGTCCAGGCGGTGCGGGCGCTGGCGCAGCTCGGCGATGGCTTTCAACAGATCGGCCTCGATGCTTGCGCCGTAGGCCGAGGCTGCCTTGGCCGCCGCCATCCGCAGCAGCTTGCGCGGCGCGGCCATCATGGCCAGGTCGATCAGGTCGCGGCTCAGCGCCGAGTCGTCGCGCCACCGGTCGGAGTTCGCCAGCAGCTTGCTGGTGGCCATGTCCAGCGGAGTGAGCGTCGCCACACCGCAGAGGCGGTCGTCCGCGCCGGGCGGCTCCAGCGTGATCCGGCCTTCCAGCACGATCTCGAACTTGATGTCGACCTCGTCGACCCGCAGCATCGTTCGCAGCCCGTACTGGTCGGCACGGAGCTCGCGCGACGCGGTCAGAAGCGCGCCCGCTCGCGTGATCGTCCGCAGGCCGTCCGGCCCGGAGAGTCCTTGCCGGAGCTGGCGATAGCCGGCGAGGTCGGACACGAGGAAATCGATGTCGACGGACTCGCGGTACTCGCCGAAGCGCAGGGCCATCGCGGTGCCGCCGCCGAACAGGCAGTTCGCCGCGGCCAGGCGCTCCGCGTCCAGCGCCTCGAGCACGCGGGCGATGCGGCGGTGGTGCTCTCGATCAAACAAGCAAGCGCCCGCCGCCGAGCCGATCGACCAGCGCTTGAAGCAATGCGCGCTCCGTCGCGTCCATGTGGGCCCGGTCGACGTGGCGCCACTCGCGTTCGTAGAGATCGAGCGCTTCCCGCGGCGTCACGACGCTTGCGCCGTCGCGCTGCCAGGCCAGCTTGCGGAGCTGCGGGTAGTCGTCGAGGCGGATCGTCGCCGGCAGGTCGGGCGCAGGTCGCGCGCTGGCGGCTTGCTCGCGAGCCGCTTGGGTGTGCGGGGATGGTGGGGGCGCCGGGTTCGCGGCGGCGTTCGGGTCGACGAGATCGAATTCGAGACCCAGCGCCGCGATGGCGCCCAGATAGGCGCCCATCGTCACCGACGGTTCCCCACGCTCGATGCGGTGCAGCGTGACGCGCGACAGGCCCGCGGATTCGGCCGCCGCGGTCGCGCTGACCTTCAGGCGCCGCCGCTGCCCGCGGATGCGCGCACCGAGTGCGCCGAGTTGCTCGGCGAGTCGGTCCGGGATGGATGGGGATTTGGCGGGCATTGTGGATCTCATTCTATGCAAATCGACGCATTGCATCCAATGAGAAACACTTTCGCCCACGTGCTGGGCCTGAGCAGCCCACCCGCGGCGCCGGCGGGATGGGGACGGGAAGGAGACGGGCGGGGCTCAGTGCCGCGCGCTGCGCCGCACCGCCGGCACCGCGAACTCGCGGCCGATCACGGTGCGGGCGTAGAAGTAGTTGCTGCGGGCGCGCTCGCTGAGGGCGTCGAGGTCGACCTCGCCGCGGGTGTCGCAGGGGAAGGCCAGCGCGCGGCCTTCGTTGAAGAGCGATTGGAAGCGCAGTTCGAAGCCGGACGACGTGCCGGCGGTGGCGGTGCAGGCGTTCATGGCGATGTCCTGTGAGATCCGGGGCGGTTGGCGGTGCGGGAAGCCCGGGGGATTCCCGATGGATGCCATTTCGCTCCCTGCCGGTTTCACCGTCGTTTCGTGGCGGCGCGGGGTGGTTTCAATTGCAGCGCGGCGTTGCTTCGGCGCGGCCCGTCCGCGGTGCTGCGCCGCTTCAGCGCGGCCCGGCCGCCACGTGCCCGCGCCCCGTCACCCCGCGAAGATCGCCTCCAGGTCCACCTCCTCGCTGCCGCCGTCGAGCTTCATGCTGCTCTCGATGTGCTGCAGGTGCTCGAGCATCAGGCGCTCGGCGCCCGGGGCGTCACGGCGGGCGATGGCGTCGATGATGTCGGAGTGCTCGTCGGCGCGGCAGCTCGTCGAGGTGGGCGCGTCGTACAGCACGATCGCCAGGCAGGTCAGCGTCGACAGCTCGCGCATCGTGCGGGCATAGGCCGAGTTGCCGGCCAGCTCGGCCAGCAGCGCATGGAACTGGCCGGACAGGCGGACGATCGCGCGCCGGTCGTCGCGGCGGCGGGCGTCGAGCTCCAGCTCCTGGTGGGCGCGCAGGCGGGCGATGCGCTCCGGCGTCAGCGTGTCGATCAGCCGGCGCAGCACGGCCGGCTCAAGCAGTCGCCGCGCCTCGAACACGTCCAGCGCCTGCTCGATCGTCGGCTTCGCGACGAAGGCGCCGCGCTGCGGGTACAGCTCGACCACCTGCTCGTGCGACAGCCGCGCCAGCACCTCGCGCACGCGCGCCCGGCTGACGCCGAAGATGTCCGCCAGCCGCTCCTCGGCCAGCTTGGTGCCGGGGTGCAGGCGGTGCTCGAGGATCGCGGTGTAGATCTTCTCGTAGACCTCGTCGTCGGCCGCCTCGCGCTCCAGCCGCGCGCGCGCAGGTGCTTTCGGCGCCTTGCGGCGGGCAGCGCCGGAATCGGCAGCACCCGTCTTGTTGTCATTTTCTTTGTCGATTGTCGACAATTCATCGGATCGAACGTCCACGCTCGTGGTCTCCTCCAGCAGGATCATCGCCAGTCGAACAACCGGCCCCAACCGCGGATTGTCGACGGATCGGCGCCGGCCAGCCGCAACAGGCCCCAGACGGTCGTGCTGACCGTGTCCAGCAGCGTCACGCCCAGTTCGGATTCGATGCGTTCGGCCAGCGGCGCGGCGCGCAGGTTGGTGCAGAAGGTGGTGATGGCCTGCGGGCCGTCCGCCGCCACCTCGCGTGCCAGCGAATACAGCAGTTCGGGCTCGACCGACGCGAACGCGTGGTTCTCGGCGATGCCCAGGTGCCGCTCGGCGACCACGTCGATGTCCATGCCGCGGTACTGCTCGACGATGCGCTGCTGCACGTCGCCGGTGTAGGGCGTGACGAAGGCGAGCCGGCGCACGCGCCCGAGCGACAACAGCTCGTTCAGCGCCAGCACCGCAGTGGTCGCCGGGATGCCGGTGCGCTCGCGGATGCGCTCGACCAGCCGCCGGTCGGCGTCGAAGCCGAGCCAGCCCGACGAGGTGCCGCTCCAGCCGATCGCGTCCACCTTCGCATCGGCCAGCAGCTCGGCCGCGGCCAGGATGCGGCTGTCGTCGAACTGGCCGAGCGCCTGCGGCGACAGCGCGATCTGCGTGACGGTGAAGCGCGAGAAATGCGCGCTCGCGCCGGGCACGCCGGCGACCATCGCGCTGGTCAGCGGCTCCAGCGCGGTGTTGGAAGAGGGCGTCAGCACGCCGAGGCGGATCGGTCGGGTCATCGGGGATCTCCAGCGGGGTCGAACCTCATGCGATCCGAAATGGGCTCCGGCATCGCACGGCATGGTCGACATTCTGATTTGCCGACACGATTGTCGACACTATCGTAAACACCAAGTGTGAACTCGTGTTTGTCGACGATGATGTCGACATTGCAACCGACAAGGTGTCGACCGCCATGACAAGCCCCTTCGACCTGGTGATCCGCAACGCCCGTGTCGCCACCGCCAGCGACACCTTCGACGCCGACATCGGCGTGCGCGGCGGCCGCATCGTGCAGCTCGGCGGCGAGCTGCCGGCCGGCCGGCAAGAGATCGACGCCGCCGGCCGCGTCGTCACGCCCGGCGGCGTGGACGCGCACTGCCACCTCGACCAGCCGATGGCGCCGCCGCTGCGCATGGCCGACGATTTCGACACCGGCACCCGTGCCGCCGCCTGCGGCGGCACGACGACGGTGATCCCGTTCGCCGCGCAGGAGAAGGGCCAGTCGCTGCGCGCCGCGGTGCAGGACTACCACCAGCGCTCCGAAGGCCGCGCGCATGTCGACTACGCCTTCCACCTGATCGTCAGCGACCCCACGCCGCAGGTGCTGCAGCACGAGCTGCCGGAGCTGATCGCCGAGGGCTGCACCTCGTTCAAGGTCTACATGACCTACGACGACATGAAGCTCGACGACGGCCAGATCCTCGACGTGCTGTCGGTCGCCCGCGAGCACGGCGCGCTGGCGATGCTGCACGCCGAGAACGCCGACTGCATCGAGTGGCTGACCAAGAAGCTCGAAGCCGCCGGCCGCACCGCGCCGCGCTTCCACGCGCATGCCCGGCCGATGCTGGTGGAGCGCGAGGCCACGCACCGCGCGATCGCGCTGGCCGAACTGGTGGACGTGCCGATCCTGATCGTGCACGTCTCGGGCCGCGAGGCGGTCGAGCAGATCCGCTGGGCGCGCGCGCACGGGCTGCAGGTGTTCGCCGAGACCTGCCCGCAGTACCTGTTCCTGACCGCCGCCGACCTCGGCATCGACGACAGCTACCAGGGCGCGCGCTGCGTCTGCAGCCCGCCGCCGCGCGACCGCGCGAACCAGCAGGTGATCTGGGACGGACTGAACGACGGGCTGTTCAGCGTGTTCTCGTCCGACCACGCGCCGTTCAACGTCGAAGGCAGCGACGGCAAGAAGCCGGGCGGCGAGGAGGTGGCGTTCCGCCACATCCCGAACGGCATCCCCGGCATCGAGACCCGCCTCGCGCTGCTGTACTCCGAAGGCGTGCTCGGCGGCCGCATCACGTTGAACAAGTTCGTCGAGCTCACCTCCACCGGCCCGGCCAAGGCCTACGGCCTGCACCCGCGCAAGGGAACCATCGCGATCGGCAGCGACGCCGACCTCGTCATCTGGGACGAGCGCGAGTTCACCCTCACCAACGATCACCTGCACCACGCCGTCGATCACACGCCCTACGAGGGCATGACGCTGCGCGCGTGGCCGGCCGCGACCATCGCGCGCGGCGACCTCGTCTGGGACGGCCAGACCTTCCACCCCCGTCGCGGCCGCAGGCGCCTGCGCTGCGGCACGCCCTCGCTGATGCCGCGCCGCATGCTGGCCGATCCTCCCCCTCCCCGTGCCCCCGTTCCCACCCCTCCCCTCCTTCCGGAGCCGCCATGACCACCCTCGCCACCTCGCCCACGGTCGCGCATCATGTCGATGTGCCTGCCGCCGCCCACCCGCCCAAGCAGTCGATCCGGCGCGTCGCCGGCGCCAGCCTGGCGGGCACCACGCTCGAGTACTACGACCACTTCGTCTACGGCTCGGCCGCGGCGCTGGTCTTCCCGAAGCTGTTCTTCTCGCAGGCCAGCCCGATGACGGCGATGCTGCTGTCGCTGGCCAGCTACTCCGTCGCCTACTTCGCGCGGCCGTTCGGCGCCGCGCTGTTCGGCCACTTCGGCGACAAGCTCGGCCGCAAGTGGGTGCTGGTCATCACGCTGATGATGATGGGCCTGTCGACCTTCGCGATCGGCCTCCTGCCCAGCGCGGCCAGCGCCGGCCTGCTGGCACCGGCGCTGCTGGTCGCGCTGCGCGTGATCCAGGGTGTCGCGCTCGGCGGCGAATGGGGAGGTGCCGCGCTGATCGTCAACGAGTTCGACCCCGCCGGCAAACGGCGAGGGTTCTACGGCAGCCTGGTGCAGGTGGCCGCGCCGATCGGCCTGCTGCTCGCCAACGGCGTGTTCGCGCTCGTCACCTGGCTGGTCTCGGAAGAAGCCTTCCTGGCCTGGGGCTGGCGCGTGCCGTTCCTGTCCAGCGCGATCCTGATCGCGGTGGGCCTGTACATCCGCATGGGCCTGGCCGAGTCGCCGCTGTTCGCCAAGCTGGAGAACCAGCATGAAGAGCGCGCGCCGATCAAGGAAGTGCTGCATTCCCACAAGAAGCGCGTGCTGCTCGCCCTCGGCAGCCGCATCGGCAGCGACATCGCGTTCTACGTCTTCACGCTGTTCCTGCTGGTCTACCTGCCGACGCATCTGCACATGTCCAAGGGCGTGGCGCTGAACGCGGTGCTCGCCGGGGCCGTGGCCCAGTGCATCGCCATCCCGTTCTTCGGCCACCTGTGCGACAAGTTCGGCCGCCGCCCGGTGATCCTGTTCGGCGCCATCGCGGGCATCTTCTGGAGCTTCGGGTTCTTCGCGCTCGTCAACACCCAGGTGCCGGCGCTGATCATGCTGGCCAGCTTCATCGCGCTGTTCATCGTGGCCGCCATGTACGCGCCGCTCGCCTCGTACATCCCCGAGATGTTCCCGACCCGCGTGCGCTGCACCGGCTCGTCGATCGGCTTCCAGCTCGCCGCGGTGTTCGGCGGTGCGCCCGCCCCGCTGATCGCGGTGCCGCTGGTCGCCGCCTTCGGCTCCAGCCTGCCGGTGTCGATCTACCTCGCCGCGACGCTGGTGCTGATCATCGTCTGCGTGCTGGCCGCCACCGAGACCGCGCACAAGGACCTGCGCCAGGTGGACAAGGAAGCCCAGGCATGAGCGACGAGGCCTGCCCTGCCGAAGCAGCGTTCCGAGGAGAAGCGTGATGCGCCTGCTGCTGATCAATCCCAACATCTCCGACAGCGTGTCGGCGCTGATCGGCAGCGAGGCGCGCCGCGCCGCCTCGCGCGACACCGAGATCACGGTGCTGACCGCGCCGTTCGGCGTGGCCTACATCGAGACGCGCTTCGAGGCGCTGATCGGCGCCTACGCGGCGGCCACGCTGGCGGCCGAGCACGTGGGCGGGCACGACGCGGTGGTCGTCGCCGCCTTCGGCGACCCCGGCCTGGCCGGGCTGCGCGAGGCGCTGCCGGTGCCGGTGCTCGGCCTCACCGAGAGCGCGCTGATGAGCGCCGCGATGCTCGGCCAGCGCTTCTCGATCGTCGCGATCTCGCGCCGCATCGCGCCCTGGTACCGCGAGACGGTGGCGGCCAACGGCCTGCTCGGCCGCCTCGCCAGCATCCGTCACCTGGACCAGCCGCTGGCCGACATCGGCCGCGTGCAGGACGAGCACGCCGAGCGCCTGCGCGCGCTGTGCGAAAGCGCGGTGCGCGACGACGGCGCCGACGTGATCATCCTCGCCGGAGCGCCGCTGGCGGGCCTGGCGCGGCTGGTGCGCGACCGGCTGCCGGTGCCGGTGGTCGACGGCGTGTCCAGCGCGGTGCGCCACGCCGAGACGCTGGTGGCGCTGGCGCCGCGCCCGGCGCGCGCCGGCAGCTTCGCGCCGCCGCCGGTCAAGCCCAACCGCGGCCTGCCGGCCGGCATCGAGGCGCTGCTGCGGCGTGCGGCGGATGCCGCTTCGGAGTGAGAGCATGAACACGTCGTCTCCCCCCTCCCATCCGCCCCTGTGGCAGCTCGACGCGGCGCAGCTCGCCGCCGGCTACCGCCACGGCGGGTTCACGCCGCCGCAGGCGCTGCAAGCCTGCATCGCCCGCAGCCGCGAGCTGCACGAGCGGCTGAACGTGCTGACCGCGCTCGACCTCGACGGCGCCACCGCGGCCGCCGCGGCCAGCGCCGCCCGCTGGCGCGACGGCCGCCCGCTCGGCCCGCTCGACGGCGTGCCGGCCACGATCAAGGACAACCTGCACGTGCGCGGCCTGCCCACGTTCTGGGGCAGCCGGACCCTCGAAGCGCTGACGCCGGACGCCGACGAGCGGCCGGTCGCCCGGCTGCGCGAGGCCGGCGCGGTGATCTTCGGCAAGACCAACGTGCCCGAGTTCACGATGCAGGGCTACACCGACAACCCGCGCTTCGGCGCCACCGGCAACCCATGGAATCCGGCGCTGACGCCGGGCGGCTCGTCGGGCGGCGCGGTCGCGTTGGTGGCCGGCGGCGGCTGCCCGATCGCGCTGGCCACCGACGGCGGCGGCTCGATCCGCCGCCCGGCCTCGCACACGAACCTCGTCGGCTTCAAGCCCGGGCGCGGCCGCGTGCCGCGCGGCGGCGGGCTGCCGCCGATCTTCCTGGAGTACGAAGTCGTCGGGCCGCTGACGCGCACCGTCGGCGACGCCGCCGCGGTGCTCGCCGCGATCGGCCGCGGCTTCGACACCGCCGCGCCGCGCTCCTTGAGTCCGCTGCGCATCCTCCACGTGCCGCGCTTCGCCGATCACCCGGTCGATCCGCGGATCGCCGCGCTGACCGACGCGGCCGCACGCGATCTCGCCGCGCTCGGCCACCAGGTCGAGACCGCCGGCCGCATCGACCTGTTCGAGGCGGTGAACGCCCGCTGGCCGCTGCTGTCGCAGGTCGGGCTGGCGTGGCTGTCGGAGCATGCCGGAGAGTTCGCGGGCGCGGCCCGGCCGGGCTTCGATCCGGCGTGCTTCGACCCGGCGGTGTTCGGGCCGGCGATGCAGGCGAACACCGATGCCGGGCGTGCCGCCTCCGGGCGCGCGCTGTTCGAGCTGCTGTACGAGGTCGATCGGCTCAAGCTCGGGCTGTCCGACCTGTTCGAACGCTTCGACCTGCTGCTGACCCCCTGCGCCGCCGCGCTGCCGTGGCCGAAGCGCGAGACGCACCCGCCGCGCATCGACGGCCGCGAGGTCGGCCCGCGCGGCCACGCCTTGTTCACCGCCTTCGCCAACGCCGCCGGCCTGCCGGCGGTGTCGCTGCCCTGCGGCTTCGCGGACGGCCTGCCGGTCGGCATCCAGCTCGTCGGGCGCGAGGGTGAGGACAACGGCTTGCTGGCGCTGGCCCGGCAATACGAGGCGGCGCGGCCGTGGGTGCGGTTTCCGGAGGGTTGAGGCGCGGCTCGGCACGACTCGCGCACAGCGGGCGCCGTCACTTGCCGAGGATGTTGCCGAGAACGTACCAGACGACAGTCACCAAGTACCAGATCGCCAGCACCACAACCCCGCCGACGAAGAACCAGCCCCTCCATTCGCCGAGGAACTCGCAACCCAGCCCCATGATGATGAGGCCCAAGCCAACAGTAATGAGGTCGGACGCGCGTAGCTTGTCGGTAGTGTTTGGATTCATGGCGGCGGTCCGGCGGTTCGATTCGGAGTGCAGGGAGAGGGATGACGCAGCTTGATGGGAACGGAAAACACCGGATCCCTGACGCATCATCGGCAAGATCGGGCTCAACCCGCCACCCGCCACCGGTCCAGCCGCCGCCCGATCCGGTCGAACGCCAGGTCCGTCACGATCGCCAGCAGCGCCAGCACCAGCGCGCCCTGGATCACGTAGGCGGTGTTGTAGCCGCTCAGCCCGATGATGATCGGCGATCCGAGCGTGGTGGCGCCGACGGTCGACGCGATCGACGCGGTGCCGATGTTGACGATCACCGACGTGCGGATACCGGCCAGCCACACCGGCAGCGCGAGCGGTCGTTCGACCTGCCACAGCACCTGCATCGGGCCGAGGCCGATGCCGCGGGCGGCCTCGCGCACGGCGGGCGGCACTGCGTCCAGCCCGGCCAGCGTGGCGCGCACGATCGGCAGCAGCCCGTACAGCGTCAGCGCGATCAGCGCCGGCGCCGCGCCGAAGCCGATCAGCGGCGCGGCGATCGCCAGCACCGCGACCGGCGGCAGCGTCTGGCCGATCGCCACCACCGTCTCGACCAGCGGCCGGAACTCGCGCCCGGCCGGGCGCGTCGCGAAGACGCCCGCGGCCACGCCGATCAGCGTGGCGACGCCGCTCGACAGCAGCACCAGCCCGACATGCGCGGCCAGCAGCGCGGCGAAGCTGTCCTGCTCGTACAGCGGCCGGTCGAGCGCGGGGAAGAGCGCGGCGAACAGCGGCTTCAGGCGCGGCATGCCGAGCACCAGTGCGAGAGCGCGGCCAGCGACCAGGCGAGCGGGTCGCGCAGCGCGGCGCGCACGGTGGAGCGCTTCACGGTGTGTCGGGCGGTCGGTGGTCTGCGCCCAGGTCGCCGGTCGGGTCGCCGAGCAGATCCGCGAAGCGCAGCACACCCGCCGGTCGACCCGCGGCATCGACCACCGGCAGGCGATCGGTGCGGCGGGTGACGAACAGCGACAGCGCCTCAGCGAGCTTCAGGCTGTCCGCGATCGGCGGGCCCGCCGGCGCACCGCCGTGGTCGACGGGCGCCTGGTGCCCGGAGCCGCCGGCATGTTCGCCACGCTCATCGCCCGCCCGCCGATCACCCCCACCGCCGAGCCCGCCGCCCGCCGCGCGCACGCACTCCCCCACCGTCCGCAGCGCCAGCAGCTTCAAGCCCCGGTCGCCGCGCCCGACGAAGTCGGCGACGAAATCGTTCGCCGGCCGCGCCAGCAACTCGGCCGGCGGGCCGGACTGCACGATGCGGCCGTGGTCCAGCAGCACGATGCGCGTGGCCAGCCGCAGCGCCTCGTCGATGTCGTGCGTGACCATCACGATGGTCTGGCCGGAGGCGGCGTGGATGCGCGCGAGTTCGCGCTGCAGCGATTGCCGCGTGATCGGGTCGAGCGCGCCGAAGGGCTCGTCCATCAGCAGCACCTCCGGCCGGGCGGCGAGCGCGCGCGCCACGCCGACGCGCTGCTGCTGCCCGCCCGACAGCTCGTGCGGCCAGCGCCCGCGAAAGCGCGCCGGCTCCATCCCGAGCAGCCCCAGCAGTTCGTCCACCCGCTCGCGCACGCGCTCGGCCGGCCAGCCGAGCAGCACCGGCACGGTGGCGATGTTGCGTGCCACCGTCCAGTGCGGGAACAGCCCGGTCGACTGGATCGCGTAGCCCATGCGCCGGCGCAGATCCTCCGGCCGCAGGCCGCGGATGTCGCGCCCGCCGACGAGGATCGTCCCGCTGTCGGGCTCGACCAGCCGGTTGATCGTCTTCAGCGTGGTCGACTTGCCCGAGCCCGACGGCCCGATCAGCACCACGAACTCACCCGCCGCCACCTGCAGCGACAGCCCGTCCATCGCCGGCACGCCGGCGTAGGCCTTGCGGACCTCGCGCAGTTCGATCACCGGCGCGGCCCCGGTATCGTGCCGGCCGGCGCACCGGCAAGCGCACCGGCCAACACGTCCGCCAGCACGCGCAGCAGCGCGTCGACGCCGATCGCCAGCGCCACCACCGGCAGCACGCCGAGCATCACCAGATCGAGCGCGCTGCCGAGCAGGCCCTGGAACATGATCGCGCCGAAGCCGCCGGCGCCGATCAGCGCCGCCACCACCGCCAGCCCGATCAGCGTCACCACCGTGACGCGCAGCCCCGACAGCCAGACCGGCAGCGCCAGCGGCAACTCGACCTGCCAGAAGCGCTGGCGCGGCGTCATGCCCATGCCGGTGGCCGCGGCGACGGCGTCGGCCGGCACCTGCCGCAACCCGGCGACGACGCCGTGCACGATCGGCAGCAGCGCGTACAGCGTCAGCGCGATCACCGCCGGCAGCAGGCCGATGCCGCGGATGCCCGAGCTGGGCAGCGCATCGCCCAGCCACGCCAGCGGCGCGATCAGCAGGCCGAACAGCGCGATCGACGGCACCGTCTGGATCGCGTTCAGCAGCGCGAACACGCGCGCCGCGTGCCGCTCGTGCCGCGCGGTCACGATGCCCAGCGGCACGCCGATCGCGAGCGCCGGCAGCAGCGTCGCGCCGACGATCTGCGCGTGGCGCCAGGCGGCGGCCTCGAACACGTCGCGCCGGTTGGCGTATTCCTTCGCGAGCGACAGCGCGTCGAGCGAACCGCCGGCCATCAGCGCAGCCAGCGGCAGCAGCACCGCGGCGTGCGCCGCGGCGCGGCGGATCGGCGACAGGCCCAGGCGCTGCAGCGCATCGGCCGCGGCCAGCCACGCCAGCAGCGCGAGCGCCCAGAAGCCGCCGCCGAACGACGTCCGGGCGAAGCTGGAGGCGCCGGCCGAGCGCCGCCAGGCCTCGTCGCCGGCCAGCCAGACCAGCGCCGCGAGCGCGGCCGCGGCATGCAGCGCCACCACCGCGTGCAGCGCGCGCGTCGGCGGCAGCCAGGCCGCGAGCGCCAGCGCCGCGACCACCGCGACGAAGCCGGCCACCGCAGCGCCTCGCAGCGCGAACAGCGACACACCCTGCCCCGACAGCAGCCGGTTCGGCGCCACGGTGACGAACGCCAGCCCGAGCGCCGCGGCGACTGCGGCGAGCACCAGCGTGAACAGCACCCGCTGCCGCAGCCTCGGCCGGCGTGCGGCGCGCAGCCACGGCAGCGACGCGCCGCCGGCGCCTGTCACTTCAGGAAGCCCTTGGCCTTCAGGTAGGCCGTGGCGACCGCCTTCGCGTCCTGCCCGTCGAGCGCGATGCGGGCGTTCAGGCCTTGCAGCGTGGGCGCGTCGAGCGTGCGGAACACCGGGTCCAGCGCCTGCGCGATCTTCGGCAGCCGCGCCAGCACCTCGGCGCGCACCACCGGCGCCGGCGCGTAGACCGGCTGCACGCTCTTCGTGTCCTCCAGGATCACGAGGCCGAGCGCGGCCACCGGCCCGTCGGTGCCGTAGGCCATCGCGGCATTGACGCCCGAGGTCTGCTCGGCCGCGGCCTTGATCGTCACCGCGGTGTCGCCGCCGGCGAGCGCCAGGAGCTGGTCCTGCCGCAGCTTGAAGCCGTAGGCGGCCTGGAACGCCGGCAGCGCGTCGGCCCGCTCGACGAACTCGGCCGACGCCGCCAGCTTCACCGGCCCGCCGCCGGCCACCCAGCGGCCGAAGTCGTCCAGCGTGCGCAGCTTGTGGCGGGCCGCCACGTCCTGCCGGATCGCGATCGCCCAGGTGTTGTTGGCCGGCGCCGGCTGCAGCCACACCAGCTTGTTGCGCTCCAGGTCGAGCGCCTTGACCCGCGCGTGGCCGGCCTGCAGGTTCTTCCACGCCGGGTTCTTCTCGTCGGCGAAGAAGAAGGCGCCGTTGCCGGTGTACTCGGGGTAGACGTCGATCTCGCCCGAGACCAGCGCGGTGCGCACGACCTTCGTGCCGCCGAGCTGCAGCCGGTTCTCGGTGCGGATGCCCTGCGCCTCCAGCGCCTGGATCACGATCTGGCCGAGCAGCGAGCCTTCGGTGTCGATCTTGGAGCCGACGCGCACCGGGCGATCGGCGGCCGCGGCAGGGGCCTGCGGGAGCGCGAGCGCCAGCGCGGCGATCGGGGCGAGGATGCGGACGAGCGCATGGCGTCGGGTCACGGTGAGGGTCATGCGGGATTCCGGTGGTTCGGGTCAGCTTCAGTGTCGGCTCAGGGCAGGCGCCGGTCAGCTTCCGAACGCGCCGGCCATCGCCAGCAGCCACAGCGCGCCGAACACGAAGGGCAGCGCCTGCGCCGCCCAGCGGCCGCGGCTGCCGACACGCCGGCCGGGCGTCAGGCTGCACAGGCGCGACAGGCCGGCCTCCTCGTACTGGCGGCTGATCTCGTCGGTGGCTTCGAGCGCCGCGAAGATGCTGACGCCGATCAGCGCGGCCACCGCCATGCCGAAGAACGGGAAGCCGAACACCAGCCAGTGCAGCTTCGCGGTCGATAGCGTGCCGTAGGCGGTGAACAGCAGGCCCTCGGACAGGATCAGCCACATCAGCCGGTGGTTCACGAGGTTGTCTTCGTGCGTCCACTGCTCGCGCAGCGCGCGGTACAGGTCCCAGTCGGGCATGGAGTTCATGGTCGCGTCCTGCGGGGGGTCGTCGGGGGTCGTCATGCGCCCGTGTCGGGGATCGCGACGGCGCCTTCGCGGGCGGTGCGTCGGACCGGTTCGCCCGGGATTGTCGTCCCGCACCGGCCGGCGCGTGGCCCTGATCGGCCCGGGGTTCCTCGCGGTGGCGGCGCCCGATGACTGTATATTCGTCCAGTAGTCCACGTGCCGCCGTCCGCCGTTGCCGGGCCGCCGGCGGCACCCTCCGATGCCCGGCCAGGAGCCCGTGATGCCGACTTCCGTGAAACCGATCCCCGACGGCTACACCGCCGTCACGCCCTACATCACCGTGCAGGGCGCGTCCGACGCGATCGCGTTCTACCGCCAGGCCTTCGGCGCCGAGCAGGTGTTGCGGCTGGATTCGCCCGACGGGCGCGTGATGCACGCCGAGATTCGCATCGGCGGCGCCATCGTGATGCTGCACGACGAGGCGCCCCAGTGGCAGGCGCTGAGCCCGAAGACGATCGGCGGCTCGGCCAGTTCGATCATGCTGTACGTCGACGATGTGGATGCGGTGGTCGCACGCGCCGTGGCCGCCGGCGCCACGCTGACGATGCCGGTGGCCGACCAGTTCTACGGCGACCGCTGCGGCGCCATCACCGACCCGTTCGGCCACAAGTGGTCGGTCGCGACCCACGTCGAAGACGTGCCGCAGGACGTGATCGCCGCCCGCGCGGCCAAGCTGTTCGGGTCCGGGGGTTGACGATCGCGGCGGATGGTCGCGCCCCCGCGCGGGCGGACGATCCCGCAGCACTGGCGACGGCCGGGCCGGCGTCGGCCGCCGCGCCGACCGCAGCCGCGGACGACGCCGCGCCGACGTACACCGTCGCGGTGCGCACGCTCTGCGAATTCGCCGCCCGCGAGGGTGACCTGGACCTGCGCTTCGCGCCCTCGCCCAGCGCGCAGCAGGGCATCGCCGGGCACCGGGTGGTGACGGCACGGCGCGGCGAGGGCTACCGCGCCGAACTGCCGCTCAGCGGCCGCTACCAACACCTGCTCGTACGCGGCCGCGCCGACGGTTTCGACCCGGCGGCCGGCCGGCTGGAGGAGATCAAGACATTCCGCGGCCGCCTCGACCGACTGCCGGAGAACCAGCGCCGGCTGCACTGGGCGCAGGCCAAGGTCTATGCCTGGCTGCTGTGCGCCGAACTCAGCCGCGACGCGATCGAGGTGGCCATCGTCTACTACGACGTCGGCCGGGAGCAGGAGACGCCGGTGGTGCAGCGCTTCGACGCCACGACGCTGCGGCGTGATTTCGAAGCGCTGTGCGAGCGTTTCCTCGATTGGTCGGCCGGCGAGCTGGCCCACCGCGCGCGGCGCGACCCGGCACTCGACGCGCTGCGCTTCCCGCACGCGGATTTCCGCCCCGGCCAGCGCACGCTCGCCGAGGCGGCCTACCGCGCGACGCGCCACGGCCGCTGCCTGCTGGCACAGGCGCCCACCGGCATCGGCAAGACGCTGGCGACGCTGTTCCCGCTGCTGAAGGCGATGCCGCGGCAGCCGCTCGACAAGCTGTTCTTCCTGACCGCCAAGGGCTCCGGGCGGCGCATCGCGCTGGACGCGCTGGAGACGCTGGGGCGCACCGCCGCCACCACGGCCGGCGTCGTCGCGGCCGCGGCCGCGGCCGCGGCCGCAGCCGCAGCCGCAGCCACAACGGCCAACGCCAACGCCGACGCCGACGCCGACGCCGACGCCGACGCCGACGCCGACGCCGACGCCAGCGCCAGCGCCAGCGCCAGCGTGCCGCCAACGCCAACGCCAACGCCGAGGCCGAGGCCCACACCCTGCCGATGCCCGTCCGCTGCCACTGCGCGTGCTCGAACTGGTCGGCCGCGAGAAGGCCTGCGAGCACCCCGACAAGGCCTGCCACGGTGATTCCTGCCCGCTCGCGCGCGGTTTCCACGACCGGCTGCCGGCCGCGCGCGCCAGCGGTGGCGCGCGCGGCCGGCGGCGCCGCGCTGTCGCAGCCGTCGCTGCGCGAGATCGCGCTCGAACACGCGCTCTGCCCCTACCACCTCGGCCAGGAACTGGCGCGCTGGAGCGACGTGATCGTCGGCGACTACAACCATTTCTACGACGGCGCGGCGCTGCTGCACGGGCTGACGCTGGCGAATGGCTGGCAGGTCGCGGTGCTGGTGGACGAGGCGCACAACCTGATCGACCGGGCACGCGCGCGATGTACAGCGCGCCGAGCTGACACCGGCCGCGTGGCGCGCCGCGCGCGCCACCGCGCCGGCGTCGCTGCGGCGTCCGCTGGACCGGCTGCGCCGCGCCTGGCATGCCGCCGGGCGGCCGGCACCGGGCGACGCCGATCGCCCCGGCGCCGGGCGTGGCGCCGCCGCGGCCGCCGCCGCTGCCACCGCCGCCGCCAGCGCCAGCGCCGCAGCCACCGCTGCAGCCACCGCCACCGCTGCAGCCACCGCCACCGCCGCGGTCACTGCCAGCACGCCCACGACCGACACGCCCCCCGCCTACCAGCCGCTCCCCGAGCCGCCGCGCCGCTTCGTCGCCGCGCTGCACGACACCGTCGCCGCGATCGGTGACCACCTGGCCGAGGCCGTCGACGGCGCCCACGCCGTCGACCCGGCGCTGCTGCGCTTCCACTTCGACCTGCTGAAGTTCGCCCGCCTGCTGGAGAGCTTCGGCCCCCATTCGCTGTTCGACCTGACGCGCGACGCGGGCGCGGCGAAGGCGCCGCCGACGCTCGCGATCCGCAACGTGCTACCCGGCCATTTCCTCGCGCCGCGCCATGCCGCCGCCCGCGCCAGCGTGCTGTTCTCTGCCACGCTGACGCCGCGCCCGTTCTATGCCGACCTGCTCGGCCTGCCGGCCGACAGCGCCTGGCTGGAGGTCGAATCGCCCTACGCCGCGGCGCAGCTCGATGTGCGCATCGAAGGCAGCGTGTCCACCCGCTTGCGCGACCGAGCCGGCTCGCTGGCACCGATCGCACGGCTGATGGCGTCGCGGTATGCGGCGCAGCCGGGCAACTACCTGGCGTTCTTCAGCAGCTTCGACTACCTGCAGCGCGCCGCCGACGCCTTCCGCGCCGGCCACCCGGCGATCCCCGTCTGGACGCAGTCGCCCGGCATGGACGCCGCGGCCCGCGACGCCTTCCTCGAGCGCTTCACGCCCGACGGCGCCGGCATCGGCTTCGCGGTGCTGGGCGGCCAGTTCGGCGAAGGCATCGACCTGCCGGGCCGCCGGCTGATCGGCGCGTTCATCGCCACCCTCGGCCTGCCGCAGTTCAACCCGGTCAACGAGGCGCTGCGCCGCTGCATCCATGCCCGCTTCGGCACTGGTTACGAATACGCCTACCTCTACCCCGGCCTGCGCCGCGTGGTGCAGGCCGCCGGCCGCGTGATCCGCGGCCCGGCCGATCGCGGCTGCGTGCACCTGATCGACGACCGCTTCTCACGCGCCGAGGTGCGGCGGCTGCTGCCGTCTTGGTGGCGCGTGGAGCGGGACGGAGCACCGGCGGCCAGGTAGACGGCCTCGATCGCCGGGGACGCGCCATGTCGCGGGGCCGCGGGGCCATGGCACCGGGGGCGTCGCTGATCCGGCTGCGGATTCGCGTGCCGATCGCGTCAGAGGGTGAGAGGTAATCCGGCGTGGCCGAGCAGACCCGCCGGGCGGCGCCAATCCAGGCGCAAAGCACAGCCGTAGCTCGGGCTACGGCGAGCATTTGCAACGACGAGTGGGGGCGTTCGGTGGGGATGAGCGGCCATGGCGGATTGCCTCTCCCCTCTCAGAGGGTGTAGACGTAATGAATCGCACCTGCGCCGCCCCGGCCCGGAGGGTGAGGCCCCCAGATGGCCCACTGTCGTTGCAATGCTCGCCGGGCCACCAGCCCGGCTCCGCTTTGCGCCTAGATTGGGCCCGTCTGGGGGCCTCACGCGGGTGCGATTCATTACGTCTACACCCTCTCAGGTCAGGCGTCTCGGTAACGGGCTGGTAACGGCCGGCCGCCGACCATCGTTCGCATGGAACACTCCTGCGAAACGATCGGGTTCCCCACCGCTCCGGCGCCGGGCCCGCGACCCGTCGCGCAGCGCGCGGCGGCACCCGGAACGCATCGCGGCGCAGCGCTCCCCGGGTCGCTGCGGCGGTTCTTGGCGCTGGCCGCCCTGGCGCTGGCGGCCGCTGCGTCGCATGCCGCCGCAGCCGGTCGCGCGCCCGACCCCGGGCCCGACGTCGGGAACCGCCGGTTGCTGAAGCTGCGCCAGCACGTCGACGCGCTGGCGGATGCGGCGCGCACGGCTGCCGCGGCGACTGCCGCGGCCTCCCGCACGGGACGCCGGCCCGAGCTTGTCACGCCACGAACATCCGCTCCATGTCTCGGCGGATGCGATACGCCGACAGCGACGGATCGATCGCCACGTCCTGCCAGGTCAGCGACTGATCCTTCTTGACGCTTCGCACGAGCTTCAGTTGGTGTGCCAAGCCCAGCGGCAGGCTGCCCTGCGCCAGCGACCGGCTGGCCGGGCACAGCTTGCCGAACACCGTGTAGCCGCCCTCGCCGTCCAGCATCTCGCCCGCCTGGAGGTCGCGCTTCGCGGTCGCGATCACGTCCGCGTTGAAGTGGCTCGGCACACCGGTCGGCTCGCCGCGAAGACCCACCGACGCCACCGAGATGCCGAGTTCGAGACCGATCAGGTGCCACTTCTTGTAGGCCACCATGTTGCGGCCGCCCGGATCGGTCACGACCTGGTACTCCTTGAAGCAGCGACGGATGTAGTCGGTCGCCGCTTCGACACACACCCACACGCCCTTGCGAATGTCGTAACCGACGGAACTGCCGTCCGGATTCAGCGATGAGATCACCTCGACGACGCCCTTCTTGGCCAGGTGGCCGCCTTCGCTCTTCAAGCGCATCAGGCCGGGGATGTCGTCGACCGAGCCCGGAGGGAACGAGAGGCCGTCGTCCGGCGCCTCCAGCCCGGTGGCGTTGGCGATCGACGCGCTCTCGATCGCCGGCTTCGAACCGTCGAGGAAAGCGTTGAACATCTTCGGGTTCATGCCGCCGAGCCTGGCCTGCTCGGCCGTGACGCCCCAATGGTCCCAGACCGTGTCGGGCGTGGACTCGCGGAACTGCGGCAGCCACTTGTGGCCGCGGCCGGCCGCCACGATCGGGAATCCGCAGGTGCGAGCCCAATCGACGAGTTCGCAGGCCAGCGCCGGCTGGTCGCCGTACGCGAGCGAATAGATCGCGCCGGCCTCCCGTGCCTTGCGCGCCAGCAGCGGGCCGCAGAAGGCGTCGGCCTCCACGGTGACGTTGACGATGTGCTTGCCGTGGGAGAACGCGGCCAGGCAATGGTCGACGGCCGCGATCGGGTGGCCGGTGCACTCGACGACGATCTCGACCGCCGGATGCGCGACCAGCGCCTGCCAGTCGTCGCCGACGTGCGTGTTGCCCTGCCTGACCGCGGCGTCGATGGACGCGGCACCGACACGCTCGGCGCTCCAGCCGACCCGCTCGAGGTTGGCCCGGGCATTGGCGGGCGACAGGTCCGCGATGGCGACCAGATGCGCGCCGGGAATGCGCGGCAGCTGTGCGAGGTACATCGACCCGAACTTGCCCGCGCCGATCAGGCCCACCCGGAGGGGCCGGCGCTCGGCCGCGCGCTGCGACAGTTTGGCAAAGAGGTTCATCGTGGTCTCCGTTCGATCATGCGGTGGGTGGCTCGGAACGCGAGCTGCCGACAAGGAAGTCGAGGTCGCAGCCTTCGGGTGCCTGCAGCACCGTCCTGCGATACAGGGCGGCATAGCCGCGCTCCGGCAGCGGCGGTGGCACCCGGTCGGCGAGCCGGCGCCGGATCTCCACCTCGTCCACCAACAGGTCGATGCGCTTGTTCGACACCGACAGCCGGATGCGGTCGCCGTTGCGCACGGCGGCGAGTGGTCCGCCGACCGCGGCCTCCGGCGCCACGTGCAGCACGATCGTCCCGTAGGCCGTGCCGCTCATGCGGGCGTCCGAGATGCGCACCATGTCCTTCACGCCGGCGCGCGCGAGCTTGGTCGGAATCGGGAGGTATCCCGCTTCGGGCATGCCGGCGGCTTGCGGCCCCGCGTTCTTCAGCACGAGGATGTCGTCGGCTGCCACGTCCAGGTCCGGGTCGTCGATGCGAGCGGCCAGGTCCTCCAGCCCCTCGAACACCACGGCGCGGCCCTCGACCTCGAACAGAGACGGCGTCGCCGCCGCACGCTTGAAGATCGCGCCATCGGGTGCCAAGCTGCCACTCAGCGAGATCAGCCCGCCGACCGGCGACACCGGGTTGTCGATCGCGCGAACGACCTTCCGGTCGACCCAGCCGGCCGGCTCGTCCAGCCGCTGGCGCAGCGTGCTGCCGTCGACGGTGAGGCAGTCCAGGTGCAGCAGCGGGCGCAGCTCGCGCAGCACCGCGCCCACGCCACCGGCCGCATGCAGATCCTCCATGTAGCCCTCGCCGACCGGTTTCAGATCAACGAGCACCGGTGTCTCGTCCGAGATGCGGTTCAGCCGCTCCGCGGTGATGCGGATGCCCAGCCGACCGGCCACCGCCGTGAGGTGCACGATCGCGTTCGTCGACCCACCCAGCGCCATCAGCAGGCGCAAGGCGTTCTCGACCGATTCGTGCGTGATGATCTGTCTCGGGGTGATCGGATGGCGCGCCAGCCACACCGCCGTCCTCCCGGTTTCCTCCGCGGCCACCAGTCGCTGCGAGTCGACGGCGGGGATGGCCGCGGTGCCCGGCAGCGCGATGCCGAGCGCTTCGGTGATGCATGCCATCGTGCTCGCCGTGCCCATCACCGCGCAGGTGCCCGCGGTGGTCGCGAGCCGGCCTTCGACCTGACGGATCTCGACCGCATCGACCTCGCCGGCGCGGAACTTGCCCCAGAAGCGGCGGCAGTCGGTGCAGGCGCCCAGGCGTTCGCCCCGGTGGCGGCCGGTCATCATCGGCCCGGTGACGAGCTGGATCGCCGGCCGGCCCGCCGAGGCGGCGCCCATGAGCTGCGCCGGCACGGTCTTGTCGCAGCCGCCGATGAGCACGACCGCGTCCATCGGCTGCGCGCGGATCATCTCCTCGACGTCCATGGCCATCAGGTTGCGGAACACCATGCTGGTCGGGTTGAGGAACACCTCGCCCAGCGAGATCGTGGGGAATTCGCGCGGCAATCCGCCGGCGGCGAGCACCCCGCGCGCCACCGCCTCGGCGAGTTGCGGCATGTAGCGGTGGCAGTTGTTGAACTGGCTGGGCGAGGTCGCGATGCCGACGATCGGCTTGCCCAGCAGTTCGTTAGAGAGGCCCATCGAGCGCGCCATCGAGCGGCGCAGGTAGCGCGCGAAGTCGCGGTCGCCATAGTTCGTCAGGCCGTTGTCGAGGCCTTGCGGTTCAGACATGTCGGTTTCTCCTCGCGTTGGTGGGGGTCAGGCTGCGCGGCCGCGGAAGCGGACGCCGAGCAGGGCCTCGAACGGCAGCAGCATCGCGCCCTTGTCGCGCTCGCCGTGACCCTGGAGCAGCGCCGTCTGGTAGGTGGCGGTGGCCGCGGCGAGCACCGGCATCGGGATGCACAGCCGCGCCCCGAGCTCCGCGGCACTGACCAGGTCCTTGTAGGCGTGCTTCATCGGGTAGCCGGCCGAGAAGCTGTCGTGGAGGATGCGCGGAACGAAGAACTCCGAGGCGAAACTGCGGCCGGTTCCGCTGTTGACGACCGTTGCGACGAGATCGGGGTCGAGACCCATCTTCGCCGCCATCGGGAGGATTTCCGCCAGGGCGGCGCAGTTGACGTCGAACAGCAACTGGTTGATCAACTTCGTGAGCTGGCCGCTGCCGGTCGCCCCCATGTAGAGGATCTGGTTGCCGACATGGCGCAGCAGCGGCTCGACCCGCTCGAAGGTCGAGCGATCGCCGCCGCACATCACCGTCAAGCTGCCGTCGATGGCGCGCGACTCCATCCCCGAGACCGGCGCGTCGAGGAAGCTCACGCCCGACGACTCGAGCGCCTTCGCGATATCGAGCGTCGCGTGGTAGGCAATCGTGCTCGTGTCCACGACGACCTGACCGGGGCGCAGGCGCGGGGCCACCTGGCCCGCTCCGAACAGCAGATCACGCACCGCGTCGCCGTGGGGCAGGCACAGGAAGACAAGGTCGGCCCCGGCCACGTCCGCCGCCTGCGATACCGGGTGCGCTCCGGCATGCTCGAGTTCGGCGTACGCCCGGGTATCGGTGGAGTACACCAGCAACTCGGCGCCGCTCTTCAGCAGGTTCACCGCCATGGGCCGGCCCATCTGGCCCAGTCCGACAAAGCCGATCTTCATCGCTGCATCCCTTCCTCAGTCGGCCTTGATGTGGGCGGTCCTGACCACGCGAGACCACAGCTCGGTCTCGCGATCGACGAAGCCTCCCAGGGTCTGCGGATCCATGTACGCCGCGAATGCGCCTTGTTCGTCGATCTTCTTGCGGTACGCCGGGCTCTCGACGATCGTCTTGATCTCGCTGGCCAGCCGCGCGACGATGGGCGCGGGGGTACCGGCCGGGGCGAACACCGCGAACCACGATTCGACCTCGTAGCCCGGCAGGCCGGCTTCGGCCGAGGTCGGAACATTGGGCAAGGACGGGTGGCGCTGCTTGCCCGTGTACGCCAGCGCCCGCAACTTGCCCGCCGCCACATGCCCGATCACCGAAGGCGGCGTGGTCACGAACATGTCGACCTGGCCGCCGAGCAGGTCGTTGACCGCCGGACTCGCTCCCTTGTAGGGGACGTGGGTCATCGGAACCTTGGTCATCTGCCCGAACAGTTCGCCGGCGATGTGCTGGATCGAGCCATTGCCGGATGAGGCGTAGAAGAGGCCCCGGTCGCTCTTCTTCGCAGCGTCGATCACGTCCTTGAGCGTGGCGCCGCGGACGGACGGCCCGACGGCGATCACGTGCGGCGCCCGCATCACCAGCGCCACCGGCGCAAAGTCCTTCGGACTCCACTTGATCTGCGGGAACAGCGCGGGGTTGCCGACGTGATAGCCCGAGTACTGCATCAACAGGGTGTAGCCGTCCGGCTTCGACCGCGCGACGGCCTCCGTGCCCAGGTTGCCTGCCGCGCCGGGCTTGTTGTCGACGACGAAGGGCTGGCCGAGCACCCTGGCCAGCCCGTCGGCAATCAGCCGGCCGCAGATGTCGGTCGAGCCGCCGGGGGCGCTCGGCACGATCAGGGTGATCGGCTTGGCCGGCCAGTTCTCGGCATGGGCAGCCGTCATCGCGACGGCCAGTACGGGGGCGAAGAGAAGTTTGAGGGTGTTCATGGCGTCTCCAGGAATCGTGTGGGTGCAGGCTTCGGCAGGCTTGCGCCGGATCGGGCTCGGGAGCTATGCGCGCAGGCCGCTCCGACGGTCGGCGCGGTCGCGCAGGTGGCCTTCGACGATCTCGACGATCCGGGCGGCCAGCCGGCCCTGGGCCGCCTCGCTCGCCCAGGCCACGTGCGGCGTGAGCAGCAGGTTGGGGATGTCGCCGGCCAGCAGCGGGTGCGATGAAGGCGGCGGCTCGACGTCCAGCACGTCGATCGCCGCGCCCGCGATGCGCCCCGCCCGCAGGGCGTTCGCGAGAGCCTGCGGCTCGACGAGGGCGCCGCGCCCCGTGTTGATCAGCACCGCAGACGGCTTCATCGCCGACAGGCGCTGCTCGTTCATCAGGCCCCGGGTCTCGGGCGCGAGCGGCACGTGCAGACTCAAGGCGTCGACTTCGCCGATGAGTTGATCGAGTTCCCGCTCGTCCTGCGCGCAAGGCTGGCCGGGCGTGCGCGCGAAGCGCACCGTCATCCCCAGGCCGCGCGCCAGGCGCGCGGCGGCTTCACCGATACGGCCCCGGCCCACCACCCCGAGGACCGATCCGCCGACATCGCGGATCGTCGGACCGAGCCAGCAGAACTGCGTGGCCTGTGACCAGCGCCCATCGACAGCGGCCTGCGCATACGTTCCCAGCCCCCGGCGCAACGACAGCAGCGTCGCAACCACGTGCTCGGCCACCGACTCGCTGCCGTAGTCAGGGACGTTGCGCACCTCCACGCCCTGTCGCCCGGCGGCCGTCAGGTCCACGTTGTCGGTGCCGGCGGCCGCCACGCACACGAGACGCAGCTTCGGCGCCCGCTGCAGGCGATCGGCTGTCAGCCGGTTCTTGTTGGTCACGACGACATCGGCGTCGGCGATGCGCTCGACGACGCGGTCGTCTGGCGTCGACTCGTGCGCCTCGTAGACGATCGGCAGTGCGGAATCGAAGCGCAGGCGCCGCGGCAGCGTCCCTGCGTCGAGGAACACGATCTTGAAGCTGGACGCGTTCATCATGCGGGCTCCGAGATCTCGATCAGGTTCAGGTCGGGATCGCGCACGTAGACCGACCGGATCCTGGCGGTCGCCCCGGTGCGCAACACCGGCCCTTCCACGATCGGCACGTTCGCGGCCTCGAGGCGGGCGATGACGGTCGCGAGCGGCACGGCCGCGATGAAGCACAGGTCGAGTGCGCCGGGCACCGGCGTGTGGGCCTTCGGCTCGAACTCCCGCCCCTTCAGGTGCAGGTTGATCTTCTGGTTGCCGAACCTGAAGGCCCGGCGCTCGACCGGCGGCGTGCCGCCGACGAAGGACTCGAGCTGCATGCCCAGGACTTCGGTATAGAACCGGATGCACTGCGCCTCGTGCGCACTGGTCAGCACCAGGTGGTCCAGGTGATCGATCATCGTCTGCTCTCCTCAGGAACGGGGGGTGGGTGCGGCATCGCGCGCCAGCGCACGCTGCCGGATGGCGTCGAAGTCCGGCGGCGGCGCATGCCGCGTCAGCCTCGGGCCGGCGCGCGACACCTGGGCGGGCAGCGCATGCCCGACCAGCCGCTGCAGATGCCCGGCCGCGCGAATCAGTCCGTCCAGGTCGATGCCGGTGCGGTAGCCCATGCACGCCAGCAGGTGCACCACGTCCTCGGTCGCGACGTTGCCGGAGGCGCCCGGCGCATACGGACAGCCGCCGATGCCGCCGAGCGACATGTCGAACTGCCGGATGCCGGCCTCGACCGCGGCAACGGTGTTGACCAGACCCATCGCACGCGTGTCGTGGAAGTGCCCGGTGAAGCCCAGCGCGGGGTGGCGCCGAAGGGCCGCGGCGCAGAGTTCCTGCACCTGGATCGGATGCGCCATGCCGGTCGTGTCGCACAGCGTCACGCCCGCCGCGCCGGCTTCGGCGAAGCGGTCGATCCAGCCCATCACCACGTCGACCGGTACCTCGCCCTCCATCGGGCAGCCGAACACGCAGGACAGCGAAACGTTGGACGGCACGCCGGCCGAGGCTGCCAGCGAGATCACCTCGCGCAACTGGCGAAACGACTGATCGCGCGTCATCCTCAGGTTCGCGACGTTGTGCGTCTCGCTGGCCGACATCACGAGGTTGAACTCGTCGGTGCGGCATTCCAGGGCCCGCTCCCCGCCGCGCACATTGGGAACCAGCGCGGTGTAGACCACGGCCGGCGCCCGACGGATGCGTTTCATCACGGCCTCGGCGTCGCGCAGCGCCGGGATCGCCTGGGCGGAGGTGAACGAGGTCACCTCGATCTTCGCGTAGCCCAGTGCGCTCAACTCGTCGACGAGCGCCACCTTGTCGTCCGTCTCGATGAAGCGGCCTTCCATCTGGAAGCCGTCGCGTGTCGCCACCTCGTTGATCGCGAGCTTCAGCCCTTCGCCAGCCTGCATGTCATTGCTCCTTGCGTGCGGGCCAGCCGCGTGTGGAAAGAACGTCGCCCGTGTGTTCGCCGAGGCGCGGCGCCGGATGTGCGATGCGCCCGGGCGTCGCGCTCAACTTCGGGACCACGCCGGGAACCTTCAGGAAGGTGCCGTCGGCGGTCTGCGCCTGGACGACCATGTCGCGCGCGAGGTACTGGGGGTCATCGACGATGTCCCGCACCGAGTAGATGCGGCCCGCCGGCACGTTCGCCCGCTCCAGCACCGACAGCACCTCGTCCAGCGAACGCTGGAGGGTCCAGGCCTCGATCGCCCGGTCGATCTCCTGCACCCGGGCGACGCGCCCGTCGTTGTGGGCGAGGCCGGGATCGTTCTCCAGATCGGCGCAGCCAATCGTGGCCATCAGCCGCCTGAAGATGCTGTCGCCGTTTCCGGCGATCAGGGCATAACCGCCGTCGGCGCAGCGGTAGGCATTCGTCGGCGCGATGCCGGGCAAGGCGCTGCCGGAGCGCTCGCGCACGGCGTCGAACGCGTCGTACTCGGGCACCAGGCTCTCCATCACGTTGAACACGCTCTCGTACAGCGCGACGTCGACCATCTGGCCGCTGCCGCCCTGCGCGTCCCGGTGGTACAGCGCGTTCAGCACGCCGATCACGCCGTGCAGCGCGGCCAGCGTGTCGCCGAGCGATATGCCGACGCGAACCGGAACGCGACCCGGCTCGCCGGTCAGGTAGCGCAGCCCGCCCATCGCCTCGCCGAGCACCCCGAACCCCGGCTTGTGGCGGTACGGGCCGGTCTGGCCATAGCCGGAGATGCGCAGCATGACGAGCCGCGGGTTCAGCGCATGCAGCTCCTCCCAGCCCAGCCCCCAACCCTCGAGCGTGCCGGGCTTGAAGTTCTCGATCAGCACGTCGGCCTCGAGGGCCAGTTCGCGCACGACGGCCTGGCCTTCGACGCTGCGCAGGTCGAGTTCGACCGAGCGCTTGTTGCGCGACTGCACCTCCCACCACACCGAGGTTCCGTTGCGCAGCAGGCGCCACTTGCGCAGCGGGTCACCGGTGCCGACCGGCTCGATCTTGATCACGTCGGCCCCGAACTCGGCCAGCGTCTTGCCGGCGAACGGGCCGGCGATCAATTGCCCGAGTTCGATGATCCGGATCCCCTTCAGTGCTTCCATCTGGTGTCTTCCTGCGTTGCCGTCAGGGGACTGTAGGGACGCGCGTCCCGCCCGGGAATTGCTCTGAAGGCAGGGCCTGTTCGCGTTTTGCGAAGCCCGTAAGATGACTGCATGGACGAGCCCATGAACCCCGCGCGCATGGACTTCGTCACCTTGCGGCTGTTCTGCGCCGTGGCCCGATCGGGCAGCATCACGAAGGGCGCGCAGGCCTGCCATCTGGCGCTGTCGGCGGCAAGCCGGCGGCTGGCCGATCTGGAAGCCTCCGCCGGCACGCGCCTGCTGGACCGCTCGGCACAGGGCATCGCGCTCACCCCGGCCGGTCATGTGGCGCTGCAGCACGCGATGCGCCTGTTCCAGGGCTTCGAGCAGTTCAGCCGCGAGTTGAAGGACTATTCGCGCGGCGTCCGGGGCCACGTCCGCCTGTGGGCCAACATGTCGGCGCTGACCGAGTTCCTGCCCGACGCACTGATGACCTTCCTCGAGGCCCATCCCGACATCCGGGTGGAAGTCGAGGAGCAGTTGAGCGGCGATGTGGTGCGGGCCCTGGTGGAAGGGCTGGCCGATGTCGGCGTGTTCGCGGACAACACGCCGACGGACGGTCTCGACGCGAGGCCCTTCCAGACCGACCAGCTCGTGGTGCTCTGCTCGGAGAAGCATCCACTGGCGGGCTTGCAGCGCGTGGACTTCAGCGATTGCCTGCAGCACGACTTCGTCGGCCTGAACCGCGGCAGCTCCCTGCTCGAACTCACCGCGCGCGCGGCCGAGCAGGCGAGCCTGCCGATGCACCTGCGGGTCCAGGTGCGCAGCTTCGACGCGATGTGCCACATGATCGCCTCGAACCTCGGCATCGGCGTGGCGCCGCAGAAGGCCTGCCGCGCCCAGGTCGCCGACCTTCGGCTGAAGGTCGTGCAGCTCAATGACGCCTGGGCGACGCGCCGCCTGCTGCTGGCGTCACGCTCGAACACCGAGCTGGCACCGGCCGCCAGCCTGCTGCTTCATCATCTGCGGGGCCTTGCCGGTTCGGATCAGACCGAGGCTGTCCGGCCGAACCGGTGAACGCCTCCGAGCCCCACGAGACGTCGCGTCAATCGCCGCCGGTCCGCACTCCCGCCCGCGCCACGCGCCCGCGCCCGCTCGCCTTCGCGTGCAGCAACTGACGGTCGGCGCGGGCGATCAGCACGCGCCAGTCCGCGGCCGCCTCCGCCCCGCTGGCGACGCCGACGCTGGCGCCGATGTTCAGCCGCAGCGCGCCGGCGTCGAACGGCGCGTGCGCGGCGGCCAGCACCTTCTGCGCGACGGCGTCCGCCGCCTGCACGTCGGACAGGCCGAACAGCGCGATCGCGAATTCGTCGCCACCCAGGCGCGCCACCGCGTCGGACGGGCGCACCAGGTTCAGCAGCCGCTGCGCGAACAGTTGCAGCACCCGGTCGCCGACCGGGTGGCCGTGACAGTCGTTGACCGGCTTGAAGTGGTCCAGGTCGATGTACAGCAGCGCGAGGCCCGGGCTCTCGCCGGCGACGATCGCCTGCTCCAGCCGCTGCTCGAAGCCGGCGCGGTTCAGCAGGCCGGTCAGCGCATCGCACTCGGCCAGGCGTTGCAGGCGCTGCTCCTCCTGCTTCTGCTGCGTCGCGTCGCGGGCGACGACGACGAAGCCGTCGACCTCGCCGCTCTCCAGGCGCAGCGGGATGTAGACGATCGCCAGGTGCTCGGCACGGCCGCGGCCCGGGTAATGCTGCTGGAAGCTCACGTCTTCGCCGGCCAGCGCACGGGCGATCCAGGGCCATCGCCGCTCGAACTCGCGCTCGCCGAGCACCTCGCGCGCCGGGCGGCCGAGGATGCGCTCGCGCGGCAGCCCGCACCAGCGCTCGAAGGCCGAGTTCGCGAAGCGGTAGCAGCCGTCGCGGCCGACGACCGCCACCACGTCCGGGATCGCCTCCGTCACCGAGCGCAGCGTCGCCGCCTGGCGCTCGAGCTGCTGGCGCGCCGACGCGCTGGCCGAGATGTCGCGGATCACCGCCGAATAGCGCTCGATCCGGCCGGCCGCGTCGCGGTGCGCGATCACCATGTGGCTGACCGGCAGCTCGCGCCCGCCGGCCACCCGCACCACCGTCTCGCCGAGCCAGACGCCGGCCGCCTTGACCGCCGGCACGATCTGGTCGACGAACTGCCGCTGCGTGGCCGGCGTGTTGAACTCGGCGAAGTGGCGGTGCGCCACCGGCTCGTCCGGGCCGATGCCGGTGGCCCGGCGCGCGGCCGGGTTCATGTAGGTGATCGCGCCGTGCGCGTCGGTCTGCACCACGTAGTCGGTCGTGTGGTCGATGATCGTCGTCAGCTCGCGCAGCGCGCGTTCGGCGGCGCTGCGCTCGGTGATGTCGATGCCGGTCGAGAAGAAGCCGCGCACCGTGCCGGCTTCGTCAGGGTCCGGGATCAACTGGCTCTCGATGCGCCGCCGCTGGCCGCACACCACCTCGTCGAACTCGAATCGCTGCGGCCGGCCGGCGAGCACCGCCCGCACGTGCCGCTCGACCGCCGGGTCGGCGCTGCCCGTCAGCTCCGCTCGGGTGCGGCCGACGATCTCCGCCGGCGCGATGCCGAAGCGCTCGCCGTGCGCCCGGTTGACGAAGCGGTAGCGCCCGTCGGGATCGACGTAGGCGATGCGGACCGGCAGTGCATCGGCGATCTGGCGCAGGAAGCGCTCGTTGTCGGCCAGTCGCTGCTCCAGGCGCTTGCGCTGCGTCACGTCCTGCAGCGCGCCGAGCAGGCGCACGGCGCGTCCCTGCTCCAGTTCCGCCTCGCCGACCGAGCGCACCCAGATCTGGCGGCCGGTGGCGGTGACGAAGCGCAGCTCCAGGTCCCAGGGTTCGCCGCGCTCGATCCCCGCCTGCACCGCGGCGGCGATGCGCGGCCGGTCCTCCGGCGCGTAGTGGTCGATCGCCGCGGAGACGGTCGGCACATAGCCAGCGTCGACCTCGTGGATGCGGTAGGTCTGCGACGACCAGCGCAGCAGCTGCGTCGCGATGTCGAACTGCCAGCCGCCGACGCCGGCCACGCGCCCGGTGCGGTCGAGCAGCGTGCGGCTCTCGTGCAGCGCAAGTTCTGCGCGGCGGCGCTCGGTCACGTCCCGGCCGACCGAATGCAGCAGCATCCGGCCGTCGATGTCGCGCTGCAGCCCGTTGGTCCACGCCACCCAGCGCTCGCTGCCGTCGGCCGCCTGCATGCGGTTCTCGTTCGAGCGCGCGCTGCCGGTCTCGAACACGGCCTCGAGGTGTGCGCGCACCGCGTCGCGGTCGGCCGGCTCGACGTACCCGAACAGGTCGGTGCCGACCATCGCCTCGGGCGTGCACCCGAAGTGGCGCGCGTAGGCGGCGTTCACGTAGACCAGCGTGCCGTCGCGGCGCGCGAGCGACACCAGCTCGGACTGCACCTCGACCACCGCGCGGTAGCGCGATTCGCTGCGTGCCAGCAGCGCGTCGTCGGGCGCGCGGGCCGCCAGCGCGCGCTCGATCGCGTCGCGCCGCATCAGCAGCGCGTGCACCGTGGCCTCGCCCTGCTCGCGCAGCGTCTGGAGCTGTGCGTCGTCCAGCCGGCCCGGCAGGTGGTCGACGACGCACAGCGCGCCGATGCGCTCGCCGCCCGGCAGCACCAGCGGCGCCCCGGCGAAGAAGCGGATGGCGGGCGGCTCGATCACCAGCACGTTGCCGGCGAAGCGCGGATCGCGCGTGGCGTCGGGCACCTCGAGGATCGTGTCGCCGGTGATGGCGTGGGCGCAGAAGGCGATGTCGCGCGGCGTGCCGCCGAGCCCCGGCAGGCCGACCTGCGCCTTGAACCACTGGCGCTCGGCGTCCACCAGGCTGATCACCGCGATCGGCGTGCCGCAGACCCGCGCCGCCATGCGCACCAGGTGGTCGAACAGCGGCTCCGGCGGCGTATCCAGCACGACCAGCTCGCGCAGGCGGGCAAGGCGGCGGGATTCGGCGGCGTGGGCGCCCTCGTGCTCGCCCTCGGTGTCGTCCGATTCGTTCAATGCAGGCATCGGCATCACGCCATTCTTGCGGCCCAGCGGGCATCGGGGTGTTGCACTGCCGGGCGGCAGCGCCGGCGGGGGCGGGGCGCGGCTGGCCCGCGGCCCGGCGCCATGATCGCCCGTCCGCGCCGCGGACGGAACGGGCAGCCGCGTATCCCCTTACAGTGCGGGCCCGCGTCGGCCCGGCCGGCCGGGTCGTCGCCCGGATCCGGCGGCGGCCGATCCCCAGGCCGCGTGCCCCGTCCGGACGACTCGTCCGATCCACCCGCCGCGCCCTTCCCTCGCGCAGGAGCCCCGCATGATCGTCAGCACCGAACACGTCGACCTGGCCGCCGGCCATGGCGTCATCCGCAGCTTCGTCGCGACGCCGAAGGCGCCGGGGCGCTACCCGGGCATCGTCGCCTACTCGGACATCTTCCAGCTCACCGGGCCGATGCTGCGAAGCTGCGTGCGGCTCGCCGGCTACGGCTTCACCGTGTTCGCACCCGAGATCTACAGCCGCATCGAGGCGCCCGGCAGCGTGATCCCGTTCGACGACCCCGGCCGCACCCGCGGGCTGGAGAACGCGACGCGCACGCCGGTGGCGCATTTCGACGCCGACTGCCGCACGGTGCTCGACCACCTGGCGCGCCACCCGGCGGTGGCGCCGGGGCAGCTCGGCGCCACCGGCTTCTGCATCGGCGGCCACCTGGCGCTGCGCGCCGCGCTGCAGCCCGACGTGCGCGCCACCGCCTGCTTCTACGCCACCGGCGTGCACAACGGCAAGCTCGGCTCGGACACCGACGCCGGCACGCTGCAGCGCCTGGGCGACATCCGCGGCCGGCTGCTGCTGGTCTGGGGCAGCGAGGACCCGCACATCCCGCCCGAAGGCCGCGCCACCATCGACGCCGCCCTGCGCGCCGCCGGCACCGATGTCGAACAGCGCCTGTACCCGGCCGAGCACGCCTTCATGCGCGACGAAGGGCCGCGCTTCGACCCGGAGGCGACGGATGCGGCGTTCGCGGAGGCGGTCGCGTTCTTTCGGGGGGTGTTTCGGGGGTGAGTTCGAGCTCGGTGAGGCCCGCACGATGATCGTCCTGAACCGCCCGCACGGCGCGAAACTCTTCTTCGTACTCAGGGGTTCGATCCTGCGGACCATCGCGCCGGCGCTGGCGACGTGCACGGCGCTGGCGCTGCTGGTCACGTGGTCGCGCGGATTCTTCTTCGACTGGAAGATCACGCTGACGGCCACGCCGTTTTCCATCATCGGGCTGGCCTTGTCGATCTTCCTGGGCTTTCGCAACAGCGCGGCCTATGACCGTTACTGGGAGGCGCGCAAGCTGTGGGGCGATATGGTTCATCGCTCGCGGAGTTTCGCCCGGCAGGTGCAGGGTTTCTTCAACCTCGCGTCCGCGGCGAAGGCCAGCGACCTCACCGATGTTCGTACCGTCCTGATCCGCCGCAACATCGCGTTCGCCCATGCGCTGCGGCATCAGCTTCGCGGCGAGGTTCCCGGGAACGACCTCCTTCGCTGGCTGCCGGCCGACGAGGCCGAAGCCTTCGCCGCCTCGCCTGCCGGCACCGACTACCTGCTGCGCCGCATCGGAGCCGATATCGGCGCCGCGGTGCGCGAGGGCGCACTCGATGTCCGCCTGGCCGCGCAGATCGACGACACGCTGTCGGCGCTGGCGGCGGCGGCAGCGGGTTGCGAACGGATCAAATCGACGCCGATTCCGTTCGTCTACACGCTGCTGCTGCACCGCACGGCAACGCTGTTCTGTTTCCTGCTGCCGTTCGGGCTGGTCGATTCGATCGGGTTCATGACACCGCTGGTCGTCGCCTTCGTCGCCTACACCTTCTTCGGCCTCGCGGCGGTGGGTGACGAAATCGAGGATCCGTTCGGAACCGGCCCGCACCATCTGCCGCTGCAGGCCCTCTGCCGCACCATCGAGATCAACCTGCTCGACGCGCTGGGCGAGACGCCGCTTCCGAGCCCGCTCCTTCCCGTCGACGACACCCTGGGCTGACGCGCCGGATCGCCCTCCGGCCCGGGCGCACCACCGTGCAGGCCGGACGCACAATATCGCGATGCGCGAAGACGGAACGGCACCCGATGACGACGAAGCGGCCGACGCCACGCGGACCGCGCGCGACCTGCGGCGCTTCGTCGACGCCCAGGACCCGGTGTTCGACGCGGTGTGCGCCGAACTCCGCGCGGGCCGCAAGACCAGCCACTGGATGTGGTTCGTGTTCCCGCAATTGCGCGGGCTCGGCCACAGCGAGACGGCTCGCCGCTACGGCATCGCATCGCGTGCCGAAGCGCTGGCCTACGCGCAGCATCCGGTGCTCGGCCCGCGGCTGCGGCAGTGCACCGGGCTCGTGCTCGCCACCGCCGGGCGCAGCCTGCACGACATCTTCGGTTCGCCCGACGACCTGAAATTCCGCTCGTCGATGACACTGTTTGCCGAGGTGCTGCCGCAAGAACCGATGTTCCGCCTGGCCCTCGACCGCTTCTGCGGCGGCCGCCCCGATCCCCGCACGCTGGAACTGCTCTGACGCGCCGGCGCCGGGCGGGCGGCGCAGGTCGTCATCGATGGAATGAAAGGCGATTCGGGCGATGCGAAAACCAGGCAGCGGCGGGCTCGTCTATTCGACCGACGGCGGCCGCATGTGCCCCGTGTGCCGCAAGCCCCTGACCGCCTGCACCTGCGCGTCAGCGTCTTCGGCGCCACCGGCGGGCGACGGGATCGTTCGCGTCAGCCGCGAAACCAAGGGCCGCGGCGGCAAGGCGGTGACGGTGATCCGCGGCATACCGCTCGACGCCGCGGGCCAGGCCGATCTCGGAAAGCGGCTGCGCACGCTGTTCGGCACCGGCGGCACGCTGAAGAACGGCGTGCTCGAATTGCAGGGCGACCATTGCGACGGCGTGATCGACTTGCTGAAGAAGGACGGCTGGACCGTGAAGCGGGCCGGCGGCTGAGAAGATCCAGGCGCCCACCTCGCTGGAGAGGAGTCAGGCTGGACACCGGACGGAACTCAGACCATAATGATCATATCGATCAGCATGATCTGAGGTCCACGATGATCACCGAAGTCAGCGCCGTGAACTTCCGGCAGAACCTGGGCGAGATGCTCAACCAGGTGCAGTATCGCAACGACAGCATCGTGATCAACAAGGATGGCAAGCCGGTTGCTGCCCTTGTCGATGCCGAGTTGTTCGCCCGTATCCGCCGCATGCGGGACCGTTTCGATGCCTTGAGCGGCCAGATCGCCGAGGCGTATGCGGAGGTGCCCGCCGAGGAAGGTCTGGCCGAGATCGATGCTGCGGTGGCGGCAGAGCGGAAGCCGCGTTGAGGCCGGGATTGCGTGTCGTGCTCGATACCAACGTGCTGGTGTCGGGCCTGGCCTACCCAGGGAGTGTGCCGGGGCGCATCGTCGCCGCCTGGCGCCAAGGCGGCCTGGACGTGGTGCTGTCTCGCTACATCCTGGACGAGATGGTCAGGGTTCTGCCCCGTCTGTCCAAGGTTCGGATGAGGCCCGCGGAAATCCGCGATCTGGCCGACAGCTTCATGTTCCTGGCCGATATCGTCGAGCCGGGAGGCGAGCAGGACGCGAATCTGCGCGATCCGGCCGACCAGCCGGTGCTGCTCACGCTGCTGGCTGCCAAGGCCGACTGTCTCGTCACCGGCGACAAGGACCTGCTGGCATTGGCAAGCCGGTACCCGATCGTCACTCCCGCGGAGTTCTGGGGGCGGCACGGGGGATGATGGGTTCGGCCGGCACGTCGCGGGCCAGCCGGCCGTCCGAGCGGCGTCGGCGTCACACGGCTTGGGCTGCCGCCGCCATGCGATCGCCCCGGATCAATCCTCCAGTTTCTCCCGCACCGATTTCGGCAGCAGCGCCCGCAGTTTGATGAACTTGCCCTTGGTGGTATCCACCCACCAGTTTCTCGTCTTGTCGATATTGCCGGTGACCGGTATCCAGGCGCGGACGGCCATCGGGCCGTGTTTCTTGACCTCGAAGTTGCCCATCGCCGCGAATGCCGCCTTGCGCTGCTCCTCGCTTTCGGGCGTCTCGACGTTCCTGTTGCCGCTGAAATCGCGGGTGGCGGCCTCCGGGAAAATGGAGGCGATGACGTCGGACAACTCGCCCTTGCGGGCAATGCCTTCGGGCGTCTTCCCGTTTTCCTTGCGGCTGTCAGCGGCCGTCCCCAACCAGTCCGCCGAGGCCCAGCCGGAGCCGAATTCCGTGACGGGCCAGATGGCGTAATACACCGCGTCCATGATGAACGGCGGGGTGATTCCGGTGGCGGGCTTGTCCTTGTAGAACAGGCCGTAGAACGTGTCGCCGACATTGCCGACGTTGGCCCAGTCCAGCCCCGTCGTGTGGCCGGACGACGAGGCGCCGCCGGTGAAGGTCATCATCATCCGGTCGCCGGGACGCTTGGCATTCTGGATCGGGCCGCCGGTCACCGGCATCGTGGCCAGCGTGACGGTCGAGATGATTTCGCCGAAGGGCGGCGCGGCGAGGTCGGCAATCCGGAAGATGCCCTCGCCCAGATCCTCGCCCAGCACGACCATCAATTTGCTCGTGTAGTGCCGCACGTTCCAGTGCTGCAATTCCTCGTTCGCCCAATCCACGTGCGGGACGTTCTGTCGCTCCGTCGCGGTCACCCAGCCCTGGCTCTGGCGGGTTCGGATGCACTCGAGCAGGGTTTCGGAAAATCCCGGTTCGCGCGTCGCGCCATGAAGCCCGAGCCGGTGGTTGCGGAAATGGGTCTCGAAGCCCGCGAGGATCTTGTCCTTGCCGAGTTCGCCGGTCGGAATCTCCGCCAGCGCATCCCGGACCCGCTGCTCGATGCCGCGCGAAGCGCCGGCGAACTGGGGCGCACGCAGCGTCAGCGTCCAGTCCCGGTCGAGGATCGCCTGGGTGTCGAGCGCGTCGCCGATGCCGCTCAGGTAGGCCACGAACTTGTTCAGCGTGTCGGTGTCGGCGTTGTCGATGAACGGCCGGAGTTCGGGATTCAGTTGTTCGTTGCGAGACAGGGCGGCCAGCACCTCGTCGAACCGCTTGCCGGCCAGGTCGCCGACGAGTTGGCGCTGAACCGGCGATCGGGCATGGCCGGCGGACGCACCCCCGGCGGCGACGGATCCGCTGTCGCCTGGGTCCGGATTCATCGCGACTCGCTGCGCAGCGCCGTCCGACGCCCGGGCGCCCATCAGGTCGGCCTCGTGCTCCAACCCGGCGTCATCGTTGATCGACACCCCGCCGGCGGTCTGCATCGTGGGTTGCACGCGCCCCTGGGCCTGCTGGACGACGTGCCAGGCCTCGTGCGGCAGATGGTGTTCCTGCCCCGGCGCCACATGGATGTCCGTGCCCTGGGCGTAGGCCAGGGCACTGAGTTGCGAAGGCTCGGGCGAGTTGTAGTGCACCTTGACGCCGTCCATCGACAGGCCCGAGAGCGCCTCGACCCCGGACTTCAGCCCATCGGGCAGGCCGGTGCGGTTGGGAGGCGCAGCCGCCTGGCCGAACAAGTCGTTCATCTGTCGGCGCTGGGCTGCCATGTAGGGGCCGCGTTGAATCTCCGCGGCGACCCGGCGCTGTGCGATCGCCTCGGGGCGATGGTCGGCGAGCGAGGTTTCCGGGAAGGATGCGGGTGCGCGTTCGATCCCGGGAGCCGGGCGGCCCAGGCTGCTTTCGGGTTTCGCGTGCGGCGCGATCTTCACGTTGCCTGCCTCCCGATTCACGGAGCGTCTGCAGCGAGAGCGCCGGACCCCAGGTCCACCCGCTTCGCCCCGACGGCGTGGTGCACGCCGGGGGTGGAGTATCGGATCGCGCCGGAACCTTGTACAGGCAGGCGGCGCCAGGAACCTCGGGGGCGATCACCGCGCCCTACACCTTGTGCGTCGACAGCAGGATGCTGGTCTCCGTCCCCGCGATCCCGTCGATCAGCCGGATCGTGCCGAGCACGCGGTCGAAGGCTTCGAGCGTGTCCGCCTGGAGCTCGGCGACGATGTCCCAGCGGCCGTTGGTGGTGTGCAGCGCGCTGACGTTGGGGTGGCCGCGCAGGCTTTGCAGCACGTCGCGCCCGCGGTTGCCTTGCACGGCCACCGTCATCAGTGCGCGGATGCGGTGGGCCTCGGCCTGCGGCTTCAGCCGCACGGTGTAGCCGACGATCACGCCGTCGGCCTCCAGCCGCGCCAGCCGGTTCTGCACCGTGCCGCGCGCCACCTTCAGCTTGGCCGCCAGCGCGGCGACGGTCATGCGTGCGTCGTCGCGCAGCAGCGCGATCAGCTCGCGGTCGGTGTCGTCGATGCCGGAGAGGCTGCGTTTGGACATTTTGCTCACCGGGGCTGTCGATGTGCTCATCGTACCTGACTTTTCGATCAATGCGCTGTCTTCCTGTTGGCTCGGCGCCCCGCGAAACTGCCTGCAACGCCGCACCACGCCGCACCACGCCGCACCCAGCGGCACCCCCACCCGACGCGGCCACCCCGGAGACCCGCCATGACCCGCTTCATCGACGTTCCCGCGCTTTCCCGCCTGCTGCAGCAGGTCGGCGTGGACCGCTTCATCGCCGAACTGGCCGACACGATCGCCGACGACTTCCGCCGCTGGCCGTCGTTCGACAAGTCGGCGCGTGTCGCCAGCCATTCCACGATCGGCGTGATCGAGCTGATGCCCGTGGCCGACGCCGCCCGCTACGCCTTCAAGTACGTCAACGGCCACCCGTCCAACACCGCGCGCGGGCTGTACACGGTGATGGCCTTCGGCGTACTCGCCGAGGTCGACACCGGCTACCCGCTGCTGCTGTCGGAGCTGACGCTGACCACCGCGCTGCGCACCGCCGCCACCTCGCTGGTGGCGGCCCGCGCGCTGGCGCGGCCGGATGCGCGCTCGATGGCGCTGATCGGCAACGGCGCGCAGAGCGAGTTCCAGGCGCTGGCCTTCCACACCCAGCTCGGCATCGACGAGCTGCGCGTGTTCGACACCGACCCCGCCGCCACCGACAAGCTGCTGCGAAACCTCGCCCCCTGGCCGGCATTGCGCGTGCGGCGCGCCGCGTCGGTGGCCGATGCGATACGCGGCGCCGACATCGTCACCACCGTCACCGCCGACAAGACGCGCGCGGCGATCGTCACGCCCGACATGCTGGAGCCCGGCATGCACCTGAACGCCGTCGGCGGCGACTGCCCCGGCAAGACCGAGCTGCACCCGGAGGTGCTGCGGCGCGCCAGCGTCTTCGTCGAGTACGAGCCGCAGACGCGCATCGAAGGCGACATCCAGCAGGTCGAGGCCGACTTCCCGGTGGTCGAGCTGTGGCGCGTGCTGACCGGCCAAGCGCCGGGCCGGACGGACCCGCGCCAGGTGACGGTGTTCGATTCGGTGGGCTTCGCGCTCGAGGACTATTCGGCGCTGCGCTACCTGCACCGGCTGGCGCTGGCGCACGGCATCGGCCAGGACGTGGCCCTGGTGCCGCCGGCCGACGACCCGAAGGACCTGTTCCGCCACACCCGGCCGGCGGGCGCCCGCGCCGCATTGCGCCGCGCGGCGTGACGCTGAGTGCCCATCCACCCTGGAGCCCGGCGATGGAATCCATGACCTGCGAACGAAGCCCCGCGGTGAGCACCGAACCGACCGCTGCGACCACCGACCCGGCCCGGCCCACACGCCCAGCCAGCGCCGCCGGCCCCGCCCCGCGGCCGCGAACGGCGCCGACACCGTCCACGCCCTCGATGCTGTCGATCCAGGCGCCGCCGGCGGTGGTGATGGTGCGCCCGCACCGCTTCCACCCGAACCCGCAGACGGCGGCCGACAACGCCTTCCAGCGCCAGCCCGCCGATGCCGACGCCGGCGCCGGCGCGGCGCTCGACCGCGTCGCCCGCGCCGCGCACGACGAAGCGAGCACCGCCGCCGCCACACTCCAGGCACACGGCGTGCGCGTGCACCTGTTCGACGACGACGGCAGCCGCGACACGCCGGATTCCGTGTTCCCGAACAACTGGTTCTCGACCCACCCGGGCGGCCACGTCGCGCTCTACCCGATGGCGCTGCCGAACCGCCGCCGCGAGCGCCGCGCCGACGTGATCGAACTGCTGAAGGCCGAATACCGGGTGCAGGACGTGATCGACTACTCCGGGCTGGAGCCGGACGGCGTGTTCCTCGAAGGCACCGGCGCGATGGTGCTGGACCACCTGGCGCGCGTGGCCTACACCGCGCGCTCGAACCGTGCCGACCCGGTGGCGCTGGAGCGCTTCTGCACCCACTTCAACTACGAGCCGCTGGCCTTCGACACCGCCGACGCCGACGGCCGGCCGATCTACCACACCAACGTGATGATGTGCATCGCCACCGAGTTCGCGCTGGTCGGGCTGGACCTGATCCCGGACGCGCTGCGGCGCGCGGAGGTGCGGCGCCGGCTGGAGGAGTCGGGCCGCACGGTGATCGAGCTGTCGCGCGCGCAGATCGGCGAGTTCGCCGGCAACGCGATCGAGCTGACCGGGCGCGACGGCCGCCTGCTGGCCCTGTCGCGCCGCGCGGCCGACAGCCTGACCGCCGCCCAGCGCGGCGTCGTCGAAGCCTCGGCCACGCTGCTGCCGCTTTCCGTGCCGACGATCGAGCTGGCCGGCGGCTCGGTGCGCTGCATGCTGGCCGGCGTGCACCTGGCGCGGCGCTGAAACCGCGCGGACGGCGTGAAGCGCCGCCGGTTCAGTGCCTCATGTCCGCCCACAACGACGGCTCGACCTGCGCCGCCGCCAGCATGCCGCCCATGAACGCACCCTGGATGCCCGGGCTGACCACGTCCTGGCCCGCCAGCAGCAGCCCGGGCAGCGGCGTGCGCGCGTGCAGCGCCGGGCTGGTCAGGCGCTCGGCGCTCATCTCGACGCCGTAGGCCGCGCCCGCCGGCGCGTGCAGGTAGCGGCGCTGCGTGACCGGCGTCGCCAGTTCGTGGAAGCGCAGCAGCGGCTGCAGCGCCGGGAAATGCCGCAGGAACTGCGCGAGCAGGCGCTGCTCGATCGCCGCCTTGAGCGCGCGATAGTCGGCAGCGCTCTGCCGGCCGTCGTCCGCAAGCCAGGGCGCGAATGCGTGCGCGTCGACCATCGCGACCACCTCGGCGGTCGGCGCCGCGCGGCTGGCCGGATCCTTCAGCGACGGGAACGAGACGAAGATCGATGGCGCGTCCACCTCGCCCGGCCGGCTCCAGACGGTGCCGATCTCGCTGCTCCCGTAGATCCAGTGGTTGGCGCTGCTCGCGCCGGCCGCCGCGATGTCGCCGTCGAAGCCGAGGTACAGCGACAGGTACGACAACCCGGGCCTGAGCGCGCGCACGCTCTGCTGCCACTCCGGCGCCACCTCGGGCGCGAGGCAGTCGACGGTGTTGGCGACGCCCATCGCCGAGATCACCGCCAGCGCATGTTCGCTGTGCCGCTGGCCGGCCTGCTCGTACTCGACACCGGCCGCCCGGCCGTCGCGCGTCAGGATGCAGCGCACCTCGCAGCCGGTGCGCAGCGCGCCGCCGGCGCCCTCGATCGGCGGCAGCAGCGCCTGCGCAAAGCGCGCCGGGCCGCCGACCGGGAACCAGGCGCCGCCGTTGTAGGAGCCGGTGACCAGCGCATGCTCGGCGAAGGGCGCGGTGGCAGGCGGCGCGCCGTGGTCACCCCAGCGCGCGCCCAGCACCGCGGCCAGCCGTGGATCGGGGATGCGCGACAGCTCGTCGGCCAGCGTGTGCTGCGCCCAGCGCCGGGCGTCCGTGCCGTGCCAGCCGCGCCACACCCAGGCCAGCAGGCCGGGCATGCCGTGCAGCGCAAACAGCGTGAAGGCGCTGCGCCGCGCGGATTCGCAGGCGTCGAACCAGCCGTCGATCGCCGCACGCTGGTCCGGAAAGCGCTCGACCAGCGCCGCGCGGTAGGCGCTCTCAGGGTGGGGGATGCCGAACTCGAAGCCCGGCAGGCGCACGATGTCGTACGGGTTGGCGCAGGGCTGGAACTGCAGCGTGCCGCCGGTCAGCCCGGCGAGCAGGCGGCCGAACTGGCCGTCCGGCCCCGGCGCGGGGCCGACGCCGCCGACGTAGTGAACGCCGGTGGCGAAGCTCCAGTCGCGGCGGCGGAAGGTCTGCGTCAGCCCGCCGGGGACGCTGTGCCGCTCCAGCAGCAGCACCCGTCGCCCGTGCCGGGCCAGCGCCGCACCGGCCGCCAACCCGCCGATGCCCGAGCCGATGACGATCGCATCCCACATGATCGGTCTCCCGCGGCCCAAGGTCGCGCTGCCGAGCATGAACGCGCCCGGCCTGCCGCGGGTTGATCCGCAGCAAGCCGGGCGCGTGCTCAGGGCGACGCCGCGGCGTCGGCCTTCAGGCACGGTCAATGCGCCATCACCAGCTCCACCTTCTCCACCCGGCCCATCGACAGCATGCAGATGCCGGCCACCACCGCCGGGATGCCGACCAGCACGAACAGCGTCGGCAGGCCCATGCCCAGCGCCAGCATCCAGCCGCCAGCCATCGAGCCCAGCACCGAGCCGATGCGGCCGATGCCCGAGGCCCAGCTCACGCCGGTGGCGCGGGTGGACGTGGGGTAGAAGCTCGCGGCCAGCGCGTTGGCGCCGACCTGCGCGCCCGACAGGCACACGCCGGCGCCGAACACCGCCAGCACCAGCATCGCGGTATTGCCGGTGCTGCTGCCGATCAGCGCGATCAGGCCGGCGGCGGCAACGTACGAGGTGGCCAGCACGCGCTGCGGGCTGAAGCGGTCCATCAGCCGGCCGAGCGAGATCGCACCGACGGTGCCGCCGACCTGGAACATCGCAGTGACCAGCGAGGCGTCCTTCAGCGTCATGCCGGTGCTGGCGATCAGCGTGGGCAGCCAGCTCGACAGCAGGTAGATCACCAGCAGGCTCATGAAGAAGGCGAGCCACAGGAACAGCGTGCCGCGGCGCAGCGGCCGGTCGAACAGGTGCTTGACCGGGAAGCCGGCGAGCGCCTTCTCGGGCACGGTGAAGCGCGCATCCGCCAGCTCCGCCGACGGCGCGATCCGCTGCAGCACGCGCCGCACCTGCGCCAGGTCACGGCCCTTCATCACCAGGTAGCGCACCGATTCCGGCATCGCCATCGCCAGCACCGGCAGCAGCACGAGCGGCAGCACGCCGCCGATCACCAGCACCGCGCGCCAGCCGAACACGCCGACCACGTGCGCCGCGGCCACGCCGCCCAGCGCCGAGCCGACGGTGAAGCCGCAGAACATCGTCGTGACGAGCACCGAGCGGTGCTTCTCCGGCGCGTACTCCGAGCTGAGCGTCACCGAGTTCGGCATCGCGCCGCCCAGGCCCAGGCCGGTCAGGAAGCGCAGCACGATCAGCATCTCGACCGAGTCCGACCAGGCCGAGGCCAGCGACGCGAGGCCGAAGAAGGCGACGCAGACCATCAGGATGTTCTTGCGGCCGAAGCGGTCGGCCAGCGGGCCGAACAGGAAGGCGCCGCCCATCAGGCCGGCCAGGCCGGCGCCGAACACCGGCGCGAGATGCGCCGGCGTCAGCCCCCATTCGGCGCGGATCGCCGGGGCGATGAAGCCGATCGCGGCGGTGTCGAAGCCGTCGACGGCGACGATCAGGAAGCACAGCAGCAGCGTCACGACCTGCGTGGCCGAGACCTTGTGCGCGTTGATGAAGTTCTGGACGTCGATCGTCCGGGCGGTGGTCATGGGATGTCTCCGGTGGTCTGGTCTGGAAGGCGGGCAGCGCTCGTGGGCGCTCCGCGGGGG
>JBGAMJ010000191.1:0-9707 GCA_044223035.1 Piscinibacter sp.
GCGCCGACCCGCTCGCCGTAGAGCGAGAAGCTCTTCGAGAAGCTGGTGGAGACGAAGAAGTCGAGGCCGGCGGCGACGAACTGGCCGATCACCGCGCCGTCTTCGACGATGCCCTCGCCGAAGCCCTGGTAGGCCATGTCCAGGAACGGCACCAGTCCGCGTGCACTGACGACCTCGATCACGCGCTCCCACTGCGCCGGGCTCAGGTCGCAGCCGGTCGGGTTGTGGCAACAGGCGTGCAGCACGACGATGGTGCCCGCGGCGGCCGCGTTCAGCGACGCCAGCATCGCGTCGAAGTCGACGCCGCGGCGGGCGGCGTCGTAGTACGCGTAGGTCGCGACCGGGAAGCCGGCGGCTTCGAACAGCGCGCGATGGTTTTCCCAGCTCGGGTCGCTGATCATCACGGTGGCGCCGGGGCTCAGGCGCTTGAGGAAGTCGGCGCCGAGCTTCAGGCCGCCGGTGCCGCCGAGGGCCTGCACGGTGGCGACGCGGCCGGCCTCGACGATCGCACTGCCGGCGCCGAACACCAGCGTCTGTACCGCCCGGTCGTAGGCGGCGATGCCGTCGATCGGCAGGTAGCCGCGCGATTTCGGCGCTTCGAGCATCTGGTGCTCGGCTTCGGCGACGCAGCGCAGCAGCGGCAGCTTGCCGTTCTCGTCGAAGTAGACGCCGACGCCGAGGTTGACCTTGATCGGGCGCGTGTCGGCATTGAATTGCTCGTTCAGGCCGAGGATGGGGTCGCGCGGGGCCAATTCGACGGCTTCGAACAGGGACATGGGGTGCTTTCGGTGGGGCTGGAGGAAACCCGGATTTTAGGGGCGGGCGCACGCCACCCGGGGCCGCCAGCGCCGCACCCGGCGGCCGCCCGGCGCTGTGCGACGATCCCGGCATGGACATCCGACACCATCCCCTGCCCGGCGCGCCGGTGGGCACCCGGCGCGACATCGTCAGCTTCCACTTCGGGCCGCGCGACACCGGCCGCAAGGCCTACCTCCAGGCCTCGCTGCACGCCGACGAGCTGCCGGGCATGCTGGTCGCCCATCACCTGCGCGCGCGCTTGCAGGCGCTCGAGGCCGCGGGCCGCTTGCGCGGCGAGTTCGTGCTGGTGCCGGTCGCCAACCCGATCGGCCTGGCGCAGAGCGTGCTGCGTGCCAACGAGGGCCGTTTCGACCTGGCCAGCGGCGAGAACTTCAACCGCCACTATCCGCGCCTGCTGCAGCCGGTGCTGGCGCGCGTGGAAGGGCGCCTCGGCGACGACCCGCAGGCGAACGCGCAGGTCATCCGCGCCGCGCTGCGTGATTCGGTGCAGGCGCTGCCGGCCGCCAGCGAACTCGCGAGCCTGCGCAAGACGCTGCTCGGCCTGGCCTGCGACGCCGAGGTCGTGCTCGACCTGCACTGCGACTGCGAGGCGCTGGTCCACCTCTACACCGGCACCGCGCTGTGGCCGCAGGCCGAGCCGCTGGCGCGCTGCGTCGGTGCGCGCGTGTCGCTGCTGGCCGAGGAGTCGGGCGATGACCCGTTCGACGAGGCCTGCTCGCAGACCTGGTGGCAGCTCGAAGCGCATTTCCGCGGCCGCCATCCGGTGCCGATGGGCTGCCTGAGCGTCACGCTCGAGCTGCGCGGCGAGGTCGACGTGTCGCATCCGCAGGCGGCGGCCGACGCCGACGCGCTGATCGACTTCTTCGCCCGGCGCGGGCTGGTCGATGCCGAACCGGCGCCCGAGCGCCCGCTGCTCGGCGAAGCCACGCTGTTCGCCGCCACCGATGTGCTGGTGGCGCCCGCCAGCGGGCTCGTCGTCTACCGCCGCGCGATCGGCGAACGGGTCGCGGCCGGCGATGTGCTGCTCGACGTCGTCGACCCGATCGACGGCACGGTGCACGAGGTGGCCAGCCGCACCGATGGTCTGTTGTTCGCGCGCGAACGCCAGCGTTACGCGAGTGCCGGGCGCAGCCTGTGCAAGGTGGCCGGCACGGTGCCGGTGCGCACAGGAAAGTTGTCCAGCGAATAGAGGACGCCCGGCGGCCGCGGGCGCCGGCGCAGCGGTGCGGGGGCCGCGGTGGCCTGCTAACCTGTCCGGTCGCCCGCGCCGCCGGGCCTTGATTGCGCCAACGCCGCCCCCAGGATCTCGTGATGCCGGATTCCGCCACTGCTTCGACCCGGGCGACTCCGTCGCGGGTGCCGCCCGCCGACGAGCCGCCTCCCCGCCCGGGCGAGTTCGTCTCGTTCCCTGATTCCCCGTTCCAGCTCTTCCAGCCGTATCCGCCGGCCGGCGACCAGCCGCAGGCGATCGCGCAGCTCGTCGACGGCATCCAGGACGGGCTGAGCTTCCAGACGCTGCTGGGGGTCACCGGCTCGGGCAAGACCTTCACGATGGCCAACGTGATCGCGCGCCTCGGGCGGCCGGCGATCGTGTTCGCGCCCAACAAGACGCTCGCGGCGCAGCTCTACAGCGAGTTCCGGGAGTTCTTCCCGAAGAACGCGGTCGAGTACTTCGTCAGCTACTACGACTACTACCAGCCCGAAGCCTACGTGCCGCAGCGCGACCTGTTCATCGAGAAGGACAGCTCGATCAACGAGCACATCGAGCAGATGCGGCTGTCGGCCACCAAGAGCCTGCTGGAGCGCCGCGACGTGGTGATCGTCGCCACCGTCAGCGCGATCTACGGCATCGGCAACCCGAGCGACTACCACCGCATGGTGATGACGCTGCGCGTGGGCGACAAGCTCGGCCAACGCGATGTGATCGCGCAGTTGATCCGCATGCAGTACCAGCGCAACGAGACCGACTTCTCGCGCGGCACCTTCCGCGTGCGCGGCGACACGATCGACGTGTTCCCGGCGGAACATTCCGAACTGGCGCTGCGCATCGAACTGTTCGACGACGAGGTCGAGACGCTGCAGCTCTTCGACCCGCTGACCGGGCGCATCCGGCAGAAGATTCCGCGCTTCACGGTGTACCCGTCGAGCCACTACGTGACGCCGCGCGACCGCGTGCTGGCCGCGATCGACACCATCAAGGAGGAGCTGCGCACCCGGCTCGACGAGCTGGTGAAGGCGGGCAAGCTGGTCGAGGCGCAGCGGCTGGAGCAGCGCACCCGCTTCGACCTCGAGATGCTGCAGGAGATCGGCCACTGCAAGGGCATCGAGAACTACACCCGCCACCTGTCGGGCGCGGCGCCGGGCGATCCGCCGTCCACGCTGGTCGACTACCTGCCGCGCGATGCGCTGATGTTCCTCGACGAGAGCCACGTGCTGGTCGGCCAGCTCGGCGGCATGTTCAACGGCGACCGCGCGCGCAAGACGGTGCTGGTCGAGTACGGCTTCCGGCTGCCGTCGGCGCTGGACAACCGGCCGCTGAAGTTCGAGGAATTCGAGACGCGCATGCGCCAGGCGGTGTTCGTGTCGGCCACGCCGGCGGCCTACGAGCAATCGCACGCCGGGCAGGTGGTCGAGCAGCTCGTGCGGCCGACCGGCCTGGTCGACCCCGAGGTGGAGGTGCGCCCGGCCGCGCACCAGGTCGACGACGTGCTGCAGGAGATCCGCCTGCGCGTGGAATTGCACGAGCGGGTGCTGATCACCACGCTGACCAAGCGCATGGCCGAGCAGCTCACCGACTATCTGGCCGACAACGGCGTCAAGGTGCGCTACCTGCACAGCGACATCGACACCGTCGAGCGCGTCGAGATCCTGCGCGACCTGCGGCTCGGCAGCTTCGACGTGCTGGTGGGCATCAACCTGCTGCGCGAGGGGCTGGACATCCCGGAGGTGTCGCTGGTGGCGATCCTCGACGCCGACAAGGAAGGCTTCCTGCGTGCCGAGCGCTCGCTGATCCAGACCATCGGCCGCGCCGCGCGCAACGTCAACGGCCGCGCGATCCTGTATGCCGACCAGATGACCGACTCGATGCGCCGCGCGATCGGCGAGACCGAACGGCGCCGGGTGCGCCAGGTCGCGCACAACGCCGAGCACGGCATCACGCCGCGCAGCGTGCGCAAGGAGGTGCGCGACCTGATCGACGGCGTTTATTCCGCCAAGGCCGGCAAGGACGACCTGAAGGCGGCCCAGGCGGCGGCCGAGGTCGAGACGATGTCCGAGAAGGACCTCGGCAAGCGCATCAAGCTGCTGGAAAAGCAGATGCTCGAACACGCGCGCAACCTCGAATTCGAGAAGGCGGCGCGCGTGCGCGATCAGCTCGCGCTGCTGCGCGAGCAGGCCTTCGGTGCCGCCGGGCACGACAACGTCGTGCCGCTGGCCGGCAAGGGGTGAGGGCGATGACAGTGAGTTCGATCCTGATGGTCTGCATGGGCAACATCTGCCGTTCGCCGACCGCCGAAGAGGTGCTGCGCACGAAGCTGCGGCATGCGGGGCTGGCCGAGCGCTACCGCGTCGACTCGGCCGGCACGCTGTCGTACCACCAGGGCGAACCGCCCGATGCACGGGCGATCCGCCACGCAGCGCGGCGCGGCTACGACCTGAGTGCGCTGCGCGCACGCCCGGTGGTGCGGGCGGACTTCGACCGATTCGACCTGATCCTTGGCATGGATCACGACAACCTCGACCGCCTGCAGGCACAGTGCCCGGCAGTGCTGGCGGGCAAGCTCGGGCTGCTCAGCGACCACCGGCGCATCTTTGCCGATCCGTTCGTCCCCGATCCGTATGGCGGTGACGCTGCCGACTTCGAGCACGTGCTCGACCTGGTCGAGGATGCCTGCGACGGACTGATCGAGCATCTGACGCGGCGGACCTGAGCGGCCGGAGGGAACTTCGCCGGGCAATCTCGACCGAAATAGTCGGTTTCGGCTATACTCGACTAAAGCGCTCGGGATAGAGATCGGCACGGCCGAACTCCCCGCTGCGACGTTGATGCGCGGGAGCTGAATGGCGTGCCCTAGCGGCCGTTCCCCCATCCGGATTCAGGAGATCTACATGCGTTTGACCACCAAAGGCCGTTTTGCAGTGACCGCCATGATCGACCTGGCGCTGCGAGAGCATTCCGGGCCCGTGGCGCTGGCAGCGATCAGTTCGCGCCAGCAGATCTCGCTGTCGTACCTCGAGCAGTTGTTCGGCAAGCTGCGCCGGCACGAGCTGGTCGAGAGCACCCGCGGCCCCGGCGGCGGCTATTCGCTCGGCCGCAAGTCCGAGGAAATCACCGTCGCCGACATCATCGTCGCGGTCGACGAGCCGATCGACGCCACCGGCTGCGGCGGCAAGGAAAACTGCATGGGCGAGGACTCGGGCCGTTGCATGACGCACGACCTGTGGACCAGCCTGAACACCAAGATGATCGAGTACCTCGATTCGATCTCGCTGAAGAAGCTGGTCGACGAGCAGATCGCCAAGGGCGTGTCGATCGAGGAGCACCCGGTGAAGCGGGCGATCTCGACGCAGCCGGTGGTCAAGCCGATCAAGGTGACCGCGCCGAACTCCGTGTTCGCGCTCGGAAACGCCTTCTCGAAGTAAGGAATCCCGTGGTCGCGGCGCCCGTTCGGCGCCGCCATGAACAAACTCGCCCGATGGACATGAGCCCGCACTTCCCGATCTACATGGATTACGGTGCCACCAGCCCGGTGGACCAGCGCGTCGTCGACGCGATGATTCCCTGGCTGCGTGAGCATTTCGGCAACCCGGCTTCGCGCAGTCATGCCTGGGGCTGGGAGGCGGAGGAAGCCGTCGAGAAGGCGCGCGAGCAAGTCGCGCAGCTCGTCGGCGCCGATCCGCGCGAGATCGTCTGGACCTCGGGCGCGACCGAATCGAACAACCTCGCCATCGTGGGAGCTGCCCGCTGCCGCGCCGCGCGCGGCCGGCACGTGGTCACCGTCGCGACCGAGCACCAAGCGGTGCTCGACCCGGTGCGCGCGTTGGGGAAGCAGGGTTTCGAGGCCACCGTGCTGCCGGTGCAGGGCAACGGCCTGCTCGACCTGGACCGCCTGCGCGACGCGCTGCGGCCGGACACGGTGCTGGCTTCGGTGATGCTGGTCAACAACGAGATCGGCGTGGTCCAGGACCTGGCGGCCATCGGGCGCCTGTGCCGCGAGCGCGGCATCCTGCTACACGTCGATGCGGCGCAGGCTACCGGCAAGGTCGGGATCGACTGGGCCGCGTGGCCGGTCGACCTGATGAGCCTGACCGCGCACAAGACCTACGGCCCCAAGGGCATCGGCGCACTGGTGGTGCGGCGCGAGCCGCGCGTGCCGGTCGAGCCGCTGCTGCACGGCGGCGGCCAGGAGCGCGGCCTGCGCCCGGGCACGCTGCCGACCCACCAGATCGTCGGCATGGGCGCGGCCTTCGCGCTCGCCGGCGCCGAGATGGCGGTCGAGCGCGAGCGGATCCGCGCGCTGCGAGATCGGCTGCTGCGGGGGCTGTCGGCCATCGGCGGGCTCGTCGTCAACGGCGACCTCGAGCGGCGCGTGCCGCACAACCTGAACGTCGCCTTCGCCGGCGTGGACGGCGAGGCGCTGCTCACCGGCTGCACCGGGTTGGCGCTGTCGTCGGGATCGGCCTGCGCGTCCGGCAGCGCGGCGCCCAGCCACGTGTTGCGCGCGCTGGGCTGCAGCGACGAGCTCGCGCACGCGAGCCTGCGCATCACCCTCGGCCGCTTCACCACCGAGGCCGAGATCGACGCCGCGCTGCTGCTGCTGCGCGCCCAGGCCGCGCGGCAACGCGAACCGATGACCCATCACGAATGAAGACCAAGGAGCACTGACCATGGCCGTAACCCTGACCGAAGCGGCTGCCCGCCACCTGGCGAACACGATCGTGCGCCGCGGCAAGGGCGTGGGTGTACGCCTGGGCGTGACGGCCACCGGCTGCTCGGGCCTGTCGTACAAGCTCGAGTACGCCGACGACGTGGCGCCGGACGATCTGGTGTTCGAGGATCACGGCGTCAAGCTGCTGGTGGAGCCGAAGAACCTGGCGTTCCTCGACGGCACCGAGCTCGACTACGTGCGCGAAGGCCTGAACGAAGGCTTCAAGTTCCGCAATCCGCGCGAGAAGGACCGCTGCGGCTGCGGCGAGTCGTTCCGCGTGTGACCGGCGCCGCGGTGCCGCAGTTGCGCGAAGGCGGCGAAGGCGGCGAAGGCGGCGAAGGCAAAGCGGCCGTGAACGTGCTGGGCATCGAGTCTTCGTGCGACGAGACCGGCGTCGCGCTGGTGCGTGCGGCGGCCGACGGCGTGCCGCGGCTGCTGGCGCAGGCGCTGCACACCCAGGCGGCGATGCACGCGGCCTATGGCGGCGTGGTGCCCGAGCTGGCCTCGCGCGACCACATCCGCCGCGTGCTGCCGCTGGCGCGGCAGGTGATGGCCGAGGCCGGCGCGACCCTGGCCGACATCGACGTGGTGGCCTTCACGCGGGGGCCGGGCCTGGCCGGCGCGCTGCTGGTCGGCGCCGGTGTGGCCTGCGCGCTGGCCGCGGCGCTGGGCAAGCCGGTGATGGGCGTGCACCACCTCGAAGGGCATCTGCTCTCGCCCTTCCTGTCGGCGGATGCGCCGAGTTTCCCGTTCGTCGCGCTGCTCGTGTCGGGCGGCCACACGCAGCTGATGCGCGTCGACGATGTCGCGCAGTACCGCCTGCTGGGCGAGACCATCGACGACGCCGCGGGCGAGGCCTTCGACAAGTCCGCCAAGCTGATGGGGCTGGGCTACCCGGGCGGGCCGGCGCTGGCGCGGCTGGCCGAGTACGGCGACGCCTCGGTGTTCGAACTGCCGCGACCGCTGCTGCACAGCGGCAACCTCGATTTCTCGTTCGCCGGCCTGAAGACGGCGGTGCGCACGCAGGTCATGAAGCTCGGCGGCAACGTCTGTCAGCAGGACCTGGCGCACCTGGCCGCGGCCACGCAGCAGGCGATCGTCGACGTGCTGGTGCGCAAGTCGCTCGCCGCGCTGCGCGACACGGGCCTGAAGCGCCTGGTCGTGGCCGGGGGCGTGGGTGCGAATGCGGCGCTGCGCGAGCAGCTGAACCGGCAGGCCGCCCGGCAGGGCGTGCGCGTGCACTACCCCGAGCTGGCGCTGTGCACCGACAACGGCGCGATGATCGCGCTGGCGGCGGCCTTGCGGCTGCGCTCCGGCACTGGGCGGCGACGCACGACTATGCCTTCGGCGTGAAGCCGCGCTGGCCCTTGGCGGAGTGTCGCGCGCGGCTACCCACAAGTCCGCCCCATGACCCGATTCAAGATGCAGGCCGCCGGTCTGTTCGTGGCGGCGCTGCTGGCGCTGCCGGCCGCGCAACGCGCCGAACCATTCCCATCGCACTGATCGAGGGCCTCTCGGGCCCCTTCGCCAATGCCGGCGAGGCTGTGCACCGCAACCTGCTGTTCGCCGTCGAGCGGGTCAACCGCCGCGGCGGCGTCAAGCCTGCCCGGCGGCGCACGGCCGTTCGAGCTGCAGCGCTACGACGGCAAGGGTGCGAGCGAGGAGTCGCTGGCCATGCTGCGCGCCGCGCTCGACCGCCGCGTGGCCTTCATCGCGCAGGGCAACAGCTCGGCGGTGGCAGCGGCGATCGTCGAGGCGCTCAACAAGCACAACGAGCGCGCGCCGGACGCGCGCGCGCTGCTGCTCAACTACTCCGCGGTCGATCCGGTGCTGACCAACGAGAAGTGCAGCTTCTGGCACTTCCGCTTCGACGCGCACGCCGACATGCGCCTGGCCGCGCTCACCGACGTGCTGCGCGACGACACGGCCGTCCGGAAGGTCTACCTGATCGGCCAGGACTACAGCTTCGGCCAGCAGGTGCTGCGCTCGGCGCGCGCCTCGATCGCGGCGAAGCGGCCGGACATCGAGATCGTCGGCGACGAACTGCACCCGCTGGGCAAGGTGAAGGATTTCCTGCCCTACGCCACCAAGATCAAGGCCAGCGGTGCCCAGGCCGTGATCACCGGCAACTGGGGCAACGACCTGACGCTGCTGGTCAAGGCCGCGCGCGACGTCGGACTGGAGGCGCGCTTCTACACCTTCTACGGCAACGGCCTGGGCGCCCCCGCGGCCATCGGCGAGGCCGGCGTCGGCCGCGTCCTGGCGGTGGCCGAATGGCATCCGAACGTCGGCACGAAGGCGTCCGACCGCTTCTACGGCGAGTTCCGCGAGCGCTTTCCGAAGCCGCAGGACGACTATGTCCACATGCGCCAGCAGCTGATGGTCGAGATGCTGGCCGCGGCCATCGAACGCGCCGGATCGTCCGACCCGCTCGCCGTGGCGCGCGCACTGGAAGGCATGAAGGTCGACAACCGCATGCTCGGCGGCGTGCACGGCGGCTGGATGCGCGCCGAGGACCACCAGTTCATCCAGCCCTTGTACGTCAGCGTGATGGCCCGCGCCGGCAGCGACGGCGTGCGCTTCGACAACGAAGGCTCCGGGTTCGGCTTCCGCACGGTGCGCTACGTCGAGCCGGCGCTGACGGCCCAGCCGACGACCTGCAGGATGGTGCGCCCGTGAGGCCGGCCATCGCGCAACTGCCCGGATCGAAGATCCGCGAGGTCGCCAACGCCGGGCTCGGCCGGCCCGACGTGCTCGGCTTCTGGTTCGGCGAGAGCGACGAGCCCACGCCGCCGTTCATCCGCGAGGCTGCCGCGAAGTCGCTCGCCGACGGCGAGACCTTCTATTCGCACAACCTCGGCCTGCCCGAACTGCGCGAGGCGATCGCCGGGTACGCGAGTGCGCTGCATGGCGACGTGCCCGCCACGCGTGTCGTCGCGACCTCGTCGGGCGTGAGCGCGC
>JBGAMJ010000192.1:0-9183 GCA_044223035.1 Piscinibacter sp.
ACGCCGCGCTGGTCGACTTCTACGACGACACCTACCGCGGAGAGCCGGTGCGCGTGGCGGTGCTGCTGCAACCGGTGGCGAGCGAACAGGGGCTGGGCACCGCGACGATCCAGGTGGCCGAGACGCTGGAACTGCGCCAGACGCTGGCGCGCCGGATCCTCGTCGACACGCTGTGGCGCCAGGCGGCGCTGGTGGCGGCAATCGTCGTCGTGGTGCTGTGGGTGGTGCAGCGCGCGACGCGCCCGGTGCGCGTGCTGAGCCGCCGGCTGGCGATGCGCGAAGAGGGCGACCTGACGCCGCTCGACATCGAAGCGGCGCCGCGCGAACTGCGCCCGCTGCTGGACGCCACCAACCAGGTGATGGCGCGGCTGGCGCACCTGCTGGCGCACCAGAAGCGCTTCGTGCGCGATACCTCGCACCAGCTCCGCACGCCGCTGGCGGTGCTGAAGGCGCAAGTGCAGTCGGCGCGGCGCGGCGACGTGCCGCCCGAGCAGGCGTTGCACGAGATCGCCCACACCGTCGACCGTGCGACCGAACTCGCGAACCAGATGCTGGCGCTGGCCAAGGTGGAGCAACTGCGCCAGCAGGGCGGCGCCGAGCGCGTGGAGTGGTCGGAAACGGTGCGCCAGGTCGCGCTGGACCTGGCGCCGCTGGTGGCCCAACGCGGGCTGGACTTCGAGCTGGAGGTCACGCCGGCAACGGTGAAGCTGCACGAATGGGCGCTGCGCGAGCTGACGCGCAACCTGCTGCACAACGCGATCAAGCACGCGCCGGCCGGCTCGCATCTTTCGGTGCGGCTGCGCGCCGACGCCCGCACCGCGGCGCTGACCATCGCCGACGACGGCCCGGGCATCAGCGCCGAACTGCGCGAGCGGCTGTTCCAGCCCTTCTCGGCCGGCCACGGCGGCGGTGACCTGGGCAGCGGCTCCGGGCTCGGCCTCGCGATCTGCCGCGAGATCGTCGACTCGGCCGGCGGCAGCATCGCGCTCGACAACCGCGTCGCGGCCGGCCGCGTCACCGGCCTGGACGCGACCGCGCGGCTGCCGCTGGCCTGACCTCGGTCACGCGCCTCGAGCGGGCGGCGCGCCGCTCGGGGCGCCCGACAGCAGCCGGTCCGGACAGGCATCGACGCCCTGGCGTGCGTTTGTGCCGCGATGCCGTGCCGCGACGCCGGCGCATGACCGCACCGCATCCGTGGCAGACGCCGCTCCGTACAATCCCTGACCTTCCTCCCGCCCCATGAACGCCGACCTGCACAGCCATTCCTCCGTCTCCGACGGCACGCTCGAACCCGAGGTGCTGGCGGCGCGCGCGAAGGCGAACGGCGTCGAGCTGTGGGCGCTGACCGACCACGACGAGATCAGCGGCCAGCATCGCGCCCGAAGCGCCGCGCTGGCGGCCGGCCTGCCCTACCTGAGCGGCGTCGAGATCTCGGTCACCTTCGCAGGCACCACGGTGCACATCGTCGGCCTCGGTTTCGACCTGGACGATGCGCCGCTCGCCGCCGGCCTGGCCGCCACGCGCGGCGGCCGCGGCGCCCGGGCGCGCGAGATGGCCGCCGGACTGGCGCGCGTGGGCATCCACAAGGCGTATGAAGGTGCGCTGCGCTACGTCGGCAATCCGGAGCTGATCTCGCGCACCCATTTCGCGCGCTTCCTGGTCGACGAGGGCGTGTGCGGCGACACCCACGAGGTGTTCCGCAAGTACCTGGTCGACGGCAAGCCCGGCTACGTGCCCCACCGCTGGGCCTCGCTCGGCGATGCGGTGCGCTGGATCACGCAGGCGGGCGGGCTGGCGGTGATCGCCCACCCCGGCCGCTACAAGTTCACCGCCAACGAGGAATTCGCGCTGTTCAGCGAATTCAAGCAGCACGGCGGGCGCGGCGTCGAGGTCATCACCGGCAGCCACACCCTGGCGCAGTACATCAAGTACGAGGAAACGGCGCGCGAATTCGGCCTGCTCGCCTCGCGCGGATCCGACTTCCACAGCCCCGACGAGAGCCACATCGACCTGGGCCGCCTGCCGGCGCTGCCGTGGACGCTGGAGCCGGTCTGGAGTGCGCTGCAGGCGCGCGTGCACCGGCCCGCCTGAACCATACCGGCGCTGTGCGCCACGCTGCGGCGGCGCACAATTCGGCGCCATGTCGCAGTACTTCGAGGTCCACCCGGACAACCCGCAGCCGCGCCTGCTGAAGCAGGCGGCGCAGATCCTGCACGGCGGCGGCATCGCGGCCGTGCCCACCGACTCCAGCTACGCACTGGTCTGCCACCTGGACGACAAGGCCGCGGCCGAGAACCTGCGGCGCATCCGCCAGGTCGACGACAAGCACCACCTGACGCTGTTGTGCCGCGACCTGAGCGAGCTGGCGAGCTACGCACGCGTCGACAACCGGCAGTACCGGCTGCTCAAGCTCGGTACGCCGGGACCGTACACCTTCATCCTGGAGGCGACGAAGGAAGTGCCGCGGCGCCTGTCCCACCCGTCGCGGCGCACGATCGGCCTGCGTGTGCCTGGCCACAGCGTGCTGCAGGAACTGCTGGCGCTGTTCGGCCAGCCGCTGCTCGCGACCACGCTGATCGCCCCCGGCGACAGCGAGCCGATGAACGACCCTCACGAGATCCGCGAGCGCCTGCAGAAATCGATCCAGGCGGTCGTCGACGCCGGCGCCTGCCCGATGCAGCCGACGACGGTGATCGACCTGTCCGGCAGCGAGCCGGTGCTGGTGCGCGAAGGCCGCGGCGATCCGGCGAAGCTGGGCTTGTCGGCGATCGCGGACTGAGAGGGTTCCCGGGGTCAGGCGCCGGCAGCGATCGCCGCCGTGACGACGATCTCGACCTTCCATGGCGGCCGTGCCAGCGCCGCCTGCACCGTGGCGCGTGGCGGGGCGTCGCCGGGCGCGACCCAGTCGTCCCAGACCTCGTTCATCGCGTCGAAATCGGCCAGGTCGGCCAGGAAGATCTGCGCCATCAGGACGTGCGCGTTGTCGGTGCCGGCCTCGTGCAGCAGCCGGTCGATGGCGGCCAGCACCTGCCGGGTCTGGCCGCGCACGTCCTGCGTCGGGTCGGCGGCGACCTGCCCGGCCAGGTAGACGGTGTGGTTGAAGACCGCCATCTCCGACAGGCGGTCGCCGACGTGGAATCGCTTGAGGCCGAGGGTCATCGCTTGGCTCCGTGGTGATCGTGGTGGTCGTGGTGGCGGCGTCCGCCGTGCGGCCGGTGCGGCGGCGCGGCGGCGGCCTCGCCCGCCCGCGCCTTCGACGCACCGAGCTTGCTCTCGGTGCCGGCCATCAGCTTCTGGATGTTCGCCTGGTGCCGCCAGACCAGCAGCAGGCCCATCAGCGCGACGGCGCCGGCCAGCGGCCCGCCGCCCCAGATCAGCAACTGGTAGAACGGCGCGAAGACCGCCGAGACGATCGCCGCCAGCGACGAATAGCGGAAGAAGAACGCGACGATCAGCCAGGTCGCGAACGTCGCCAGGCCGAGCCACGGGTTCAGCGCCATCAGCACGCCGGCGGCGGTGGCCACGCCCTTGCCGCCCCGGAAGCGGAAGAACACCGGCCACAGGTGGCCGACGAAGGCCGCCAGCCCGACCAGCGCGACCGTCCCCTCGCCCAGCCCGTACGGTTCGCCGAACTGCTGCACCAGCAGCACCGGCACCGCGCCCTTCAGCGCATCGAACAGCAGCGTCAGCAGCGCGGCCTTCTTGTTGCCCGAGCGCAGCACGTTGGTCGCGCCCGGGTTGCCGGAGCCGTAGCTGCGCGGGTCCGACAGCCCCATCGCGCGGCTGACGATCACCGCGAACGACAGCGAGCCTGCCAGGTAGGCTGCGACGATGGTCAGCGCCTGAAGTGCCGTCTGCATGGTCGGTGGGGATGCCCGCGCTCGTGGACGAAGCGGCGATTGTGCACCGCCGGCCGCAGCCACCCGACGGCCGGACGACGGGCCCGCGAAGGCCGGCGGGCGGCCCGCAACACCCATCCGCACTATCCCGAGTGCAGGCCCGCACGATCGGGAGAACACTTGCAGGGCAGCATCCATGGCGAGGCGACATTGGCATTACTCGTTCAGCGCACACGCAGGCACCGCCGCTGGGCGGGCGTCATGCTGCTGGCGGGGCTGATCGCGATCGTCTACTGGGCCCAGCGCCAGCCCGAGCCGAAACCTGCCGCGGCGGTCGACACCGCCACCGCCGACAGCAGCGCCGACCCGACGCGCAGCTTCGAATCGGCGATCCGCACCCCGCCGGCCGACGCGTTGACCGCGATGCCGCCGGCGCCGCCTTCCGGCGGCACGGTGTTGCCGCCGCCCGACGCCGCCTCGGCACCGACCGCCGCCGTGCCCCGCGGCATGACCGCCGACCAGTGGCAAGCCCTGCGCGAGCGACTGCAGGACGACCCGAACCGGGACGCCGAGATCGCCCGCATCACCGAGTACATGGCCTACAGCGCCGACCTGCAGCGATACCGCGCGCTGCGCGCCGCCGGCCCGGCGGCGGCGGTGTCCGACGAGGCGCGCCGGCTCGCGCGCTCGCTGGCCGACGGCCTGCCGCAGCGCGTCGCGCATGGCGAGATCGCCGCGGGCGAGGCGATGCTGCTGCAGGAATCGCTGCTCGACACGCTGCAGCCCGACATGGTGAGCCGCGCCACCGAGCGCGCAGCGATGCGCAGCCGCCTGCAGGCCGCCGCGCCGGTGCCGGCCGACGCCGCCGCGCAGGCCGAGCGCCAGTCGCACTACCGGCAGCAGGAGGCGACGATCGTCGCCGCGTGGCAGGCGCAGGCGCCGCAGCAGCGCGACCCGGGCCAGCTCGAGGCGTCGCTGGACGCGCTGCGCCAGTCCGTGTTCGACCAGAACCTGTCCAACCGGTCCGGCCCTGCGCCGGCCACCCCAGGGGGATCGCGATGAGAACCGTGTTGCGCCAGGGGCTGCTCGCTGCAGCCGCGTTCGTGCTGCCCGCGCTCGCGCAGGCCGGCTACTTCCAGTGGGACATGGTGGAACTGCCGGCGTCGACCGGCGCCTCCTGCGGCAACGGCACGCCGTACCGCTTCTTCGTCAACCGCACGCCGTTCACGCGCGACACGGTGGTGATGTACGAGGGCGGCGGCGCCTGCTGGGACCAGGCCGCCTGCCTCGGCGTGGGCAAGCTGAGCGCGTCGAATCCCGACGGCATCCCGACCGACTACCTGAACCAGTTCAACAGCGCCGCCTGGGGGCTGGTGACGCCGTTCACCTTCCGGCTCGACCCGTTCCAGGCCGCGCCGACGCAGGCCTGGAACATGGTCTACCTGCCCTACTGCACCGGCGACGTGCACACCGGCAGCGCGGTCAAGGTTTACACGGATGCCGACCCGGCGCACCCGCGCGTGCAGTACCACCGCGGCCAGGCCAACGTGCGCGCCGCGGCGCAATGGCTGCGCGCCAACACCGGCCGGCCGGCGCAACTGCTGCTGACCGGCTTCTCGGCCGGTGGCGTCGGCTCCACCGCTACCTACGCGCTGATGCGCGACGCGCTGCAGCCGACCGGCCGCTCGCAGTTGCTGGCCGACAGCGGCCCGCTCTTCCCGGCGCCGCGCAGCAGCACGCCGGCGCAGTCGCCCTCGCTGCCGCTGCACAACAAGATCCGCGAGGTCTGGGGATTGGACACGCCGCAGGGGCTGGTCAGCTCGTTCGCCTCGATCGCCGGCTTCGACACCAACAACCTCGGCAGCATCGGCGGCGCGCTGGCGCGGCGCTACCCGTCCGACCGTTTCGGCTACCTGCTGTTCCAGGCCGACGGCAATTTCTCGTCCTTCAGCTACGCCAAGTTCTACCCCGACATCGCCGCTGCGCCCGATGACGCGACGCGCCGCGCGCTGATCAACCAGCGCTGGCGGCAGGACATCGCGCAGTGGCTGCCGACGCTGGCAGCGCAGCCGAACGTCGGCTACCACATCGCCACCTGGCGCGCGTTCAACGATTCGCACTGCCTGACGATCGTCGACTGGGTCGACACCGGCATCGAGGAACTCGGCTCCGACACGATCGCGCCCTTCGTCGACAACGTGCTGGCGCGCAGCGCGCCGCCGCAGCGCAACATCGAGATCGACCAGGTCAGCGACTACTACCGCCCGCCGAGTTGGGTGCAGGTGGTGCTGACGATCGTGCTGAGCCTGTTCGGCTGACGAACCCGCCGAAGCGCCGGCCCGGGCGGTTCGACGCCCGCCCGGCGGGCCAGCCAGGCGATCACAGCGCGCAATTCACCGCCCGCGCGCCGAGCAGGTCGACCAGCACCCGCGGCGGCAAGCCGACGAGGTAGCCGCGCCGCCCGCCGTTGATGCAGATCGTCGGCAGCTCCAGCACGCTCGCCTCCACGTACACCGGCATCGCCTTGCGGATGCCGAACGGCGAGGTACCGCCGACCTGGTAGCCGCTGTGGCGCTGCGCGACCTCCGGCTTGCAGGGCTCGACCGACTTGGCGCCGATCTGCCGCGCCAGGTTCTTGGTGCTGACCTGGCGGTCGCCGTGCATCAGCACGATCAGCGGCTGCGCCCGCTCGTCCTGCATCACCAGCGTCTTGACCACCTGGCTCTCCGGCACGCCGAGCTGGCGCGACGATTCCTCGGTGCCGCCGTGCTCGACGTAGTCGTACACATGCTCGGTGTAGGCGACGCCGTGCTGCCGCAGGAAGGCGGTGGCCGGCGTCTCGCTGACGTGGCGGTCCTTCTTCGCCATCGCGTGCCCTCCCGGCGCGGCTACTGAGCCGGGTCGCGATGCGTCCAGCGGATCGCGTCGATCGCGGCCAGCAGTTCGGCCGACAGCGGCGTGGCCCAGGCGGCGACGTTCTCCTCGAGCTGCGCCACCGTGGTCACGCCGATGATCGTGGATGCCACGCGCCAGCTCCGGTAGCAGAACGCCAGCGCGAGCCGGGTCGGCGTCAGGCCGTGCTCGCGCGCCAGCGCGTTGTACTTCCGCGCCGCGGCGAGCGAATCCGGCCGCGCCCAGCGCTGCGCCTTCATCGTCGGGAAGATGGCGAGCCGGCCGGGCTGCTCGGCGCCGTCGAGCCCGATCGCGTCGTACTTGCCGGTCAGCGCGCCGAAGGCGAGCGGTGAATACGCCAGCAGCGACACCTGGTGGCGGTGCATCGCCTCGTCCAGCCCGTTGTCGACCGCGCGGCTGGTCAGCGCGTAGGGGTTCTGCACCGTCGCCACGCGCGGCAGGCCGTGCTGCTCGGCCAGGTGGATGAATTCGCCCAGGCCGTAGGGCGTCTCGTTCGACAGGCCGATCGCGCGCACCTTGCCGGCCTTCACCAGCGTCGCCAGGCCCTCGAGCTGCTCGCGCACGCTGCTGTAGTCGCGGTCCTTCGTCGGGTCGAAGTAGATCGAGCCGAACATCGGCACGTTGCGGTTCGGCCAGTGGATCTGGTAGAGGTCGATGCGGTCGGTGCGCAGGCGCTTCAGGCTGTCGTCGCAGGCCTGCACGATCTCGGCGGCGGTCAGGTTGTCGCTGCCGTTGCGCACCCAGTCCATGTTGCGCGAGGGGCCGGCGACCTTGGTCGCGAGCACCACGCGCTCGCGCGCGCCGGGGCGCGAGGCGAACCAGCTCCCGAGGATGCGTTCTGTCGCGCCGTAGGTCTCGCGGCGGGTGGGCACCGAATACATCTCGGCGGTGTCGATGAAGTCGATGCCGAGCGCGAGCGCGCGGTCGAGGATGGCGTGGGCGGCCGCTTCGCCGACCTGCTCGCCGAAAGTCATCGTGCCGAGGCAGATCTTCGAGACCTCGAGATCGCTGCGGCCGAGTCGGGTGAAATCCATGGAAACCTCCAGAGCGCGGGAGTGTGCCGCAACTCGTCGGCCGGCGCGTCCGGCGGGTCTGGCGGCCATCCGCGGCCCGGAACGCTCGCGGAACCGGGCGGATCAGGCGCCCGAAACCCCACCCGAAACCCCACCCAACGCGCCCCGCGAAACGCCGCCGGCGTCACCGCCGGAAACTCCATCCGGGTCACCGTCCGGAGCCGCAGCCCGCGCGGCGGCGCGCTCGGCCTCCTGCAGGCGCAGCACGCGGCGCTGCACCTTGCCGGTGGTCGTCATCGGCAACTGTTCGATGAACTCGATCTCCTTCGGGTACTCGTAGGGCGCGAGGCGGCCGCGCACGTGCTGCTGCAGCGCCTCCACCAGCGCCGGCGACGCGGCGAAGCCCGGCGCGAGAACGACGTAGGCCTTGACCACCGCACCGCGTTCCGCATCCGGCCTGGGCACCACCGCGGCGTTGGCGACGGCCTCGTGCTTGACCAGGCAGTTCTCGATCTCGCTCGGCCCGATGCGGTAGCCGGCGGCCTTGAACACGTCGTCGGCGCGGCCCTGGTACCAGAGGTAGCCGTCCTCGTCCATCACCGCGGTGTCGCCGGTGCGGCACCAGGAGTCGGCCGGATCGCCGGTGAACTTGGCGCGGGTCGCGGCATCGTTGTTCCAGTAGCCGAGGAAGAACACCGGGTCCGGGTGGCCGTGGCGGTCGCGCCGGTGCACGGCCACGTCGCCGGGCGTGCCGGGCGGGCAGACGCGGCCGTCGTCGTCGATCACCGCGACGCGGTGGCCCGGGTAGCCGCGGCCCATGCTGCCGGCGCGCGCCGGCCAGCCGTGCTGCCAGCGGCCGGCAGCGTCGACGCTCGCGCCGCAGTTGCCGACGACGTAGTTCATCTCGGTCTGGCCGAACATCTCGTTGACGCCGACGCCCAGCGCATCGCGGCACCAGGCGAACACCGCGTCGCCGACGGCCTCGCCGGCGCTCATCACCGCGCACAGCGCCAGCCGGTGCCGGGCGCGCGGCTCGGGCAGCGCCTTCATCATCGCCTTCAGCGCGGTCGGGAACAGGAAGCTGTGGGTCACGCGGTGCCGCGCCATCAGCTCGAACGCGGTGTCCGGGTGGAAGCGGCCCTGCCAGGCGACGATCGTGCGGCCGAAGTACAGCGTGGGCAGCAGCGCGTCCATCAGACCGCCGGTCCAGGCCCAGTCGGCCGGCGACCAGAACACCGCCCGGCCGCCGCGCGGCACGTTCGGGAACCAGTTCTGCGAGCAGACGAAGCCGCTCAGGTTGCCGATCAGGGCCCGGTGCGGGATCAGCGCGCCCTTCGGCGGGCCGGTGGTGCCGCTGGTGTAGATCAGCACCGCGGGGTCGTCGGCGCGGGTGCGCACCGGCGCCTGGCCGGCCGGCT
>JBGAMJ010000193.1:0-9171 GCA_044223035.1 Piscinibacter sp.
CAGCGCGCCGAGCACGGCCGCCACTTCGTGCGCCCACGGCGCCTTCAGGAACGCCACGTCGGCCAGGATCGGGTCGCCGATCGCCATGCCGCCGGCAATCCAGCCGAGCAGCATCGCGCCGAAGGTGATGATGATCGGGAACCGCTCCATCAGCCCGATCACGAGCTGGCTGCCCCAGACGATGATCGGGATGCTGACCAGCAGGCCGAAGATCACCAGCGGCATCTGGTGCCCGCCGCCGGCGTTCTGTGCCGCCCCGGCGATCGCGATGACGTTGTCCACGCTCATCACGAAGTCGGCCACGATCACGGTCTTGACGGCGGCCCACAGCCGGTCGCTGCCCTGGATGTTGCCGTGGCCCTCCTCGGACTCGGGCTGCAGCAGCTTGGTGCCGATCCACAACAGCAGCAGCGCGCCGACGATCTTGATGAACGGAATCTTCAGCAGCGCGAGCGCGAAGAAGATCAGGATCACCCGCAGCACGATCGCGCCGGCGGTGCCGTACAGGATGCCAAGCTTGCGCTGAGCTGGCGGAAGCTTTCGACAGGCCAGTGCGATGACGACCGCGTTGTCGCCACCCAGTAGGATGTCGATCATCACGATCTGGCCGACGGCCACCCAGAATTCGGCGCTCAACAGATCCATTGTTTTTTTCCTCGGCGGCGTTTGGGGCGGTCGGTGACCGGCCAGCGGCCGTTTTTTAGCACGTGCGATGCCAGCGGCAACTCGTAGTTGCCGCTGCGTTGCCGTGGGAACTTCGTGCTACGCGCCGGATCGGCGTGGCGTGGCGTGGCCGAGTCGGGCGGTTCAGGCTGGTTCAAGCGCACACGGTCCGTGCCCTCGAAGGTGCTCACCCCGGAAGCACCGTTCCGTGAAGCCGAGCCGGCAGTGGAGCGGGTGCGCGCGCAGCACCTGCGCGACGTGGTGCGGCAGCGTCTCGTAGATGCGCGTCTCGACCTCGCGCTCGAACGCCAGGTGCACGCCGCCGGCGCGCGCCTCGAAGCCGTTGGCGACGTAGTCGGCGAGCACCCGCGGGTCCCAGCGCGCGAACTTCGCCTTGGCCGCGAAATGCCGGTGCACCGCCTCGTGGTCCGGCCAGTGGTGGCGCCGCGAGCGCGACACCTTGCCCGGCGACACGCGCCGGATCAGCCCCGTCGCCTTGGCCATGTGCAGGCTGTGGGCGCGCCAGCCGCCGATGATCGGCGAGTCCAGCAGCACCAGCCCGGCCGCCAGATCGGGCCGGCGCGCCGCCGCCAGCACGCTCAGCAGCCCGCCGAGCGAATGCCCGACCAGGAAGGCCGGCCCGCCGACCTCGGCGTCGATGAAGTCGATGAGCTGGTCGCGCAGCCGCGGCCAGTTGCCGGTCACGGGGTAGCGCGGATCGTGGCCGAACTTGTCGGGCGCGTGCACCGCCCAGCCGGCGGCGCGCCAGGCGTCGAACAGCACGCGGTAGGTCCCGGCCGGAAAGCCGTTGGCGTGCGAGAAGACGATTCGGCGCGGCGGCGGCGCAGGCATCAGATGTTCTTTTCCCCCGCGTGGGTGATCTTGCGCATCGGCTCGTAGCGCGCCGACTTCACGCACAGCGGGTACTGCGTCGCGCCGCCGGTCCACTGCGGGTCCTCGATCGACTCGAACACCTGGCGCAGCCGCTGGCCCCAGGTGCCGCGGATCATCTGGAAGTACGGGTTGTGCTCGTCGATGCAGATGATCTGGCCGCTGGCGCAGGTGTCGGCCTCGTAGACGACCAGGTCCAGCGGCAGGCCGACCGACAGATTCGACTTCAGGGTCGAGTCCATCGACACCAGCGCGCATTTCGACGCCTCATCCAGCGGCGTCGCGGGCGTGATCATGCGGTCGAGCACCGGCTTGCCGTACTTCGATTCGCCGATCTGGAAGTAGCAGGTCTCGCGCGTGGCTTCGATGAAGTTGCCGGCCGAATAGACGAGGAAGAGCCGCATGCCCTCGCCGGCGATCTGGCCGCCGAAGATCATCGACGCGTTGAAATCGACGCCGGCGGCCTTGAGCGCGCGCCCGTCCTGCTCGTGGATGCGGCGCACCGCGCAGCCGAGCACGCGCACCGCGTCGAACATGCTCTTCGCGTTCCAGATCGTGATCGGCGTGTCGTCGCCGTTCTCCAGCTTCTCGACCTGCAGGATCTCGCGCACCGATTGCGAAATGGACAGGTTGCCCGCCGACAGCATCACCATGAAGCGGTCGCCGGGCTTCTCGTAGACCATCATCTTTCGGTAGGTGCTGATCTGGTCCAGGCCCGCGTTGGTGCGCGAGTCGGACAGGAACACGAGGCCGGCATCGAGCTTGATGCCCACGCAGTAGGTCATGAGAGGTCCTTGGGGAGCGATTCCTGGCGGATCGTTTTCAGGCGGTAGAGCGCGTCGAGCGCTTCCTTGGGCGAGAGCATATCGGGGTTGATCGCGTCGATTGCCTGATCGACCGGCGACTCTTCGGGCACCTCGGCGGCCGGCGGCGCGGCGAACAGGTCGATCTGCGCGTCCTGGATGCGCTGCTGCGCTTCCAGCGCTTCCAGCGTCGCCCGCGCCTGGCGCACCAGCCCGGTCGGCATGCCGGCCAGCCGCGCCACCTGCACGCCGTAGCTTCGGCTGGCCGGGCCGGCCTGGATGTCGTGCAGGAAGACGATGCCGTCGCCGCTTTCCAGCGCCGACACGTGCACGTTGAGCGCGCGTTCGTGGCGCTGCGGGAACGCGGTGAGCTCGAAATAGTGCGTCGCGAACAGCGTGAACGAGCGGTTGCGCTCGTGCAGGTGGCTGGCGATCGCGCCGGCCAGCGCCAGGCCGTCGAAGGTCGAGGTGCCGCGGCCGATCTCGTCCATCAGCACCAGCGACTGCGGCGTCGCCGCGTGCAGGATGGCGGCGGCCTCGGTCATCTCGACCATGAAGGTCGATTGCGCGTTCGCCAGGTCGTCGGCGGCGCCGATGCGGGTGTGGATCGCGTCGATCGGCCCCAGCCGGCAGGCCTTGGCCGGCACGAAGGAGCCGATGGCGGCCAGCAGCGCGATCAGCGCCACCTGGCGCATGAAGGTGCTCTTGCCGCCCATGTTCGGCCCGGTGATCACCAGCATGCGGCGGTTGGCGTCGAGCCGGCAGTCGTTGGCCATGAACGGGCCGGCGCCGGTCTCGGCGAGCCGGGCCTCGACCACCGGATGCCGCCCGGCCACGATCTCGATGCAGGGCTCGCGCACGAACTGCGGCCGGCACCAGCCGAGCGTGGTCGCGCGTTCGGCCAGCGCCGCCAGCGCGTCCAGGCTGGCGATCGAGCGCGCCAGGCCGGACAGCGGCTCCAGGTGCGCCTGCAGCGCGTCGAGCACCTGCTCGTACAGCAGCTTCTCGCGCGCCAGCGCCCGTTCCTGCGCCGACAGCGCCTTGTCCTCGAAGCTCTTCAGCTCCGGCGTAATGTAGCGCTCGGCGTTCTTCAGCGTCTGCCGGCGCTGGTAGTCGGCCGGCACCTTGTCGACCTGGCCCTGCGTGACCTCGATGTAGAAGCCGTGCACGCGGTTGAACTGCACCCGCAGGTTGCCGATGCCGGTGCGGGCGCGCTCGCGCGCTTCCAGGTCGAGCAGGAAGGCGTCGCAGTTCTGGGCGATGCCGCGCAGCTCGTCGAGCACGGCATCGTGGCCGGGCGCGATGACGCCGCCGTCGCGCAACTGCACCGCCGGTTCGTCGGCGATCGCGCCGGCCAGCAGCGCGAGGATCGCGTCCGGCGGAGTCAATCCGTCGGCCAGCAGGTCGAGCAGCACGCAGGCGTCGCGCGGCACGGCGTCGCGCCAGCCCGGCAGCCCGGCCAGCGTGGCGCGCAGGCCGGCCAGCTCGCGCGGGCGCACCTGGCGCAGCGCCACCCGGGCGGTGATGCGCTCGACGTCGCTGACGCCGCGCAGCGCGTCCCGCAGGCGTTCCGCACCGTGCTGGGCGAGCACCTCGACGGCATCCAGCCGCTGCGTGGCGACGCCGCGGTCGCGCCGCGGCTGCGTCAGCCACTGGCGCAGCGTGCGGCTGCCCATGCCGGTGCGGCAGGTGTCGAGCAGCGACAGCAGCGTCGGCGCGTCCTCGCCGCGCAGCGTCTGCGTCAGCTCGAGGTTGCGTTGCGTGGTCGGCGGCAGGTCGAGCAGCTCGCTGGTGCGCTCGACCTGCAGCGTGCGCACGTGCGCCAGCGCCTGCCCCTGGGTGTGTTCGGCGTAGCTGAGCAGCGCGGCGGCAGCGGCATGGGCGAGCGGCAGGTCCTGTGCGCCGTGGCCGGCCAGCGTCGCCACCTGCAACTGCTCGCACAGCTTGCGCTGGCCGAGTGCGGCATCGAACTGCCAGGCCGGCCGCGGCGTGACGGCGGTGCGCGCCGCGGCCAGTGCGGCCGGCTTCAGGTCACGGTCGACCAGCGTCTCGGCAGCGGCCAGGCGCGCCAGCCAGCCGGGCAGCTCGGCCTCGCTGCACTCGGCCAGCCCGAGCCGGCCGCTGCTCAGCCCCAGCCAGGCCAGCCCGTGCGACGTGACGCCGCGCTGCGTGCGGCTGGACAGCGCCAGCAGCAGCGCGTCGCTCTTGTCTGCAAGCAGCTCGGTGTCGGTCACGGTGCCCGGCGTGACCACCCGCACCACCTTGCGCTCGACCGGGCCCTTGGCGGTGGCGACGTCGCCGACCTGCTCGCAGATCGCCACCGCCTCGCCGAGGCGGATCAGCCGCGCCAGGTAGCTCTCGACCGAATGCACCGGCACGCCGGCCATCACCACCGGCTCGCCGCCGCTCTGGCCGCGCGTGGTCAGCGTGATGTCGAGCAGCCGGTTGGCGCGCCGGGCGTCGTCGTAGAACAGCTCGTAGAAGTCGCCCATCCGGTAGAAGACGAGCGCGTCCGGGTGCTGCGCCTTGATCCGGAGGTATTGCTGCATCACCGGCGTGTGGCCGGCGAAGGTGTCGGGCGGCGCCGCCGCCGCGGCGGGCGGGGCCGAAGGCGTCGGGAGTGCGCCGGAATTGGCGTGGTCGGGGGTCTGCAACTGCGTGTCCATCGCCGAAGGGGCGGTCCGGCGGAAGGGGGTGGCGAAAGGCGGAGCGAAGGCGGCGGCGGTTCGGGGCGGCTCGGGGAACGGTCGGGCCGGCGCCGGCGGGGCGGCACCTTACCACCGTCGGCCGCGGACGCCGGGCTCGCGCTGTCGGCGCGCGCGCCCATCGGGCATCGACAAGCCGCCGCCGGCCCTTGAACCCGCCCGCCATGGCCCAAGCTGCCGCGCAGGAGGCGAAGGCCCATGGAATTCAAGGACTACTACGCGACGCTCGGGGTGCCGCGCGAGGCGACCGCCGACGACATCCGCAAGGCATTCCGCAAGCTCGCGCGCAAATACCACCCGGACGTCAGCAAGGAGCCGGATGCAGCGGCGCGCATGAGCGAGATCAACGAGGCGAACACCGTGCTCTCCGATCCCGAGCGCCGGGCCGCTTACGACGCGCTCGGCCAGGGCCGCCGGCCGGGCGAGGAGTTCCGTCCGCCGCCGGGCTGGGACGAGGGCTTCGAATACTCGACCCACGGCCCGGGCGGTGCCGAGTCCGCCGACTTCAGCGACTTCTTCGCCGAGCTGTTCGGCCGCATGGGCGCCAGCCCGACCGGCCCGGCACGCGGGCGCCGTGGCGCGTACGCACGGGCTGCCAACGGTGCCGGCAGCGCGGCGGACGCGGCCGCGTTCGCGATGCGCGGCGAGGACCACCACGCCCGCATCGTGCTCGACCTGGCCGACGCCTACCTCGGCGGCCAGCGCCAGATCACGCTGCGCTCGCCGCGCCTCGGCGCCGACGGCCGGGTGACGCTCGACCACCGCACGCTCGACGTGCAGATCCCGAAGGGCGTGCACGACGGCCAGCTCATCCGGCTCGCCGGGCAGGGCATGCCGGGCCACGGCGGTGCGCCGGCCGGCGACCTGTTCCTCGAGGTGCAGATCCGCCCGCATCCGGGTTTCGGCGTCGACGGGCGCGACGTGATCGCCGAACTGCCGGTCGCGCCCTGGGAGGCCGCGCTGGGCGCGGTGCTGCCGGTCTCGCTGCCGAGCGGAGATGCGCTGAAGGTGCGCATCCCGGCCGGGGCGCAATCCGGCCGCCGGCTGACGGTGCGGGGCCACGGCATCCCCGGCAAGCCGCCGGGCGACCTGGAGCTGAACCTGCGCGTGGTGCTGCCGCCGGCCGACACGCCGCGCGCCCGCGAGCTGTACGAGACGATGGCGCGCGAACTGGCGTTCGACCCCCGGGCGGCTGCCGCCGCCGCTGCGGCCCAAGGAGCCTGAGGCCATGACGAACCGATCGCATCCCCTGACGCCGGCCCCGGCCACCGCCGACGAGGCGGCCGGCGTCGACGCCGAATGGACGCTCGACGAGCTCTGCCGCGTCTGCGCCGTCAGCCCCGACTGGGTGGCCGAGCGCGTCGAGGCCGAACTGATCGCCGTGCAGGGCGGCGACGCCACGGCCTGGCGCTTCAGCGTCACCACGCTGCGCCGCGTGCGCCGCCTGCGGCAGGTCGAACGCGACTTCGGCGCGGCGCCCGAGCTGGCCGCGCTGGTGGTCGACCTGCGCCACGAGATCGAACGGCTGCGCGCGCGCCTGCGCCGTGCCGGACTGGAATGACGATGAACGAAGCGATGCACCTCGTCTGCCCGCACTGCGCGGCGATCAACCGCCTGCCGGCGGCGCGGCTTGCCGAGTCGCCGCAGTGCGGCCAGTGCAAGCGGGCGCTGTTCACCGGCCGGCCGCTGGCGCTCGACGCGGCCGGCTTCGAGCGCCAGCTTGCGCGCAGCGACCTGCCGCTGCTGGTCGACTTCTGGGCGCCATGGTGCGGCCCGTGCCGGATGATGGCGCCGGCCTTCGAACAGGCTGCCGCGCAGATCGAGCCGGCGGCGCGGCTGCTGAAGATCGACACCGAGGCCGAGCCCGCGCTCGGCGCGCGCCACGGCATCCGCAGCATCCCGACGCTGGCGCTGTTCCGCGGCGGGCGCGAGGTGGCCCGGCAGGCCGGCGCGATCGGCGCGGCGGACATCGTGCGCTGGTTCCGGCAGCACGCCTGACAATCGCGATCCCGCTTCGTTCCGCGTCCGCCCGACCATGACCCAGCCGCCGACCGCCGCCGACCCGCGCCATGCCGCCGACTACGAGCGCGACGACGTGCGCGCCTTGCGCCGCGACCTGGCGCTGGCGCTGCGCGCCGCCGCCCACCACGGCCTGGCCGAGGGCGTGTGCAACCACTTCAGCGTCGAGCTGGGAGACGCGTCGGCGCGCTTCCTGATCAACCCGCGCGGACTGATGTGGCAGGAGATCGGCGACGACGACATCGTGCTGGTCGACGCCGAGGGCCGCGTGCTCGCCGGCCGCCACCGCGTCGAGCCGACGGCGATGTTCATCCACGCCGCGATGCACCGCATCGCCGGCCACGCCTGCGTGCTGCACACGCACATGCCCTACGCGACCGCGCTGACGCTGACCGCCGACCGCGCGCTCGACCCCACGCTGTCGCAGAACGCGATGCGCTTCTTCGGCCGCATCGGCATCGATGCGCACTACAACGGCCTTGCGCTGGACGCCGGCGAGGGCGAACGCATCGCGCGCTCGGCGCGCGGCGACGTGGTGTTCCTCGGCAACCACGGCGTGATCGTCGGCGGCGCGCGAGTCGCCTGGGCCTACGACGACCTGTACTATCTCGAGCGCGCCTGCATGGCGCAGGTGCTGGCGGCGTCGACCGGACGGCCTCTCGCACCGGTGGCGCCCGCGCTGGCGCAGCGCGTGGCGGAGCAGACGCTGGGCGAACGCGAACAGTCGGACCTGTTCTTCGACGCGCTCGCGCGGCAGTTGCAGGCGCCGCGGCGCTGACCAGCGGGCGGCGCCGCCTCGCTGACCGGCTGGCGGCGCGGCGTCGCGTTGCACCGCTTGCAGGCCGCCGCAGGCTCCCCAACTGGGCAGGGTCGATGCGCGCAGGTGCCGATACGGCGTCAACGGGCTGCCCGAACGGCGGATTCGCGGCGCGGGCGAAGTGCCTACCGTGGCGTCATCGAACCACGAGGACGCCGATCCATGAACATTCCCATCCTTCCTTCGCCATCCGACGCGACGGCGACCCCGCCAACCCCCCATCCGCTGCTCGCGGTGTCCGACGCGCTTGCCGCGATCGTCGAGCGCCTCGGCCACAGCACCGTCGCCGTGCGCGCCGGCGGGCGCCACGGCAAGGCGTCCGGCGTCGTCTGGCGCGCGGGCCTGGTGGTCACGGCGGCGCACGTGTTCCGGCGTGCGCCGGAATCGCTGAGCGTCGTCGGGCCGGACGGTGAGTCGCTCACCGCCACCCGCGTCGGCGCAGACGCCGGCACCGACCTGGCGGTCTTCCGGCTGCCCGACGAGCGCTGGCCCGCGCTCGCGGCCGAGTCGCTCGCCGACGGGCCGGCAACGCGCCCCGGCGAGCTGGCCATCGCCGTCGGCCGCTCCTCGCACGGCGAACTGACCGCCAGCCACGGCATCGTCAACCGGACCGGCGGCGCCTGGCAGACCTGGCTCGGCGGGCAGATCGACCGGCTGATCCGCCTCGACGGCGGGCTCTACGACGGGCTGTCCGGCGGCGCCGTGGCCGATGCAGCGGGCCGCGTGCTCGGCATCGGCAGCGCCGCGCTGGCGCGCGGCTACGGCGTGGTGGTGCCGGCGTCGACGGTGACGCGCGTGCTGGACGCGCTGCTGTCGCAGGGCGAGGTGGCGCGCGCCTGGCTCGGCATCGGCGCGCAGCCGGTCGCGGCGCCTGGCGGCGGCGAACCCGGGCTGCTGGTCACCGCGCTGGCCGATGGCGGCCCGGCGCAGCAGGGCGGGCTGATGGTCGGCGACATCGTGCTCGACCTCGACGGTGCGCGCGTCGACAGCCTGCCGGCGCTGCGCGCCGCGCTGCACGGGCGCATCGGCCAGCCGGTGCGCGCCGGGCTGCTTCGCGGCGGCGTGCCGACCGAACGGGCGCTGACGGTGGCGGCCTGGCCGGCCTCCGGGCGCCGCTGCTGACACCGCGGAAGGCCGCGCGCATGAGCGACCCACCGCGCCACCTCGGGCTCGCGATCGTGTCGGCGTCGCCGCTGGCGCGCGCCGGCCTGCGGCGCGACCTGGCGCGCAGCGGGCCGTTCGAGGTTCTGCTCGCCTGCGCCACGCTCGCGCA
>JBGAMJ010000194.1:0-9134 GCA_044223035.1 Piscinibacter sp.
CCCAGCATGCCGTCGCCGCGCGCCGACGGCATCGACACGTAAAGGGCGTGCAGGTCGTCCGACGTGCCGACGCTGCGCGGCTCGCGCGGCCAGCCAGTCATGTCCCAGGTGGCGACGACACGGCCGTCGCCGCTGCGCAGCACGGTGGTCGCCGCAGACTCTCGGCGCAGGAGCCGGTCCGGCGATGCCGGCACGAGCACGAGGTCGCCCTCGTCGCCGAGGAAACGCACTGGCCCGAACATCGGCCCGGCGAGGCGGCGGCCGGTGGCCAGCTCGTGCACGGTGGTCTCGATGGCGTGGACGTTGGGACCGCCGCGCTGGACGACCAGGTGTCCGCCGCGGATCGACAGGCCGTCCATGCGGCCGCGCAACGGCATCTGCCAGGCCGGGCGCGCGGCGTCGTCGGCGCCGAGAAGGTCGGTGATGCGCGAAACCTCCAGCACCTGCCCCGACGCCGTGTCGCGCACCCGCGCCAGCCAGCCATCGGGCGACACGACGGCGCGAACGTCGCGGGTGTAGGGCTGCAGCAGCACCTTGCTCGAGCCGAGCGACAGCACGCGCACCGTCGGCCCGGAGATGATCGCCAGCCGCTCACCTTCGTCGTCGATCGCGTAGCGGCCGCGGATGTTCTCGGTGGCCGACGGGCCGGCCGCCTTCACGGTCCAGGTGTCGATCGGGTCGGAGGGGTTGCCACGCCCGAGGATGAGGTCGCCGCTGGCGAGCACCGCCAGGTACGACCGCCCGCCAGGGCCGAACAGCGAATCCTGGATCGCCGGCTCCCTGTTCGACGTCGACGACACCGCCGGTGGCGCGTCGGCGGCCAGGCCCTGCTTGCAGGATTGGGCGCTCCAGGTCGAGATGGCGTAGTCGCCGGCCACCGACAGCGACTGGCGCTTCACGCAGCCCTCCATCGCGACGACCCGGCTGTGCCAGGCACCGTCGGGCGCCCGCTCGAACACGCGGGACTGCAGGCTGCCGCGGCCGTCGCGCTCGACTGTCGCGATGCGCTGGCCGTCCGGCGCGAGCGCGAACTCGACCGTGTCGCTGCCCTCGACGGTGGTCCAGGCCGCGGGCCCGGCGCCGAACGGGCGCAGGTGGAGCCCGCCGTCATCCAGCAACACCGCGAGCCAGCGACCGTCGGCACTGACCGACACCTGGCGGACGGTCGGCGGCAGCGCGGGAGGCGAAGCGCCGGCGCCCGTGGCTGCCTCCGACGCGGCGCCGGCCGGCGCCGTGGCCTGCACCGGCAGCGGCATTGGAATGGCCGTGCCGGCTGCGCCGGTCGCCAGGTCCACCGGCTCGATCGCGCCTCGGCGCGCGGCGAACAGCGTGCGGCCGTCGGGCGTGAACTCGATCGTGTCGACGCGCTCGTCCGGCGTCGGGTAACGCGACCAGAGGCGCCGCGGCTGGCGCGGCCGCAGGTCCCAGAGCCCGACCGGGCCGCCCTCGGCGGGCAGCACGGCCAGCAGCGTGCCGGCCGCATTCATCGTGATTTGCCGCGGCGTGCCGGCCAGGTCCGCGGCAGGGATTACCGCGGTGGGCCACGCGTAGCGCATCGCCTTGAGCAGCGTGTCTCGCGCCTCGGGCGTGTCGGCGCTGCGCAGCGCTTCGCGCGCGAGGTAGATGCCGATCTCGCGGTCCTTCTCCATCGCGCCGTCGGCGAGCGCCGCCAGTTCGCGGGAGCGTGCGATCGCGCTCTGTTCCTTCGCGTTCTCGGCTTCCCGTCGCGCCTCCAGCGATGCGCGGCTCAACTGATCGAAGGTGTCGAGCAATTGCTGGTTGGTCTTCTGCGTCTCGGCCTGCGATGTCTCCAGGCGGTCACGGGTCGCCGCCAGGTTGTCGCTCGTTTCCTTCAGCCTCGCGAACGCTTCATTGAGGCTGTCCAGGCGCTGCCGGTCGCGCACCGCGGCCGCCCGGTCCTTCTCGGCGACTCTCTCCGCGGCCAGCCGCTGCTCGTACTGCTGCCAGCCGAACACGCCGGCGACGGCGAGCACCAGCGCCACCAGGGCGGCGACCCGCAACGCGCGCCGCCGCTGCGCCGCATCGCGCTCGGCCGCCACGCGGCGCAGGCGGCCGTCGAGCACCGTGCGCGTCAGCAGGTCGTGCGTCAGCTCGATGCGTTCGGTGCCGAGGTGGTGTTCGAGCCGCAGCAGCCGGCGGTCGACCAGCGTGGCGACTTGTTCGCGGGTGACGAAGCCGCGGTCGACGGCGGCCACCAGCGCGAAGCTGTTGCGAAAGCCCTGCTCGGTGACGAGTTCGTCCTCGATGAAGCGGCGCACGCTCGGCGGCTGGTCGGCCAGGCTCTCGCGGTAGAAGTCGGCCACGATGTGGCCCTTGCCGGCCTCGAACAGCGCGTCGTCGAAGCGCGGCCGGCCGGCGCGCTGGCGTGCCGCGTTGATGCCGCGGCAGACCAGGCTGAGCAGCGCCGGCTCGACGGTGGCGTCGCGGCCGTCGTCGGATGTATCCGCCGCGCCTGCGCCTGCGCCTGCGCCTGCGCCTGTCCGGTTGCCGGCGCCGGTGCCGGTCCCGGTCCCGGTAGCGGCTGGATTTGCCGCGCTCCCGGCGCTCCCGGTGTTGCGCGCCGCGCGCAGCGTGGCGCCGGCCTCGGTCGCGAGGTAGTCGACGATGCGGCGCGCCAGCGCCTCGTCGACCAGGTGCCGCGTGCGCTCGTTGAACACCGCCTGCAGCGCCTGCCCGCGGCCCATCGGCAGCAGGCGCATGCGGTTGCGCCGCAGCGACGGCATCGCCGCCAGCCAGCCCTCGAGCTCGGGCAGGAAGTCCTCGCGCAGCGACAGCACGACCTTGTACGGGCGGGCGTGAACGTCCAGCCCGGTGGCGGACGTGCGGGGGCCGGTCCCGTCGGCGGCAAGGTCGGGGGCGTCGCCTGCCGGTGCTGTTCCCGAAGCACCGCCGGAAGCACCTCCCGCAGCCTCGCCCACGTCATCGTCCCCGGAGTCATCGGCGCGGGCACCCACGTGGTCATCCACGTCGTCGTCCGCGTGGCCATCCGCGTGGTCGTCGTGCGCGAAGCGTCCGGCCAGCTCCGCCGGGATGCGGTTCTCGGCCAGGTCGGCGAGCTGCTCGCGGAACGCCGCGACCCGCGCCTGCACCGCGCTGCCGAGGGTGAAGGCCTCTTCGAACTGGTCGAACACCAGCACCGGGCGCGCGGGCCGGATCTTCGGCGCCCAGAACGCCAGCCCGTCGCGGTGCAGGTATTCCCACAGCGATTCGCCGTCGCGCCGCGGCGGGTGCTCGATGCGGCCGGCCGCGAAGGCGTCGAACAGCGCGGCGGCCACCTGCTCCATCGGCTCGGGCCCCTCGGGCGCGAAGCGCAGCCGCACGACGACCGGCAGGAAGCCGCGCTCGCGCAGCAGCGGGAACACGCCGGCGCGCAGCAGCGACGACTTGCCCAGCCCCGACTTGCCGAACAGCACCGTCACCGCCTCGTCGCGGATGCGCCGCGCCAGCTCGGTGGTCTCGACGGCGCGGCCACTGAAGAACTCGCGCGCGGCCTCGTCGTAGGCGGCGAGCCCCGGCCAGGGGTTGTCGGTGTCGACCGCCGGCGCGGCCGTGTCGGTCGCGGCGGTCGGGCTCATCCCTGGGCCATCCGGATCAGCTTGATCTGCTGCTCCAGCGCGGCGAGCAGCGACGCGTCCGGCACGCCGTTCGGCGCCAGCCCGAAGGTGAAGCGCTCGAAATCGGGGAAGGTGCGCATCAGGTCCGGGTAGCGCGCGGGGTCGGCGCGGGTCGCGTCGGCGTCGATCACGACCGGCACGACGAAGGTCCGCGGCCACTTGAAGCGGCGCGAGCGCGCGATCGCCTCGTTCCATTCCTCGAACACCACGCCCTGGCTGCGCGGCTTGTTCTCCGCCTGGTCGGACAGCACCGCGATGAACAGCTCCACGCCCTGGCGGATCTGCGCGCGGATGTCGCGCTCCCAGTCGCTGCCGGCGAGCAGGCGCTGGCGGTCGTACCAGACGTCGCCGCCCAGCTCGGTGATCGACTGGTGCAGGCGCTCGACGGCCGGGCGGTTGTCCCAGTCGTAGCTGATGAACACGCTGCCGCGGCCTTCGGGCGGCGCGTCGGCGGCCGCTGACGCGGGTGCGTCCGGCACGCGCTCGCGCCAGCGCCGGTGCAACTCGGCGACGAAGGGCACGGCGCCGCCGCGGTACACCTGCAGCCGCGCGTCGCGTCCGAAGCGGTGATAGAAGAGCGCGACCGCCGCTGCCGAGGGCCCGAGCTCGCGCGCGATGTAGTAGGTGCGGTGGTCGGTACGCAGCGGCCCGCGGTTGACGGCGCGCAGCACGAAGCGCTCCAGCCAGTCGGGCAGGTGCACGCCGATGAACAGCAGCACCCGGTCGCGCAGGCGCGACATCAGCCAGTCGGGCGGCGCCGCGTCGCGGCTGACGAGGCCGTGGATGTACTCCAGCGCGTCTTCCTCGTGCAGCGCGTACTCGGCCAGCATCGACAACTGGCCGAACAGGTTGAACACCACCGGCACGCCGTCGCGCGGCTCGTCCATCGCCTGCGTCTGCGCCGCCGTCGACTGTTTCAGCGAGAACGCGAGCCGCCGCGCGACCTCGTTGCCGCGGTGGCGCACCTGGTCGAGCGCGCGCGCCATCAGGTCGTCGGGCGTGGTGCTGACGAACAGGTCGAACGGCCGGATCGCGGCGAGCTGCTGCAGCGGCTCGGGGATCGGGAACGGCGGCTTCAGGTTGCGGATCAGCCGCGTGACCTGCGGGTACGGATCGTCGGGCCGCACGCGCGGCTGTTCGAGGTAGGCCGCGACCGCGTCGCCCAGCTCGAAGTGGCGCCGCGCGTCGACGTGGAAGCCGCGGCCGGCGGCCAGCGCGGCGGCGACGAGCCGCTGCAGCGTGGTGCGCTCGCCGGCGTAGTCGGCCTCGAGCAGCTCGTGGCCGATGACCGGCACGACCTTGCCTTCGGCGATGGTGTCGAGCAGGTCGTCCCAGGCGAAGTCGTCGTCGAAGGCGCCTTCGAAGGCGTCGGGCGCGGCGGGCTCCGGGAGACTGGACATGGGCTGATCATCTCGGTCGGCCGCGCCACGGCGGCGCGGCCGCTGATCGGCACAAAGCGCGCGGGGGACAAGCGCCGGCATCCGACAAGCTAGGGAGCGGGGCGGGCCTGCCCGCCCGCGCCTTTGGTGGACCCGTTGGTTTCTCGCGATGGTGTTGGCGGGACTGTGCGCGCTCTGCGTCAGCCGGCGGCCGCCAATCGCCTGGCCAGCGCCGACGGCCGCTGGCGCAGGAAGGTGTGCAGGCGCTGCGGGTAGTCCGCGGCCACTGCGTCGCGCACCGAAGGCCTCGCGGCGAGCCGGGCGCGCCAGGCGCGGACCTTCGGTGCGGCATCGAACACGCGCAGGTCCGCGTTGCCGGCGATCGACTCGAACACGTCGAAGTAGCGGAACACCGGGCCGAACACGGCGTCGACGATGCCGAACGCGGCGCCGTCGAAGAACGGACCGTCAGCGAGTTCGGCCTCGACCTGCGCGAAGCGGGCGGCCAGCTCGTCGCGCTTCGCGGCGAGCGCCGGCTCGTCGGGCGCGTTGTAGAAGCCGGCGATCGTGTTCAGCACCGACGAGCCGAACTCCATCCAGGCGCGGTGGCGGGCGCGCCGCAGCGGGTCCGCGGGATGCAGGCGCGGCGCCAGCGTGTCGTCCAGGTACTCGCAGATCACCGCGGATTCGAAGATCGGCGTCGGGCCAGGACCGGTTCCAGGGTCGACACCGGCGCCGTCCACCAGCAGCACCGGCGTCTTGCCCAGCGGCGACACCGCGCGGAACCAGGCCGGCTTGTCGGCCAGGTCGACCGTGCGGCGCTCGAAGGGCACGCCCTTCTCGGCCAGCACGATCGCCGCGCGCTGCACGTACGGGCACAGCGCGTGCGAGACGAGCGTGAAGGCCGGGTTCATTTCGCCAGGCCTTCGGCGCGCAGGGCGGCCTGCACCGCCGGCCGGGCGGCCACGCGGGCGAGGTAGGCCTGCAGGTGCGGATGCGATTTCAGCGACAGGCCGAGGAAGTTCGTCCAGTTCAGGATCGCGAAGGCATAGGCGTCGGCGACGCTGAATTCGCCGGCCAGCCAGTCACGGCCGTCCAGGTGGCGATCGAGTTCGGCGAAGCGCGCGGCCAGCTTCTCCTTCACCGCGGCGCGCGTCGAATCGGCGGTCTCCTTGTGCCACAGCCAGGGGCTGAACACCTTGTGCAGCTCGCTGGCGACGAACGCGAGCCCTTCGGTCACGGCCAGCCGGCGCGGCGTGCCGACGGCGCCGATCAGCGCCTGCGCCGGGTCGCGGTCGGCCACGTATTGCAGCAGCGCGGCGGCCTCGGTGTGGCGGCTGCCGTCGTCGAACTCGAGCAGCGGCACGTAGCCGCGCGGCGAGATCGCGAAGTAGTCGCTGCCGTCTTCGAGGCGGTGGGTGGCGAGGTCGACCTTCGCCAGCTCGAAATCGGCACCGGTTTCGCGCAGGGCGATGTGGACGGCGAGCGAGCAGGCGGCGGGGGAGAAGTAGAGCTTCATCGCGGTTTCCTTCAGGGGTGGGGTGACGCCACTGTAGGATTGCGAACGTGCAGTGAAAATAGGCGAGACGGCAAGGTATGAATGCGCCGACGCAATCAGAGAAGCGGTCGGGGGCGGTGCCGACGACCGATCCGGCACCCGATCCGGTGCCGGCCGGTGCCGCGGTGCGGACAGTGCCGTCGCCGCCCGCCACCGTAGCGCCCGCGCCCGCGCCGTCCCCGTCGCTCGGCCCGGCCGAACTCGCGGTCGTTCTGGCGCTGGTGCGCGGCGGCAATCTGGCCGGTGCCGGGCAGTGGCTCGGCGTGGATGGCTCGACGGTGTTCCGCAGCGTCCAGCGTGCCGAGAAGGCGCTCGGCCAGCGGCTGTTCGAGCGTTCGCGCGCCGGCTACCGGCCGACCGAGCTCGGGCTGACGCTGGCGCAGCACGCCGAGCGCATCGAGGCCGAGCTGGAGGCGGCGCGTGCCGCGGTGCGTGGTGAAGCGGGCGCCGTCGGCGGGCTGGTGCGCGTCAGCACCACCGACACGATCCTGCACGGGCTGGTGCTGCCGTCGCTGCGCGGGCTGCTGGCGGCGCATGCGCACCTGCAGGTCGAGCTGCACACGGGCAACGAGCTGGTGAGCCTGACGCGGCGCGAGGCCGACATCGCATTGCGCGCCACGCGCCGGCCGCCGCCGCACCTGGTCGGCCGGGCGCTGGGGCCGATCCGCGTGGCGCTCTACGCGCGCCGCCCGCCGGACGGCGCACCGCTGCCGGAGCCCGAGACCGCCGCCTGGATCGCCGTCGACGACGCGCTGCCGGAGCACCCGTCGGTGCGCTGGCGCCGCCGCCAGTGGCCGCAGGTGACGCCGCAGGTGCGGGTCAACAGCGTGCAGTCGGTGTTCGAGGCGGTGGTTGCCGGCGCGGGCGTCGGCATCGTGCCGTGCTTCCTGGCCGACGGACACGACGCGCTGTTCGCGCTGACCGGCCCGCTCGACGAGCCGGAAACCACGCTGTGGCTGCTGACCCACCCGGAGTCGCGCCACCTGCGGCGCATCGCGGTGGTGGCGGCGCATCTGGCGGGCACGATCCGGCTGGAATGAGCCGATGGGCCCGCCCCGCATCGACCCAGCGCCGCTCGGCATCCTCGGGTGATCGGCCCATCCCGTCGGACTTGTCCGGCGGCGGGAAGGCCGGTTGGCGGGTGTTTGGTCCGCTGCAACGCCATCCTGGGCTCCGTGCCGAAGCGGAATCAAGTACGATGTGTATCGAATGCCAAAGGAGTGCACATCTTGAGAACCAACATCGTCATTGACGACAAGCTCATGAAGGAGGCTCTTCGCGTGACGGGCGCCAAGACCAAGCGCGAGGCGGTGGAGCTGGGTCTGCAGACGCTGGTGGACCTGCGCCGGCAGGAACAGGCGAGGCAGCTCAGGGGGAAGATCACCTGGGAAGGCGACCTCGACGAGACGAGGACAGAGAAGTGATCCTGGTGGACTCCAGTGTCTGGATCGACTACTTCCGCGGCGCACCGACGCCGCAGGCCGAGTTGCTGGACGGCATGTTCGGCCGCACGCGGCTCGCGATCGGCGACTTGATCGTCGCGGAACTGTTGCAGGGCGTGCGCGACGAGCGGGAGTTCAATCTCGTGCGGAAGACGCTCGAAGCGTTCACAAAGGTCGACTTGGCTGGTCACGACATTGCCGTGAAGTCCGCGAAGAACTTTCGGGCTCTCCGTGCCCAGGGAATAACCGTCCGCAAGACCATCGACTCGATCATTGCCACGAGATGCATCGAAGACGGATTGACGCTCCTGCACAACGACAGGGATTTCGTTCCGTTCCAGACGCATCTTGGCCTGAAGGTGGCTTACTCGGAAACCTGACGACACGCCCCGCGGGGCGCGTCGCTTCGAGGTCTCGCGACGGGGGCTTCGCGAGACGTTGACGAGACGTTGACGAGACGCTGAAGGGGCTGGCCCTCAGACCGTGCTCGTCACCTTGTTCAGGTGCGGCGGCCGATCCGGGTTGCGGCCGCGGGCGCGGGCGACGGCTTCGACCAGCAGGTAGAAGCTCTGCACCGCGGCGATCGGGTCGAGGTCGGCGCAGCCGGTGGTGGCGAGTGTCAACTGGCGCTCGGCGATGTCGGCCGGCGCGGCGAGCAGCACGTTCGCGCCGCGGCCGCGCATCTCGGCGGCCAGCGCGATCAGCCCGGGCTGGGCCGGCCCGCGTGGCGCGAACACCAGCATCGGGTAGCCGGCGTCGACCAGCGCCATCGGGCCGTGCTTGACCTCGGCGCTGCTGAACACCTCGGCCTGGATCGCGCAGGTCTCCTTGAACTTCAGCGCCGCCTCCTGGGCGATCGACAGGCCGGTGCCGCGGCCGATCACCATCATGCGTTCGGCGCCAGCGAGCGCCTCGATGCCGGCCGACCAGTCGAGGCCGGCCGCCGTGCGCAGCGCCTCGGGCAGCCCGAGCAGCGCGGCCTGCAGTTCGCGGTCGTGCTGCCAGCTCGCGGCCAGGCGGGCGCCGGCGCTCAGGCTGCAGATGAAGCTCTTGGTCGCGGCGACGCTTTGCTCCGGCCCGGCGTGCAGTGGCAGCACCCACTCGGAGGCGGCGGCCAGCG
>JBGAMJ010000195.1:0-8958 GCA_044223035.1 Piscinibacter sp.
GTCGGGCGTCGGGTGCAGCAGCGTGTGCCGCGCCAGGTCGTCGAGGCGCGCCGGCCGGTCGGCGGGCAGCAGGCCGGGCGCGCACAGCGGCGTCAGCACCTCGGCGAACAGCGGCAGGCGCTGGTCGTGCTCGGAGGCCGTCCGGTCGCCGTAGACCACCGCCGCGTCGAAGGGCTCGCGGTCGAAATCGACGCTGTGCGACACGGTGGTCGTGACCTGGATGTCGATGTCCGGCCGCACGCTGCGAAAACGCATGATCTTGGGCAGCATCCAGCGCATCGAGCAGGTCGGGATCTTCAGCGACAGCACGGTGGCGCGGCGCGTGAGCTGCTTCGTCGCCTCCTCCAGCACGGAGAAGCTCTCGCGCACCGCCGGCGCCAGCGCGCGCGCCTCGGGCGTCAGCGCGAGGCCGCGGCGCGGGTGGCGCACGAACAGCGCGAAGCCGAAGAACTCCTCCAGCGTCTGGATCTGCCGGCTGACCGCGCCCTGCGTCAGGCACAACTGGTCGGCCGCCTGCGAGAAGCTGCGGCAGCGGGCGCAGACGTCGAACACGCGCAGCGCGTTCAGGGGCGGCAGTTCACGCATCGCGGCGGGCGTGTGGGCAGGGGCGGCGGCCGGTCACTCGTAGGCGTGCAGGATCGGCCCGATGCGCTTCGAGTCGACATTGCTGCCGGTCACGATGTTCAGCACCTTCAGCCCGCCGATGTCGGGCAGGTGGTGCAGCAGCGCGGCGATGCCGACCGCGGCCGAGCCCTCGACGATCTGGTGGTGGTACTTGACCATCCAGTGCATCGCCTCGGCCACCTCGGACTCCTTCACGACGAGGAAGTCGTCGACGTAGCGCAGCACCATGTCGAGGTTGGCGGCGCCGACCTCGCCGAGCAGGCCGTCGGCCAGCGTCTCGCCGTACTCGACCTCGACCACCTTCTTCGCGCGAAACGAATGCAGCCACGGGTCGGACGCCTCGGTCTGCAGGCCGATCACCTTGATGCCGGGGTTGAGCTGCTTGGCGACCATCGCGACGCCCGACAGCAGCCCGCCGCCGCCGGTGGGCACGAGCACCAGGTCGAAGTGCGGCTCGTCCATGAAGGCCTCGAGCGCCAGCGTGCCCTGGCCGGCGACGACCCACGGATCCTCGTAGCTCGACACGTAGGTGCGGCCGGTCTTCAGCGCCAGGTTCTTCGCATGGGCGTAGGCGGCGTCGTAGTTCTCGCCTTCCTGCAGCAGCGTGACGCCGGTGCGGCGGATGCTCTCCAGCTTGGTCTGCGGCGTGGTCAGCGGCACCACCACGATGGCGTTGACGTGCGCCCGCTTGGCCGCGGTGCCGAGCCCGAGCGCGAAGTTGCCGGACGAGGCGGTGATCACGCCGCGCGCCCGCTCGGCCGGCGTCAGCGCCAGCAGCCGGTTGGTGGCGCCGCGGATCTTGAACGAGCCGGTGCTCTGCAGCGACTCCATCTTCATCCACACGTCGGCGCCGCGCGTCTCGCTCATCTTGTCGGAGTAGACCAGCGGCGTCTGCACGACGTGGTCGCGGATGCGCTTGTGCGCGACGAAGACATCCTGGAGGGTGACGTTGATCATGATCGTGACCGTTGGCGGGGACAGGAGCGGCGGGGACGGCGTTTCAGCGGTACTGCACGCCCGGCAGCACGCACAGCATCTCGAACAGCAGGTTGGCCGCCAGCAGCGAGGTGTTGCCGGAGGCGTCGTAGGGCGGCGACACCTCGACCAGGTCGCCGCCGACCACGTCGAGCCCGCGGCAGCCGCGGATGATCTCCAGGCCCTGCACCGTCGTCAGCCCGCCGATCTCCGGCGTGCCGGTGCCGGGCGCGAACGCCGGGTCGAGGCCGTCGATGTCGAACGAGATGTAGACCGGGCCGCGGCCGAACTGCTCGCGCACCTCTCCCATCAGCGGCGCGAGCGAGCGGTACCAGCATTCCTCCACCGGCACCACGCGGCAACCCTTCTCGCGCGTCCAGTCGAACTCCTCGGCCACGTAGCCGGTGCCGCGCAGGCCGATCTGCGTCATGCGCTTCGGGTCGATCAGGCCTTCCTCGATCGCGCGGCGGAACGGCGTGCCGTGGGCGATGCGCTCGCCGAACATGGTGTTGTTGATGTCGGCATGGGCGTCGACGTGCACCACGCCGATCGGGCCGTGCCTGCGGGCCAGCGCGCGCAGGATCGGCAGCACGATGGTGTGGTCGCCGCCGAGCGTCAGCGGCCGGCAGCCGGTGGCGGCGATCTCGTCGTACGCGGCCTCGATGCGGCTGACGCTGTCGGCCAGGTTGAAGGTGTTGATCGCCACGTCGCCGATGTCGGCCACCTGCAGCGAATCGAAGGGCGCGGCGCGCGTGGCCATGTTGTACGGCCGCAGCAGGCTCGATTCGGCCCGGATCTGCCGCGGGCCGAAGCGCGCGCCGGCGCGGTTGGAGGTGCCGATGTCCAGCGGCACGCCGACGAAGCAGGCGTCCAGCCCCCGGGCGTCGGGCGCGGTGGGCAGCCGCATCATCGTGGCGTGCCCGCCGAAGCGCGGCATCACGTTGCCGCCGAGCGGCTGGTTGAGTTCGCGGGTCATGGTCAGTACCGCCCGGCCGTCCGAAGGGACGGACACGCCCCCTCGGGGGGCAGCGAGCGAAGCGAGCGTGGGGATTTCATTTCGGGGCTCCTAGGGTTGCGGCGGCTCGCGGGCGGCCGGGGAATCGAATGATCGGGGGTTCAGCTCTGGCGCGGCAGCACGACCGCCGGCACCGGCGAGGCACGCAGGATCTTCGCCGCATTCGAGCCGAGAAACACGCGCTCGATCGGCCCGAGGCGGCTGGAGCCGAGCAGCAGCAGTTCGCCGGCCTGCCAGTCGATCGAGGCCAGCGCGTCGTCCCAGCTCGCGCCGACGCCGACCGCGGTCTCGACCGGGTAGCCGGTCACGGCGATCTGCTCGCGCACCGTCTGCAGCGCCTTCTTCGCCTGCTCGCACCAGCCGTGCACCAGCGCGTCCTCGGCCTGGTAGCCGACGAGCGACGGGAACATCTGCCGGTCCTGCACCGCGAAGCTGACCACGCGCAGCGGCAGCTTCAGCGTGCCGGCGAGGCCGAGCGCGTGCAGCACCGTGCTGCGCCCGCTCTCGCCGCCGGAGTAGGCAACGGTGACGCGCGACAGCGGCGCCGCGCCGGTGTAGCCGCGCGGCGCGATCGCCACCGGCACCGGCGCGACGTGCAGCAGTTCGTCGGTGACGCTGCCCAGCAGCAGCCGGCCGAGCGCGCCGTCGCGCGCCGAGCCGAGCACGATCAGCGCGGCGCCCGTGCGCTCGGCCGCCTGCGCCAGCCCGGCCGTGGCCGAGGCGGCCGCCACGCGCTCGCAGCGCAGCGCCGGCGCGCCCTCGGGCGATTCGTGCGGCCCGGGCGACCCGGAAGGTTGCGCCGCGTCCGGCAGCCCGGCCTGCGCCGCGGCACGGGCACGCTCCAGCGCGTCCTGCGCGTACTGGTCGACGAAGCGCGCGTATTCCTGGTCGACGCCGACCAGCGTCGGGTCGCCCCAGCTCTCCGGCGTCACGATGCAGGCGACGAGTTCCATGCCGCCGGGCGCGGCCAGGCGACGCGCCAGCGCCAGCGCCTCCTGGCCGCCGTCGTCCGGCGTGTATCCGACGAGACAGGTCTTCATGCGCGTGCCGTGGCGAGCTTGGAGTTGTGGAGGCCGTACACGAAGTAGGCCACGATCGCGACCGCCATCCAGGCGAAGAACACCGTGAAGGTGGCGTGCGACAGGTCCTTGATGATGTACAGGCAGGCCGCGATGCTCAGGCCCGGCACCAGGTAGGGGCCGAACGGCACGCGGAAGCCCTCGGCCGCGACGCCGATGCGCCGGGCGCGCAGGATCGGCACGCTGGCCGACACCGCCATGAACGCCACCAGCGTGCCCATGCTGACCATGTCCCAGAGGTAGCCGGAGTCGACCACGCTCGCCACCACGCCGACCAGGATGCACACGATCACCGTGTTGCTCACCGGCGCCAGCGTGCGCGGGCTCACCTGCTGGAAGGTCTTCGGGATCAGGCCGTCGCGGCTGATCGCGAACAGGATGCGCGTCTGGCCGTAGATCGCCACCAGCGTGACGCTGAACACCGAGATCACCGCGCCGGCGGACAGCACCATCGCCGGCCAGCTGTGGCCCGTGACCTTCTGCAGGATCACCGCGAGGCCGGCTTCCTGGCCCTCGAAGGCCTCGATCGGCTGCGCGCCCAGCGCCGTCAGCGCCACCAGCATGTAGCCGCTCATCACGATGATCAACGCCAGCACGATGCCGCGCGGCACGTTGCGCTTGGGGTCGCGCACTTCGGCACCGGCGGTGGAGATCGCGTCCAGCCCGATGAACGAGAAGAACACCGTGCCCGCGGCGGCGGTGACGCCGGTCATGCCCGAGGCGTTGAAGAAGGGCGTGAAGCGCTCGGCGCTGAAGCCGCTGAACGCGATCACCGCAAAGAAGGCCAGCACCGCCAGCTTGAGCAGCACCATGATCGCGTTGACCATCGCCGATTCGCGCGCGCCGCGCAGCAGCAGCACGCCGCACAGGATCACCAGCAGCACCGGCGGCAGGTTGATGTGGCCGGCGTGGATCTCCAGCCCGTCCTTGCCGCTGACCAGCATCGGGCTTCGCAAGGCTTCGGGGATCGACACACCGAACGCGTTGTCGAGGAAGTTGTTCAGGTAGGCCGACCAGCCGATCGCGGTGGCGCTGGCCGACAGCGCGTACTCCAGCAGCAGGCAGCCGGCGACGAGGTAGGCGGCGAACTCGCCCATCGTCACGTAGGTGTACGAGTACGACGAGCCGGCGGCCGGGATCGCCGCGGCCAGCTCGGCATAGCACAGCGCCGTCAGCCCGGCGGTGACGCCGGCAAGCAGGAAGGCCAGCAGCACCGCCGGGCCGGCCTTCGGCACCGCTTCGGCCAGCACGAAGAAGATCCCGGTGCCGATCGTCGCGCCGACCCCCAGCATGGTCAGCGAGAACAGCCCGAAGGATCGGGCCAGGCCGCCGTCGCCCGCGCCGGCGTGGCCGTGGCCATGGCTGTCGCCTTCGATCTGTCGGGTGCGGGTCAATTGTCGAATCAGGCTCATCGGTGTCTCCGTGCGGGGTCGTTTCTGCGGCAGGCGGACGCGGGCCTCCGCGCCGCGCCTCGGGACGCGGCGGCAGATGCTCGTGCCGGTGGGGGGTCGGGACGGCCGTCCCGGAACGCGAGGCCTACCCGCTCGCGTAGCGCGACAGCTCGAGGCCGTCGGTGTCGATCGCCGGTCGGCGGCCCTGCACCAGGTCGGCGACGACGCGGCCGGAGCCGAGCGACATCGTCCAGCCGAAGGTGCCGTGGCCGGTGTTCAGGAACAGGTTCGGCAGCGGGCTGCGGCCGAGGATCGGCGTGCCGTCCGGCGTCATCGGCCGCATGCCGGTCCAGAAGGTCATCTGCTCGCGCTCGAAGCCGCCGGGGAACAGGTCGGACAGCACGTGCACCAGCGTGTCGAGCCGGTTCTGGCGCAGCCGCTGGTCGTAGCCGCCGACTTCGGCGGTGCCGGCCACGCGGATGCGCGAGCCGAGCCGCGTCAGCGCGACCTTGAAGTCCTCGTCGACGATCGACGACACCGGCGCGCGCGCCGCATCCTTCACCGGCACCGTCAGCGAGTAGCCCTTGACCGGGTAGACCGGCAGCGCCAGGCCGAGCGGCCGGGCCAGCAGCGGCGAGTAGCTGCCGAGCGCCAGCACGTAGGCGTCGGCGCGCAGCGTGCCGGCGCTGGTGCGCACGCCGGCGATGCGGTCGCCCGTGCGCTCCAGCGCGTCGATCGTGGTGCCGAAATGGAACTGCGCCCCCAGGCCGCGCAGCGATTCGTGCAGCAGGTTGCAGAACGCGAGGCAGTCGCCGGTCTCGTCGTCGGGCATGTGCAGCGCGCCGGCGATGCGGCCGCGCACCGGCGCCAGGCCGGGCTCCACCGCCACGCAGCCGGCGGCGTCGAGCACGTTCACGCGCACGCCGAAGCTGCGCAGCACGTCGAGATCGGAATCGACCGACGCCAGGCCGTGCGCGTCGCGGAAGAACAGCAGCGTGCCCTTCTGGTCGTCGTCGTAGCGCCAGCCGGTCTGGCGGCGCATCGCGATGAAGCAGTCGCGCGAGTAGACGGCCACGCGCTGCATGCGCTGCAGGTTGCGTTCGTAGGCGCTGCCGTTGCAGTTGCGCAGCATCTGCCACAGCCAGCGCCACTGCGCCGGATCGAGCTTCGGGTAGAGGCGGAACGGGCCGTTCTTCGCCAGCATCCAGCCGATCGCCTTGGTGATCACGCTCGGGTTGGCCCAGGGCGCGGCGTAGCTGGGCGAGATCTCGCCGGCATTGCCGAAGCTGGTCTCCAGGCCGGGGCCGGCCTGACGGTCGACCACCGTGACCTCGTGGCCGTCCTGCGCCAGGTACCAGGCGGTGGACAGGCCGACGATGCCGGCGCCGAGAACGACGACCTTCATGCCGCGGCTCCGGTGCCCGCCGCAGCGGCTGCAGCCCCAGCAGCCGCCGGAATGGCGCGAACCACATGCTTGACCTGCTGGAACGCCGCCAGCCCCCACGGCCCCAGCTCGCGGCCGAGGCTGGAGCGCTTCATGCCGCCCCAGGCGGTCTGCGGGAAGATGAGCTGCGGCATGTTGACCCACACCAGCCCGGCCTCGATCGCATCGGCGAGGCGGTCGGCACGCGCGGCGTCGGAGGTGACGACGGTGGCGACCAGGCCGTAGTCGCTGTCGTTGGCCTGCGCAATCGCTTCGGCCTCGTCGGCAAAGCGCCGCAGGCACAGCACCGGGCCGAAGATCTCCTCGCGCCACAGCCGGCTGGCCGCGGGCACGTCGGCGTAGATCGTCGGCTGCACGAAATGGCCGCGGGTGCCGATGCGCTCGCCGCCGCACAGGCGCCGCAGCCCTTCGGCCCCGGCGATGGCGATGTAGTCGAGCACGCGCTGGCGCTGCGCCGCGCTGGCGAGCGGGCCCATGTCGATGGCGCCTTCGCCGGAATCCGCGGCATCGGTGGATTCGGTGGATTCGGTGGATTCGGCGGCGAGCGGATCGCCCAGGCGCATCGAACGTGCGCGCGCCACCAGGCGCTCGGTCAGCGCGTCGGCAATGCCGTGCTGCATCAGCACGCGCGAGGTCGCCGAGCACATCTGGCCGGCGTTCATGAAGCCGCCGGCGATCACCAGTTCGGTCGCCGCATCGAGATCCGCGTCGTCGAACACGACGATGGCCGACTTGCCGCCAAGTTCCAGGCTGACGCCCTTCACGTCCTCGGCCGCCGCCTGCGCGATGCGCGTGCCGACGCCGTTGCTGCCGGTGAACGACAGTTTGCGGACCCGCCGGTGCGCGACCAGCGGCGCGCCGACGCCCGGCCCGGTGCCGACGACCACGTTCAGCACGCCCGGCGGCAGGCCGGCGTCGTGCGCGATGCGGGCGAAGGCCAGCTCGGGCAGCGGCGTGACTTCAGACGGCTTCAGCACCACGGTGTTGCCGGCGGCGAGCGCTGGCGCCAGCTTCCACGCCGTCGTCACCATCGGGAAGTTCCACGGCACGATCAGGCCGACCACGCCATAGGGCTCGCGCCGGACGCGCGCGGCGAAGCCGGGGTCGGGCAGCGGCACCGGCCGATCGCCCTCGCGGGCCTGCGCCTCGATCAGGCCGGCGTAGTAGTCGAAGCAGGCCACCACGTCGGCGACGTCGAGCCGGGCCTCGGCCAGCGGCTTGCCGTTGTTCAGCGATTGCAGCCGCGCCAGCGGCTCGGCCTGCGCCTGCACCGCCTGGGCGATGCCGCGCAGCAGCGCGCCGCGCGCGGCGCCGCCCAGCGCCTGCCAGGCCGGCCACGCGGCGGCGGCGGCCTGCACCGCGGCGTCCACGTCGGCCGGGCCGCCGAGCGCCACGTCGGCGAGGTGCGATTCGTCGCAGGGGTTGTGGATCGCGAGGGTGGCGCCGTCGGCGCTGTCGCGCCATTCGCCGGCGATGAGGTGTCGGGTCGTCAGGGTCATGGCGTCGCTCTGCCGGTCCACGTCAGGCGACGGTGGCCTGGAACCAGGTGGCCTCGTCGATCTCGATCACGGTCGGCACGCGGCGGCCGGCCGTGCGCTCCAGCGCCGCCGCCAGGCCGGCCGGGTCGGCCACGCGCTCGGCGGCGCAGCCGAAGCCGCGCGCGATGGTCTGGAAGTCGGGCGTGACCAGGTCGACGCCGATCGTCGCGATGTCGCGCCGGACCATGTACTTCTTGATTTCGCCGTAGCCGAGGTTGTTCCAGAGCAGCACGACGACCGGGAGCTGCGCCTCGACCGCGCTGGCCAGCTCGGGCAGCGTGAACAGCAGGCCGCCGTCGCCGACGAGCGCGACCACCGGCGTGCCGGGCGCGGCCAGTTGCGCGCCGAGCGCGGCCGGCAGGCCGTAACCGAGCGTGCCGTAGCCGGTCGACGCGTTGAACCAGCGCCGCGGCGCGGCGGGGTTGAAGCCGAGGTTGCCGGCGTAGACCGTCTGCGTGGAGTCGCCCATGAAGATCGCGCCGGGCAGCGCCTGCGCCACCTGCTCGATCAGCGCGTTCAGGCTGCGCGTCGGCGCATCGAACTCGGCCTGCGCGTCGGCCCAGGCGCGGCGCGCGCGGTCGGCGCCCCAGCCGGGCTCGGCGTGGCCGGGGCGGCCGCGCAGCGCCTCGTCGAGCGCCGCCAGCGTCAGCGCCGCGTCGGCCGCGATCGCCTGCTCGGGGCGGGCGTTGCGCACGAGCTGCGCCGGGTCGATGTCGACCCGGATCAGCCCGGCGGGCGCGGGGAAGCCGCCGTCGAACACGGTGTCGTAGTCGGTCTCGCCGAGTTCGGTGCCGATCGCGAGCACCACGTCGGCCTCGCGCACCAGCGCCCGGCCGGACAGCGGCGACTGGATCGAGCCGGCGAGCAGCGGGTGGCCGCCGGGCAGCAGGCC
>JBGAMJ010000196.1:0-8721 GCA_044223035.1 Piscinibacter sp.
GCTGGCCTTCAGCGCGCCGGAAGCGGCGTGGATTCGATGGCCAGCGCCGGGCGCGGAGCGGCCGGCGACATACCATCCACAGCGAGCCGGCGCAGGCGAACAGCACGCCGGGCGGCCAGCCAGACCTCGGCGCGGCGGCGCAGCGGCGTGCGCACGGCCGCCGGTTCCGGCGCCAGTGCGGACGCGGTGTCGGCCGGCGCGGCGGGGTCGGTCGCGGCGGCGGCAGGTTCGGAGGCGGCCGAGGCCCAGTCGTCCTCGATCGCCAGGCCGAAGGCGAGCACCGAGCGGCCGACGCAGCGCATGGATCGGCCAGGGCGCCTGCGCGCCGGTCGCCAGCACCTGGTCGCCGAGGCCCGCCTCGCCGTGCAGCACCTCGATCAACGCGTGCGTCGACCCGGCGACGATGCGCACCCGCGCCGGCGGGGCGTCGTCGTCGCGCAGCACGATGTCGGCCTCGGTGCCGGGTCCGCCGCTGGCGAGCACGCAGCCGGCGCCGGCTGCAGGCGGCGCGAGCATGCCGCGCTGCGGGCCTTCCAGCACCCCGCAGTTCGAGGGCGTCCAGGCTGTCGGCCGCGGGTTCGAGCGATGCAAGGGCACGATCCATGGTCAGGGCTCCGTGGTTCTGGCGAGTCCGATGCGGGCGCCGCCCGAAGGCTGTGCCGGGGCGGTGGCGGGCCGGGCCGGGGCGGCGGCGGGCAGGGCGTCCAGATCCAGCACCACCGAGGCGCGCGCCGGCGGCTGGTGACGGCTGGCGGCCCGGCGGGCGTGGGCGTAGGCGCGGCGACCGCCACGGTCAGCGGGCGTTGCGGGCCGGCGCCACCGGAGCGGGCATCGATGGCGGGCGCCGGTGCGGGCGCGGGTGCGGGTGCGGGTGCCGGAGCGATCGCGGTCGCGGCCGCGGTCGCCGCTGCCGCGGCCGGCGCCGCCCGGCCGGCGCCAGCGGCGCTCGCCTGCAGCATCGCGCCCGTGGCGGCGGGCCGGTTGGCGGCGAGCCGCGGCGTGATCAGGAACATGCGCTCGATGCGCGAGTCGCTGTTGGTGCGGGTCTTGAACAGGTTGCCGACCACCGGCACGTCGCCCAGCCCCGGCACCTTGCTGACGTTCGACGAGGTGCTGTCGCGCGTCATGCCGCCGATCAAGAGGCTCTCGCCTTCGACGATCAGCGCCTGCGTGTTGATCGTCGAGCGGTCGACCACCGGGATCTGGTCGACCTGGCTGGAGGTCAGGTTGCCGTCCTCGATCTGCACCATCAGCTTGATCCGCGTGCTGTCGCGGTCGCGGAACACGTGCGGCGTCACGCGCAGCGAGGTGCCGGCGCTGACGTTGAACAGGTCCACCTGCTCGCGCCCGGCCACACGCACGTAGAAGGTCGAGCTGTTGTCGAACACCGCCTCGACGTCCGACAGCGTGACCACCTGCGGGCTCGACACCACGCGCGCCGCGCCCTCGGCCTGCAGCGCGCTGATGCGCGCCACGAACTGGCCCACCGAGCCCAGCACGGCCGACACCACGCCGCCGGCCGTCGGCAGCGCGCCGCGGGCGCCGTTGCCGACCTGCAGCCCGAAGCCGGCGTTGTTCCAGCGCCAGTCGATGCCCAGCTCGCGCATCTTGTCGGTGTTGACGTCGATGATCGTGGCCTCGATCTCCAGCGACTGCGGCTCCACGTCGAGCGCGGCGATGAGCTGCTCGTAGCGCGGCAGCCGGTCGGCCTGGTCGCGCACGATCACCGCGTTCAGGCGCTGGTCGGCCTCGATGCGGATCTGCTGCGCGTCCGGCGTCACGGTGGCCGGGGCTTCGGCCGGCTGCGCGGTGCGGGCCAGCGCGGCGACCAGCACGTCGGCCGCCGCGTCGCGCGGGTTGTTCTCCGGTTGACGGGTCGACACGCCCTGGCTGGCCAGCCCCTGGCCGCGCAGGCCCGGCACCGTCGGGCGCAGCAGCACCTCCTGGCCGAGGCCCGACGCGCGCGCGCCGACCAGCGAGCGCAGGATCGACGCCACGCCCGGCAGCACCACCTGGCGGCCGCCGACCGACATCGTCGTGTCCTGCGCCCAGGCGTAGCGCAGGTAGAAGACGCGGAAGTCGGCGCTGCTGCCGTTCGGCGCCGCGGCGGCGGCCGTCGTGGCCTGGCCGGCGCGCATCAGCTCGTCGACCTGCTCGACGAAGCGCCGCGTGCCGACCGCGACCATGTTGCCGCCGCTGCTGCGCCGCAGCGTGTTGCGCCCGTCGGGCAGGTTCAGGTCGGCGGCGTCGCGCAGCACGCGGTCGGCCACCGCCGGGGAGGCCGGGTAGGTGCGCTGCACCAGGTCCGCCGCCGGCACCACGTGCATCACCGTGCCGTCGAAATACGTCACCAGGTTGTAGACGCGGGAGACGTCGCGCAGCACCTTGTCGGCCGGCCCGGAGAAGCTGCCGTTGACCGTGCCGGCGAGCCCGGCGCTGATCGACGAGGGCACGTCGACGGCGGCGAACAGGTCCTGCAGGAAGGCGTTGATCGGCTGCTCGCGCGCGGTGATCGACACCCGGCGCGCGGCGTTCGGCATCGGCGCGGCCTGCGCCGCCGACGCGAGGCACAGCAGCGCGACGGCCGCGGCGCGGAGCCAGCGGGTACCCAGGAGCGGCAACATTCAGGCAGCCTCCAGCATCGGCGCGCCCGGAATGGCGACGCGGTCGAGCACGTCGAGCTGCAGCGTGGGCATCAGCTCGTGGTAGGAAAGGACCGGCGTGTCGAAGCACTCCGGCTCGATGAGCTTGCGCAGGTGCCAGCGCACGTCGATGGCGGTGATCAGCGCCTGCGGCCGGTGCCGGCCGATCGCCGCGCCGATGCTCTCGGCGATGCGGCGGGCCGTCTCGGGATCCAGCGCGAGCTGGGCCACGCCGCCGGTGACGCGCACCGCCTGGCGCAGCAACTCCTCGAGCGCCGGTTCGAGCATCAGCGCGGCGAGCGTGCCGTCCGGCGCTACCTGGTGGCTGATCTGGCGGCGCAGCGCCACGCGGGCGAATTCGGTCAGCGCGTGGGCGTCCTTGTCGCGCTGGCCGGCCTCAGACAGCGCCTCCAGGATGTCGCGCAGGTTGCGGATCGACACGCCCTCGCCGACCAGCCGGCGCAGCACGTCGGCCACGCGCTGCAGCGGCAGCGCGCGCAGCACCTCCTTCACCACGTCGGGCGCGTCGACCGACGCGCGGGTCAGCAGGTTGGTGGTGTCCTGGATGCCGAGGAACAGCGGCGTGTGGCGGCGCAGCGCCTGGCGCACCGGCTCGCCGAGGGCGGCGAGCGGCATGCCGGCGTCCAGGCTGCCGGCGGTGATTGGCACCTCGTAGGCCAGCAGCTCCCAGCGCCCGGCGTCGGCGGCGCCGTGGCCGGACGGGCCGGGCTGGCCGTGCACGTGGATGCGCGGCAGCGCGAGGCCGAGGCCGAGCTGCATCTCGTCCAGCACTTCCTCGAGCGCGGCGGTCAGCGCGCGGGCGTCGTCGGCCGCCAGCAGCGGCGCCGGCACGCGCAGCAGCAGCGGCACCGCGGCGCGCGCCTGTGGCAGCGCGGTGGCGGTGACCGTCTGCACCGGCTCCAGGCGCCGGACCATGCCGCGCACGGCCGGGTGCCGCGCTTGCCGCAGGCGCTCGCGCCAGGCCGGGGTGAGCAGCACGCCGGCGCCGCCGGCCACCGCCGCCAGCAGCACGAAGGTGACGGCCGGGAAGCCGGGCACCGCCGCCATCAGCAGGCAGATGCCGCCGCCCACCACCAGCACGCGCGGCTTGGCGCTGATCTGCTTGCGGATCGAGTCGCCGAGGTGCTTGTCGTCGTCGTCCGCGGTGCGGGTGACGATCAGGCCGGCGGCCATCGCGCCCAGCAGCGCCGGGATCTGCGCCACCATGCCTTCGCCGATCGTCAGGATCGAGTACTTGGTCATCGCGGTGCCGATGTCCAGGTCCTGCATCATCACGCCGATCGCCAGGCCGCCGAGCAGGTTGATCACGATGATCACGATGCCGGCGATCGCATCGCCCTTGACGAACTTCATCGCGCCGTCGAGGCTGCCGTGCAGCTTGCTCTCCAGCTCGAGCGTGCGGCGGCGGCGCCGGGCTTCGTCCTTGTCGATCAGGCCGGAGCGCAGGTCGGAGTCGATCGAGAGCTGCTTGCCGGGCATCGCGTCCAGCGAGAAGCGCGCCGCCACCTCGGCCACGCGTTCGGCGCCCTTGGCGATCACGATGAACTGGACGACGGTGATGATCAGGAACACCACCAGCCCGACCACCAGGTTGCCGCCGGCGACCACCTTGCCGAAGGTGTCGATGATGTGGCCGGCATGCCCCTGCAGCAGGATCATCCGGGTGGTCGCGATCGACAGCGACAGGCGGAACAGTGTGGTCATCAGCAGCACGCTCGGGAACACCGAGAACTCGAGCGGCGACGCGATGTAGATGCCCAGCAGCAGCAACAGCAGCCCGGAGGCGATGTTCACCGCCACCAGCAGGTCGATCAGCCAGGCCGGCAGCGGCAGGATCATCATCGCGACGATCGCGACCACGCCGGCGACCAGTACCAGGTCGCTGTAGCGCGCGAATGCGTTCTCGCGCACCGAGCCGGCGCTGCGGAAGTAGGCGGACATGGTCATGACCGTTCCCCCCGCGCCACCAGCGTGCCCGACGGCGAAACGCCGAACATCGCGGTCAGGCGGCTGTAGATCGCGAGCACGTCGCGCACGTAGGCCTGGGTTTCGGGGTAGGGCGGCACATCGCGGCCGTGCTTGTCGACCGCGCCTTCGCCGGCGTTGTAGGCGGCCAGCATCAGCCGCAGGTCGTTGCCATAGCGCGAGCGCAGCGTGCGCAGGTAGGCGGCGCCGGCGTTCAGGTTGGTGCCGGCGTCGAACAGCGTGCGTTCGGGGCGGTCGACGCCGAAGCGCTGCGCGGTGGCCGGCATCAGCTGCATCACGCCGCGGGCGCCGGCCGGCGAGACGGCCTGCGCGTTGTGGCGCGATTCGACGTGCGCGATGGCGTGCAGCAGCAGCGGGTCGAGGTCGTTGGCGCGGGCCGCCGCGGTCAGTGCCGGCGCGAGCGAGAGCACGCGCGCGGCATCGCGGCCGAGCGGGACCAGCGTGTCGGGCATCGCGGCCGGGGTCACGCGGGCGTCCTCGGGGGCGCCGGCCAGCGAGAGGCTGACGACGGTCGAGTGGTCGAACAGGTCGAGCTGCTCCGAGCCGCGCGCGGCCACCGGCTCGCCGAGCGCCGGGCATTGCTGCGCGATCAGGCGGAACTTGGATCCGCCGGCGGCTGCGGTGGTGGCGGCCGCGCCCGGCGCGGGCAGCGCGCCGTGGCAGGGCAGAGCCTGCGCGGCGGCCGACGCGGCCAGCGCCAGCAGGACGCCGGCGACGACCGGGCCGCGGGTGCGGCAGTCGCGACGGGACGTGGATCGGCCAGGCATGCGGGTTCTCCTCGTTGAGGGACCACCCCCCGGGGCGGAGGCACCGGGTTCGTTCACGAGGACTGAGTTGCGCCGGCGCGCCGGGACGTTCAAGGTTTCGGCGCGGGCCGTGGAAGGGCCGGCGCGCGCGGCTCGTCCGCCGCAGGTGCGGCGGGGAGCGAACGCGTTTCGCACGGCGCCGGGGCGGCGCCGGCGCCGCGTCGGAGCGGCATCAGGGCGTGGTCATCTCGGCATCAGAGCGGCATCAGGGCGGCGTCATCTCGGCATCAGAGCGGCATCGGAGCGGCATCGGAGCGGCAGCATCTCGGCATCAGCGTGGGGTCGCTGCGGCATCCGGGCAACGTCACCGGGCCCGGATCTGGAACGTCTCCTGCGCCAGCGGGCCGGTCGTCGTCTTCAGGAAGGCGCTGCGCACCTGGTCGAGCGAGGCGACCGGCAGCGGGCTGAAGTCGGCGCCGTTCAGGCCGGACGGCAGCCGCGCCAGCACGTCGCCCTCGGTGGCGAAGCAGGCCACGCTCTCCGGCACGCCGCGCGGGTTCATCACGATCTCGAACTGCATCGCGCCCGGAAGCTGCAGGCCCGCCGCCGGCACGCGCGAGTCGCCCTGGAAGCGGTTGGGGAAGAAGCGCGTGATGCGGCGGTTCTCGTCCTGGTGGAAGCAGTAGACGTGGGCGTCGCGGCTCGGCCGGATCGTGAGCTGGACCGGCTCGCCGCGCGCATAGCGCTGGCCCTCGCGGGCGGCGGCGATGCGCAGGGCGAGCGGGGCGGCGCCGGCCGGGGCGGGCGGGGCGGCGCTGGTCGTGGCAGGCGCAGCGGCGGTGGTCGCTCCGGTCACCCGGCTCGCCGCGGTCGCCCCGCTCACCCGGCTCGCCCCGTTCGCCCCGTTCGCCCCGTTCGCCCCGTTCGCCCCGGTCGCCCCGGTCGCCCCGTTCGCCCCGGTCGCCCCGGTCGCCCCGGTCGCCGCTGTCGCCACAGTCGCCACCGTCGCTGGCGCCGCCGTTCCGGGCGCGGTCGCCGTGCTGGTCGCGGGGGATGGTGTCAGGCGCTGCGCCAGCTCACGGTGGTCGGCGGCCAGGTAGGCCCGGAAGAAGTCCAGCGAAAGCTTGGGCTCGCGCGACAGGCCGAGCGCCTCGCGGTAGCGCGCCACCGCCGCCTTGAGCGGCGGGTTGACGGCGCCGTCGACCGGGCCGGCGTACAGGCCGCGCACGCCGAGCTGCTGCTGGAAGTAGCCGATGATCTCGGCCGGGCGTGCGGCCATCGTGTCGTACCAGTCCTGGATCTCGGCGCCGATGGCCGGATCCGCCGCGCTGACGCCGAAGCAGGTCCAGTACGGCAGCCGGGCGACGCGGCCGATCCACTCGATCGTCGCCACGTCGGCCAGCGCCCGCAGGGCGGCGGACCGGCCCGCGCCGGTGGCCGCGGTGCCCGGCAGGCTGAATCGGGCGCCGAACTTGCGCAGTTCCGCGCCGGCGCCGCGCTCGGCTGCGGTGATTTCGGTGTGCGAGCCGGTGCCGGGCACGACGCTCATGTCCGACGTCTTCAGCAGCGTGAGGTCGAGAGCCAGCGCGACAGCGCCGGGGCGGGCCGCGGCGGCGCCGTCGAGCGTGCGGATCGCGCCGCGCAGTGCGAACTGCGGGGCGACGGCCGGCGCTTCGCGCCCGGGCGCCTGCGCCGCCTGGCTGCGCGTGCGGCTCCAGTCGCCGTCCGACGCGACGACGCGGATCGCCCGGCTGCGCGGCGTCATGTCGGCGATCGCGGCGGCCAGCAGGTCCCGCGTGCCGGCATCGGCGCGCGCCGCCGGATCGGCGAGATCCTCGACGACCACCGACAGGTCGTGCGTGCCGTAGTCGACCAGCAGGTCGTCCATGCAGCGGCGCATCGCCGGGAAGTCGCCGGAGATGGCTGCCGGATCGAGCGCGGGCTGCCTGGCCGAGGCGGGCGCGGCGGACGGCTGCGCGGCGCAACCGGCCAGTGTCGCCAGCGCAGCAAAGGCCGTGACGGCGGCAAGTGCCGTGAACGCGGTGAGGCCGGGGAGGTTCATCCGCCGCCAGCCGCGGACGACGAACTGTCTCGGGAGGCAAGCGGTTCGAGCCATGGCGTGACGATCTCCAGCGGTGGTGATTCGGGAACGGTGTCCCGAACCGACCCTGTGTTGCCACGTCGCCGCGTCCGGTTCAAGTTGATTGGCGCTCCCCGCGCTGTCGCGGTCAGCGAGGTGGCTTCGCGTCCCGGCCGAGGACACGAGCGCCGCTGGAGCGCCTCGCTTGGCCGGCTCTACACCACCGGCGTCAGCGCGCCGGCTTCGGCGGCCACAGCTTGCCGCACAGGCCGCGGTAGACGTAGGCCGACGTGGGCGCCGGCGGCAGCGGGCCGGCGGCCTCGAGGCTGACCGCGAGTTCGTTCGCGTTCGCGAACAGCGCTTCCGACGGACGCTCGATCGCCAGGCTGCTGAACCCGGCGTCCAGCGACGGCAGCTTTCCGATCGGCCGCGGGTGGCCCTGGGCGTCGATGGTCCACAGCACCGCGCTGCGGCCCGGCGGCACGGCGGTGGCGTTCACCACCTTGAGGTCGAGGATGCGCCCCTGCCGCCGGCTGGCGACGATCAGGCCGGGGCGGCCGTCCGGCGTGGCCAGCACGCCGACGTAGCTCTCGGGCAACTGGGCCTGCTCGGCCGTCCACAGCGGCTGCAGCAGCGGCAGCCCGAGCCCCAGCATCATCCCGAAGGCCAGCGCCCCCGCCGGCGCCGGCGACAGCAGCCGGCGCCACCAGGGCCGCGCCGGCGCGGGCCGGCCGAGCACGCGATGCTCGATGCGCGTCCACAGCGCGTTCCCGGGATCGGCGGCCGGCAGCGTGTCGGCGAGCGGGAGGAAGCGGGCATCCCAGCGCGCCGCGGCCCGCGCGACCTCGTGGTGGGTGTTCATCACCGCCTCGAAACGCCGCCGCGCGCCGCCGCAGAGCGTGCCGAGCGCGTACTCGGCCGCCAGGCGGTCGAGCAGTTCAGGCGAGCGGTGCCAGTTCATGCCGGTTCCCCCAGGCAGTCGCGCAGCCGCAGCAGGCTGCGCCGGATCCAGGCCTTGACGGTGCCGAGCGGGCGCCCCAGCCGCTGCGCCAGTTCGTCGTGGGTGAGGCCCTCGAAGTAGGCGAGCGCGATCGCCGCGCGCGGCTCGGGCTCGATCTGCGTCATGCACTCGCCGAGCCGGTGGTCGGAGTGCGCCGCCAGGAGCTGTTCGAGCGGCGAGCCGCTGGCGTCGACTGCGTCGTGCCCGTGCTCGCGGCCTTCGGCGTCGGTCCAGTGCAGCGGCGTC
>JBGAMJ010000015.1:0-65920 GCA_044223035.1 Piscinibacter sp.
CGGGCGGCACCGCGGCGCAGCGTTCGAGCAGCGTGGGCGCGCGCAGCCAGCAGCCGTGGCGCAGGTAGTGCGCCTGGACGCGGTAGCGGGCGAGCAGGCGGCCGTCGGCCGAGCCGGCGTCCGCGGAACCGCCGGCGGGCGGGTCGACGAGCTGGCCGGTCGCGACGGCCTGCTCCCACGCCGACCACCGGCGGGCGGCGTCGCGGCGGGCGGCTTCGTCGTCGCCCAACACCGCGTCGGCCAGCCATCCGAGCATGTCGGCCTGGTGCGCCGGTGGTACGCCGCGGGTGAAGCGCGCCCAGGCTTCGGTTCGCAGCGGCGCGACGCCGTGGAAGAACCAGGCGACGTCCTCGTCGCGGGCGAGGAAGCTGGCGCGCAGCAGCAGCCCGGTGACGGCCGCCGGCTCGGCCGCGGCGTACGCCACCGCGAGCGTCGCGCCCCAGGAGCCGCCGACGACCAGCCAGCGCTCGATGCCCAGGTGCTCGCGCAGCGCCCGCAGATCCTGCAGCAGCAGGCCGGTGTCGTTGTGTTCGATGTCGCCGGCGGGGCGGCTGCTGCCGGCGCCGCGCTGGTCGAAGCCGACGATGCGGTAGCGCGCGGGATCGAACCAGCGCCGCAAGATCGGCGTGACGCTCGACCCCGGCCCGCCGTGCAGCACCAGCGCCGGGATGCCGTCCGCGCGGCCCCACTGGCCGACGGCGAGCACGTGCCCGTGCGACACCGGCAGGTCGAAACGCTCGTACGCGGCGGTGTCGGGGTAGAGGGCTCGGGGCGCGGGCTGCACGGGGCGATGGTATCGGCGGCACCGCGAGGCGGCGGCCGGGTCGGCCCGCCTCGCCCGCCGCCGCACGGGCGATTCATGAAAATCATGAGCCCACATTCATGCCCCGGGGGCTGGGTGGTGCGGGCCGGCGCGGCGACAGTACGGCAAGGGAATCGAACCCCCGCGACGGCCATCCCGCCGCCGTGCCACCGGATGAAAGGAGACTCTATGCAATGGACCACCCCGACGGCTCGTGATTTCCGCTTCGGCTTCGAGATCACGCTGTACGTCGCCGCCCGCTGAACCGCGGAACGGCACGCCAACGCCCTGGTCCGCCAGGGCGTTGGTCTTCTGGAACCCCTGATTTTTCCGGCCCCGAACGCCCATGCGCCTGACAGTTCTCGGCTCATCCGCCGGCGGCGGCTTTCCGCAGTGGAACTGCAACTGCCGCAACTGTGCCGGCGTGCGCAGCGGCGCGGTGCGCGCCAAGCCGCGCACGCAGTCGTCGATCTTCCTGCGGCCGGACGACGCGGCCGACGGCGTGCTGTTCAACGCCTCGCCCGACATCCTGGAGCAGATCCGCAGCCGCCCCGCGCTGCAGCCCAACCGGCGCCTGCGCGACACCGCGATCGCCGGCGTGCTGCTGATGGACGGCCAGATCGACCATGCCACCGGCCTGTTCATGCTGCGCGAGCGCAACGGCCGGCTGCCGCTGTGGTGCACCGACCCGGTCGAGGAAGACCTGACGCAGGGCAACCCGGTGCTGCGCGTGCTGTCGCACTACTGCGGCGTCGAGCGCCACCGCATCGCGCTGGACGGCACGCCGTTCAGCGTGCCGGGCGTGGCGGGGCTGACCTTCCGCGCGCTGCCGCTGTCGAGCAAGGCGGCGCCGTATTCGCCGCACCGCGAGCAGTCGGTGCCGGGCGACAACATCGGCGTGATCGTCACCGACACCGCGCGCGGCAGCAGCCTGTTCTACGCGCCCGGCCTCGGCGAGATCACGCCGCCGGTGTTCGATGCGATGGCCGGCGCCGATGCGGTGCTGGTCGATGGCACCTTCTGGACCGACGACGAGATGCCCGCGCTCGGAATCGCGCCCAAGACCGCCCGCTCGATCGGCCACCTGCCGCAATCGGGCCCCGGCGGGATGATCGAGTGGATGCGCCGGCTGCCGGCGCGCACGCGGCGCCTGCTGATCCACATCAACAACACCAACCCGATCCTCGATGAAGACTCCGATGCCCGCGCGACACTGGCGCGCGAAGGCATCGTTGTCACCGAGGACGGCATGGAACTGGTGATCTGAGAGGGTGTAGACGTCATGAATCGCACCCGCGTGAGGCCCCCAGACGGGCCCGATCTAGGCGCAAAGCGGAGCCGGGCTGGTGGCCCGGCGAGCATTGCACGACGAGGGTGGGCCCGTCTGCCTCACCCTACGGAGCGGGGGCGGCGCAGGGCGCTGGGGGGCGTTGCGGCGCTTGCCCAGGCATCAGCCTGGGCTGCGCGCTGCGCCTACCCCCAGCACCCTGCGCCGCCCCGGCGCGAATGCGATTGATCGTCTACACCCTCTGAGCATGATGAAGGCCGACATCCTCCAGGCGTCCGGCGCCATGGCAGCGCCCGGCGCCGAGGTGGCGTGGCGCCGCGACGAGTTCGAGGCGAAGCTGCGCGAGCGCGGGCGCTCGTACCACATCCACCATCCGTTCAACGTGATGCTGAACACCGGCCGGCCACGCCCGAGCAGGTGCGCGGCTGGGTGGCGAACCGCTTCTACTACCAGATCGCGATCCCGATCAAGGACGCGGCGGTGCTCTCCAACTGCCCCGACCGCGAGGTGCGCCGCGGCTGGGTGCAGCGCATCCTCGATCACGACGGCTTCGAGTACCCGGGCCCGAACGGCACGACGGTGCGCGACGAGGGCGGCATCGAGGCCTGGCTGCGCCTGGCGCAGGCGGTGGGCCTCTCGCGCGAGGAAGTGCTGGACCTGCGGCACGTGGCCCCGGCGCTGCGCTTCGCGGTCGACGCCTACGTGAACTTCGCGCGGCGCGCGCCGTGGCAGGAGGCGGTGTGCTCGTCGCTGACCGAACTGTTCGCGCCCGAGATCCACAAGCAACGCCTGGCCACCTGGCCGGAGCACTATCCCTGGATCGAGGCGGAAGGCCTGGCCTATTTCCGCAACCGCGTCAGCCAGGCGCGGCGAGACGTGGAGCAGGGCCTGGCGATCACGCTCGGCCACTTCACGACCCGGCCTTTGCAGGAACGGGCGCTGGAAGTGCTCCAGTTCAAGCTCGACATCCTGTGGGCGTTGAACGATGCGATGGCGCTGAAGTACGGCCTCGCCGACGGCGCGCCGATCACCCGGGGAGCGGCCGGATGACACCGCCGGTGCTCGCCACCGTGCCGCGCATCGGCCCGGGCTTCCGCTTCCAGTGGGAACCGGCGCAGGATTGCCATGTGCTGCTCTACCCCGAAGGCATGGTGCAGCTCAACGGCAGCGCCGGCGAGATCATGAAGCGCTGCGACGGCCAGAAGAACGTGGCGGCGATCGTCGCCGACCTGGAATCGACCTTCAACACCCGGGGGCTGGCGGACGACGTGCTCGGATTCGTCGAGATGGCGGGCAAGCAGCGCTGGCTGGCGTGGGAGCCCGCATGAAGGCACCACACGCGCTGATGAACCCGCGGGCCGAGCGCCGGGCCGCCCCAAGCCGGCCCGCGGTCCCCCCGGGGGACAGGCCGACGTACCCGTCGGACGAGGGGTCGTCATGACCCGTCCCGGGCCGCCTTTGTGGCTGCTGGCCGAGCTGACGTATCGGTGCCCGCTCCACTGCGTGTTTTGCTACAACCCGATCGAGTTCGCGAAGACCGAGAACGAGCTGTCGACCGACGACTGGCTGCGCGTGCTGCGCGAGGGCCGGGAAATGGGCGCGGTGCAATGCGGCCTGTCGGGCGGCGAGCCGCTGCTGCGCGACGACCTGGAGATCATCGTCGCCGAGGCGCGGCGCCTGGGCTACTACACCAACCTGCTGACCTCGGGCGTCGGCCTCACCGCCGAGCGCGCCGCCGCGCTGAAGGCCGCCGGGCTCGACCACGTGCAGCTCTCGTTCCAGGATTCGACGCGCGAGGTCAACGACTTCCTCTCGCACACCAAGACCTTCGAGCTGAAGAACCGGGTCGCGAAGATCATCAAGGACAACGGCTGGCCGATGGTGATGAACGTCGTGATCCACCGGCTGAACATCGACCACGTCGACCGCATCATCGGCATGGCCGCCGACCTGGGCGCCGAGTACCTGGAACTCGCGAACACGCAGTACTACTCCTGGGCCTACCTGAACCGCGACCAGCTCCTGCCCACGCGCGAGCAGCTCCGCCGCGCCGAGCAGGTGACCGACGCATGGCGGATCCGCCTGGGCGACAAGATGCGGCTCTTCTTCGTCGCGCCCGACTACCACGAGGGGCGGCCGAAGAAGTGCGTCAACGGCTGGGGCAGCATGTTCCTGACCGTCACGCCCGACGGCACCGCGCTGCCCTGCCACACCGCGAAGATGCTGCCCGGGCTCGCCTTCCCGAACGTGCGCGAGCATTCGATGCGCGAGATCTGGTACGAGTCCGAAGGCTTCAACCGCTACCGCGGCACCGGCTGGATGAAGGAGCCCTGCTCGAGCTGCGAGCATCGCGAGGAAGATCTGGGCGGCTGCCGCTGCCAGGCCTTCCTGATCGCGCAGGACGCCGAGGCCGCCGACCCGGTGTGCGCGAAGAGCCCGCACCATGCACGCGTGGTCGAGGCGGTGCTGCGCGCCGAGACGGCGACGCCGCAGACGCGCGAGGCCGTCGAGCGCCCGCTGGTGTTCCGCGATCCGGCGAACTCGCGCCGGCTGAGCGCGGCGCGCTGAGCTTCACGGCGCCGGGCCACGGCGCGAAGCGGCGTCACGCCTCCGCCGCGCAAGCTCACTGCACGAGCTGCAGGATCTCCAACTGCTCCGGCACCGTCTGGAAGGTGCCGGTGCCTGCCGGCATCTGCATCAGCGGCTTGAGCTGCCCGTCGAACAGCCAGACACTGGGATACACCAGCAGCCGCGCTCGTTCGTCGCCGATCGAATTCTGGAAGTCGGCGTAGGCCTGCGACGTGCCGCCGACGCGAAAGTGCAGCCGGCGCGCGGTGTTCGACAGCGCGCTGCGCAGGTCGACGACGATCCACGGGCGGAAATGCGGCACCAGCTCCGCCGCGTGGTCCGCCAGGAAGGCCTCGTAGCGCCGGCAGTACGGGCAGTCGCTCGCGCCCAGGTACACGTACAGCCGCTTGTGCTCGCGCCGCGCGCGCGACAGCACCGCACTGAGATCGAACTCGGCGCGGTCCGCGCCGCCGGACGGCTCGATCACGATCGGCGCATAGTCGGCCGGGATGCCGTGCTTCGTACTCTGCGCCGCGGCCGTGCCGCTGCCGGCCAGCGCCGCCAGCGCGGTGAGCGCGCCCGGTGTACCGGCCGCCAGCGCCAACGAACCGGCCCGCACGGCGCGGCGGACGAACTCGGCCCGGCAAAGCGCCATCACGCGTCCGCGCTGACCTGCAGCGTGCCGACGAAGTGGCCTTCCTTCGAATCCTCGACCTCGGCACGCAGCTCGCCGGCGGCATGCGGGACGAAGTTGAAGCGCAGCGTCGGGTTCTCGCTGATCGAGAAGTCGAGATCGGCGTCGAACACCTTGCGGCCGGCGTAGCTCATCCGGATCGAGCGCACGAAGTGCGGCGGGATGAACATCACCGTCACGTTGTTCAGCTCGAAGCCGGTGTCGTTGGGGTGGATCACCGTCACGTCGGCGGTGGTCGGCTGGTTCAGGTGCACGCCGTCGGGCAGCTTCAGCACGGTCTTGCCGATCAGGTGCAGTGCGTCGCGGTTGGGCGGCGCGGAGCAGCCGCCGCTGGTCTTCACGTAGCGCGAGTCGGTGTGCAGCTCGCCGTTCGACAGTTCGCTGACCACGCGCACGTGGCTGTATTCGTCGACGCGCAGCCGCAGCTCGAAATCGGCCTGGCCGATCTCGGGCGTCAGATCGAGCACCGCGGCCACCGGCGACGGGTTCTTGTCGATCAGCACATGCAGCCGCCGCACGTAGAGCGACGCGGCCTGCGCCAGCCCGGAGCGGATCTTCACCGGCACCGACGCACCGTAGGCCGCCCGCAGCGGCACGGTGAGCTGCACCCGGCCGGAGCCGGCCTCGAGCGTGCGGCCGGGGAACAGCCGCTCGCGCAGGCGCTCCCATTCGGGCGAGCTGTCGGCATGGCCGGTGTTGGCCGGCAGGCCGCCGACGGCCGCGCGCGCACCCGGTGCCGCGGCCAGCAGCGGCGCGAACGGCAGCCCGCGCATCAGCGGCCAGGCCGCCAGCGTGCGGGCGGCGCCGCGCAGCAGCCGGCGGCGGGCGATGGGCGGGTTCGGTTTCATCGCAGGGATCATCGTCAGGCCCTCGTCGCGTGTCCATCGGGAGTCCATCGGGATGGGGCCGGCAGGGCCCGATCACCGCATCAGCGGAACAGCAGTTCGCGCTCGAAGCGCAGGTACAGGATCGACGCGTTGCGCCGGTGGATGGTGTCGTACTGGTCCCAGCCGCGGAACTCGGGCAGCGCAGCGGCGTCGGGCACTTCGCTCAGCGCCGCGTCGGCGCGCAGCAGTTCGCGCACGCGGGATTCGAGGCGGTCGAGGTAGCGTTCGACGCCGTCGATCACCGCCGCGGCCGGGCCGGCCGGGCCGTGGCCGGGCACCACGCGCTGCAGCGGCAACCCGCGCAGCGTGCGCAGCGCGGCGCGCCAGGCGGGCAGGTCGCTGTCGATCAGGTCGGGGATGCGGCGCGCGTCGAGCAGGCCGCCGGCGAACAGCGTGCCGCTGCGCGGGTCCAGCACCGCGATGTCGCCCGGCCCGGCGGACGCGCCGAAGTGCAGCACCTGCAGCGGGCGGCCGATCAGCGCGCCGGCGTCCAGCCGCGCCGGGTCGTCGAACACCCGGTCGGGCTTGAACATCGCGGTGCCGCGCATCGCGTCCTCGCCGAGCTGCTGGCGCAGCGTCTTCAGGCAGTTCTCGCAGCGCGCGGCCATCAGCGCCGCGGCCTTCTCGTGCATTGCGATCGGCACGCCCTGCTCGCGGAACGCGAGCGCGCCGAACAGGAATTCCTGCCGCGTGTGGGTGATCAGCACCAGCCGCAGCGGCTGGTCGGTGACGTGGCGGATGGCGGCCAGCAGCTCGCGGCCGTGGCGGTAGGAGGTGCCGGTGTCGATCGCTATCACGCCGCGCTCGCCGATCACGAAACCGGCGTTGCCGGTGCGGCCGAGGTTGACGGTATCGGGCTCGCCGCCGGTGCCGGGCAGCCAGTAGCCGCCGGCGGCGAGCTCGACCGCCGGGGCGATCGGCGGCGCCTCGGCGGCGGGCTGCGCGGCCACCGCGGGTGTCGCTGGGGGTGTTGCTGGGGATGTCGCTGCAGGTCTTGCTGCGGGTGTCGCGGCAGGTGCCGGTGCGGATGCCGATGCCGCTGTCGCCGCGGCCGCCGGATCGCCCGGCCCGGCGGCGAGCGCGCCGCCGGCCGTCGCGCAGGCGCCCAGCGCCAGCACGCCGGCGAGCGACAGCAGCGCCGTCGCGGCGGCCGGGCGGGCACGGCGCAGGTGCCGGCCGAGCCGATCGGCCACCTGCCGGCCGGCATGCCGCACCCGGGACAGACGCCGCGTCATCGCGCCCCCTACTTGCCTTCGACCAGCTTCTTCAGGTTCGCCAGCCCGCTCTGGTAGACGCCGGTGATCGCCTTCACCGCGGCCTCGTCGTTCTGCTCCGGCGGCGGGTCGTTGTTCGGGAAGCCGCGGTAGAAGGCGCCGCGCCATTCGACGACCGCCTTGCCGCCGTCGTCCGAAACGCTGATCGTCGAGGTGTAGTTGGTGACCGGCAGCGCGCCGCCGTCCTTCGCGCGGTAGCTGTACTTCATCTTCGCGTCGTCCCAGCTTTCGAGCGTCTCGGTCAGCGCACCGCCGCCCTTCAACGCGAGCTGGCGCACCGAGCCTTCGGTGTTGCCCTTGTCGGCCGGGCTGGTTTCGACGGCGGGATGCCAGTCCTTCAGCGCGTCGAAGTTGCGGATGCGTGCCCACACGGTGGCCGCGGGCGCGTCGATCGTGACCTTCTCGATCACCTTCTGGCGCGTCGGGCCGTGGGCGGCGGCCGGTGGCATCAGCGGCACCGCCAGGCTGGCGACGAGCGTGGCGCCGAGCGCGAGGGCGGCGGTCAGGCCGCGGCGGCGGCCAGCGGCGGCCGGCGGGGTCGGAACGTTGAACGGGGGACGGGACACGGAAGGGCCTCCTGCGGGCATCGGTTTCGGGGACGGTGGGGTGGGGGACGAGAACGGGTCGGTGGGTCGTTCGGGCAGATGCCGGATGGGGATGGGTTGGGTGTTCGGCGTCGGTGGCGGCGTCGGTGGCGGTGGCGGTGGCGGTGGCAGCGTCGGTGGCTTTGGCGCGGCCGCCCTCACGGTGCCGCCGGCTCGCCGATGAAGGCGCCGAAGCCGCGGCTGTTCTTTCCGGTGGCGATCTGGTCGAGCACCCGGCCGCTGGCGGCGTCGAGCACGCTGAGCTGGTCGTCCATCCAGTTGACGACGTAGACACGGTCGCCGTGGGCGGCCACGCCCTCGGGGTAGCCGAAGCCGCGCAGCGTGCGCACGACGGCGAGGCGCTCGGCGTCGATCACGCTGACGCTGTCGTCGTGCTGGTTGGTCACGTACAGCAGCGCGCCGCCCTGGGCCAGCGCCGCGCCGTAGGGCGCCTTGCCGACCGGCACGGTGGCGACCACCGCCATCGGGCGGGTGTCGATCACGCTCAGGTCGTCGCTCATCACGTTCAGTGCGTACAGCCGCTCGCGCGCGTCGTCGACCTGCAGCGCGAACGGGTGCGTGCCGACGTGCACGCGAGCGCGCACGCGCTGGGTGGCGACGTCGATCGCCGCCACGCTGTCGTCGTCGCGCTCGGCCACCCAGACGGTGCGGCCGTCGCCCGCCACCGCCACGCCCGCCGGCGCGCGGCCGACCGGGATCGACGCGATCGGCCCGGCGCCGGCAACGGCGGTGTCGTAGACGAGCAGGCGGCCGGCGTACCAGTCGGCGACGTACAGGCGGCGGCCGTCCGGCGACGCGTCGATGCCGACCGGGCCGTCGCCGGCGGGAAGCGTGTCGACCACGGTGCGGCTGCGCATGTCGATCACCGAGATCGTCCGGCTGTCGGGGTTGGACACGTAGACGCGGCCGGCGCGCGACGCGGCGACGACGCCGGCCGGCGAGCGGCCGACCGGCACGGTGGCGACCACCCGCTGCGTCGCCAGGTCGACCACCGAGACGTCGTGGCTGCCCTGGTTGGTGATCCAGGCCGATGGGGCGGCGACCGCGTGTGCCGCGGCGAACGCCAGCAGCGTCGGCAACCGCGACAGCCGCGACAGCCACGGCCCTGCCCTCGCCACTCGCGATGGCGCCGCCGGCCCCGCCGCGGCCGACCCCGCCGCCGCCGTTCGCGCCGCCGCCCGGCCCCGCCCGAATCCGCGGGCGAGGTTCAATCGGCCGACCTCAGCTTCAGCGTGCTGGTGAACGCCAGGTTCTCGGTGTCCACCACCTCGGCGACCAGTTCGCCGCCGCTGCGGTCGGGCACGAAGTAGAAGCGCAGGTTCGGGTTCTCGCTGATCGAGAAGTCGAGGTCGGCCGACATCACCGGCTGGCCGCCGTACGTGATGCTGACCTTGCGCACGAAATGCGCCGGCGTGTACTGCCGCGTGAGCTGGTCCATCACCATGCCCGAGTTGTTCGGGTGGCTGATCATCAGCTGCGCCAGCACCGGGCGGTTCGGCTGAACGTCGCCGGCAACCTGGAACTTCATCCGGCCGAGCGACGCCAGCGCGGCGGCCGGGTCCTTGCCGGGCGGCGCCGAACAGCCGCCCGAGGCCTTGACGAAGCGCGTGCTCATCAGCAGTCGGCCGTCGTTCATCTCGGCGATGGCGCGCACGAAGCTGTATTCGTCCACGCGCACGCGGGTCTCGATGTCGGCGCGGCCGCTCCTCGGCGTGAAGCTGAAGATCGCGGAAATCGGCGACGGGTTGTTGTCGATGATCAGGTAGAGCTTGTCGACGTAGCTCGATGCGGTCTGCGGCAGCCGGGTCTTGATCGCGATCGGCACGATCGCCGCGTCCTCGGCGCGCACCGGCGCCTCGAGCACCAGCTCGTCGCCTTTCGCGGCCTCGATCGGGCGCGTCTCGAACAGGCTGAATCGCACCTTCTTCCAGATCTCGCTCGCATCCGGGTTGTCGCCGGACTTGATTTGCGCCCACGCGGCGAGCGGCAGCAGGCCTGCGCCCAGGCCTGCGAGGGCGAGCGTGGCCCCGGTGGCGGACCACCCGGCCCTGGCGATCAGCGTGCGTCGCGTGGCGTTCATGTCATTCGTCCCATTCCAGTTCGGCGTACGCCGCCGTCACGTTGCGCCGGTGGAAGCGCTCGATCAGCAACCAGTTTGCGGCCGACGCGGGCGCGACGCGCTCGACCGTCTCGGCCAGAGTGCGCCCTTCCTTCAGCGCCGCGCGGGTGTCGCGCTGCAGCGCTTCGAGGTATTCGCGCTGGGCGGCCATCACGCCGGGCCAGTCGCGGCTGGCGGGGCCGTGGCCGGGCACCGCGAGCGCGACGTCGCGCGACTGCAGCGTCTGCATTACCGCGAGCCAGCCGCGCAGCCGGCCGTCGAGCACCGGCAGGTGGCGCACGAACAGCAGGTCGGACAGGAACAGCGTGCGGGTGGCGCGGTCGTAGACCGTCAGGTCGTTGTCGGTGTGGGCGGTGGGCCAGGATTCGAGCTGCAGCACGCGCTCGCCGAGATCGAGTTCGAGCGTGCCGTCGACGGTCCGGCTGGGGTACGCGACGGCCTCGTGGGCCAGCTCGATGCCGAAGTCGCGCTTCAGCGCGTTCAGGTAGTAGGGCTCGCGCGCGGACATCGCGGCGGGGAAGCGCCGGCTGCCGATGAACTCGACGCCCGGGCCGGCGAAGGCCGAGTCGCCGAGCACGTGGTCCGGGTGGGCATGGGTGTTGATCACGTAGCACACCGGCAGCGGCGTCTGGCGTTCGATCGCCGCGCGCAGCCGCCGGCCGACCATCGGCGTGCCGCCGGTGTCGACGACGGCGACGCAGCGCCGGCCGACGACGAAGCCGATGTTGGCGACGTTGCCGCCGTTGGACGGCAGCCAGTCCTCGATCGCGCCGAACTGCACGAACACGCCGGGCGCGAGCTCGGTCATCGGCAGCGGCGTCACGGCGGCGCTGTCGGGCGCGGCGCCAATCGTCCGGGCGCTGCTTGTCGTGCCGGGCGCGGCGCTGTCGCCCGCCGCGTCGGCACCGTGCGCGCCGCGGTCACCCGTCGCGTCGGCGCCGTGCGCGCCGCCCAGCGCCAGGCCGATCAGCGCGGCGGCGCCGGTCGCGGCCAGGGCGGCGAGGAAGGAGCGCACGGTGCGGCCTGCGATGTCACTTCGCGTCGCTGATGAAACAGGCCTTCTTCACCTTGGCCTGCAGCTCGCGGTAGCGCTTGAGTTCGGGCGCCAGCGTCGGCACGTCGCGGATCGCGCCGCCGCGTTCGCCGCCGATGGTCATGCCGTTCGAGATCGTGACCATCGTCGTGTATTCGTCGAAGCCGACTTCCTCGGCCAGGCGGTCGACGGCGCAGGAGCACTTGTTGACCATCTCGTAGTGCGGGCCGGGGTTCGCTCGCATGCATTCCTGCACGTAGAGCACGCGGTCGACGGTGGGGTAGTCGTTGGCGCGGGCGCTGCCGGCAGCAGCAGCCAGCAGGGCGGCGAACAACGCCGTGGCGAGAGGGCGGGACATGGTGTGCATCCTGGTTCGATCGGGTACGTGCGGGGAAGGTTCGGGTGGTGCGTGCGCGGCTGATGCGAGGTGGACACCGCTCGGGCAGGCGTACGCGCCGGTCAGCGCGCCGCCGGCTCCGCGCCGTCGACGACCAGCTCTTCGACCAGCAGCGGCGGCGCCCCCGCGGCGGCGTCGGCGACCTGCGTGCGGATGCCGACGACGCCGCCCGGTACCGCGTCGGACAGCGTGAACACGTACTGCTTGTTCGCGAACTTCTCGAAGCGCGGGCGGTTCGGGTCGGACAGGTAGGGCGCGAACGCGATGTCGCGCGCGGCGATCGGCTGGCCGCGGTAGACGCGCGACACCTCGCGCACCGTGGCACCGTCGTACACCGCCATGCGAATCTGCTTGCGGAAGTGGATCGGCGAGCCCTTCGTCAGCCGCTGCATCTCGCGCACGTCGCGTTCGAGGAAGAACATGATCACCGGGTTGCCGTGCGCGCCGTCGACCTCGGGCATCGGGACGCGGCGCTCGCCGCTCAGGAACTCGCCGCTGGCGTGGCAGCAGGAGCCGTCAGCCTGCGCACTGAGCGCGACCGACACGCGATCGTCGTAGCCGGGTTCGAGGCTGCCGGACTTGCGGAACTGGTAGCGCAGCGTCGCCGGAGGACGCAGGCTGGACAGCTGGTCGGTCATGAACAGCGCTTTCTCGGCGACCGAGAAGTCCTGCGCATCGGCGGCCTGCGCGGGGCTGGGCACTGCGGCGCCGAGCGCCAGCGCAGCGACCGCGGCCCCCGCGGTCAGCGCCGTCATGGTGAAGCGCGCAAACCGCGTGGGCGGTGTGGCGCGCGGGGCGGTGGAGTGGATCGGGTGGGTGCGCACGGAGGGTTGTTTGCGAAGGGGTGGCGGCAGGGGATGCCGGCGGGCCGGTGTCGTTGGATCGGGATGGGCCGAGGGGTGTCGACGCAGGGGTGTCGGACGGATCGTCGGTGCGGGGTCGTCGGTGGGCGGGGCCGGTCGTCAGCGCGCGCCGGGTGCGCAGGGCGTGAGCGCGTCGGCCGGGTTGGCGCCGGTGACGCGCAGGCTGCCGCGCGGATCGATGCGCGCCAGACGGCGCCGTGCCGGCACATAGCCGGGCGCGAGCGCGAGCGAGCATTCGAGCGCCTGCTGCGCGTCCGGGTGGCGGTCCAGCCGGTCGAGCGCCACGCCGAGCAGGTACCAGGGCTCGGGGTCGGTCTCGTCGGCGCGGGTCCAGGCGGTGGCCAGCGGCCACAGCGCGGCCCAGTTGCCGTCGCGCTCGAGCACCGCGGCGCGCAGGAACTCGGGCTGGGATTCGAGCGGCCGCTGCCAGTAGGCGATCGCCTCGGCGGGCAGCGGCTCCACGGGGCGCTCCTCGATGCGCTCGTCGAGCAGCGGCGCCAGCCATTCGGCCGGCGCGGCGAAGTAGTGCGCCTCGCCGCCCCGCAGCCGGAAGGTCAGGATGCCGACCAACCGGAGCTCGTCGTCGAACAGCCCGCCGCCGCTGGCGCCGGAGGTGAACCAGTTGGTGCTCTGCACGACCACCGCGCCGTCCATCCGGTGCAGCGCATGGACTTCGCCGGCGCTGTTCTGCAGGCCGATGCCGCCGGTGTAGCCGAGCGCGGTGACGGACTGGCCGATCGCCAGGCGATTGGCGCGGCCGATCCGCACCGGCTGTGCCGCCAGCCCGGGCACGCGCAGCACGCACAGGTCGTGCACCACGTCGGCGGCCTGCGCCTGCACGCGCCAGCGCACGCCACCGCGCACGATGCGGATCTCGCGCGCGTCGCGCGTGACGTGGCAGTTGGTGACGATGCGCTCCGGCCCGACCACCACGCCCGAACCGAGCCCGAAGCCGCCCTGGCCTCGCAGTGCCTCCACCTGCAGCACGCTGGCCGACAGCGCCACGAAGGCGGCGCGGTCGATCTCGGCGAGCGCGGGTGCGGACGACGTCGCGGCGAACAGCAGCGCGGACAGCAGGCGCTTCATCGGGAGGGGCGGCGTCGAGCGGCGGGGCGATGTCAGGGGGCGGCGATCGGCTGGAGAGGGTCTCGCGGGCAGGTTCGGTGGCGATCAGTTCTTCGGCGCCTCGAACGAGGCGTCGACGACCGGCACGCCGAACTCCTGCAGGATCGCCTGGATCTGCGGGCGCTGCGATTCGATCAGGCCCTCGATCTGCTGCTTCCATTCGCGCTCGCCGTAGCGCACGCCCATCGCCATCTGGAAGTCGAACTTCACGCCCGGCTCGGACTTCAGCGGCACCACCTGCAGCGCCGGGGTCTTCACGCGCTGCGCGAAGTAGCCTGCGATCGGGCCCCAGACGATGGCCGCGTCGATCTTGCCCTGCGCCAGGTCCTTCTCGATGATTTCGCCCGGGTACTGCGCCGGATCGGCGTTCATGATCTGGTAGGGCACGCCGTTGTCGACGAGCTGGTGGCGGGCGAGCCAGTCGGAGGCGGGCGAGCGGTCGTAGATGCCGATGCGCAGCGCGCGCAGCTTGCCCGCATCGAGCTTCAGGAAATCCTCGCCCGAGGCCACCTGGTCCAGGCCGCGCCCCTTCGGGAACACCAGCGCGTAGGTCGAGCGGTAGTAGGGCTTGGTGACCGACACCTGGTCGTAGCCGGCGGGCACGCCCATCACGATGTCGCAGGGGTAGTCCTCGCCCGGCAGCTTGAAGCGCAGCGTGTTGCGGATGAACGCCAGCCGCTGCGGGAACGAGTAGTAGGTGACCGGCAGGTTCAGCGCCTTCGCGAAGACCTGCGCGATGCGGTTCTCGATGCCCTCGCCGGCGGTGTTCGAGAACGGCAGGTTGTTCGGGTCCTGGCAGACGCGAAAGGCGGTGCGTTCGGCCGGCTTGTCCTGCGCCAGCGCCGGCATGGCGGCCGCGGCCGCCAGCGCCAGGATCGCCGCGCCCACCCGCACGCCCCGGCGCACGCGGGCGCCGGCGGCGTCGACTCGTGCGCGCGACTTCATTGCGGCAGCGGTTCGACCTTGGCGCGCGTGATCGCCCCGTCGGAGCGGCCCTTGAGGTAGGCGTAGAGCTTGTCGATGTTGTCCATCACCTGCTTGCTGGTGCCGAAGCTCTGCATGCCCTTCTCGAGGCGGCCGTCGCGAACGGTCTTGATGAAGTCGTCCTTCGTCAGCGTCTTCAGGCTGTTGACCAGCGACGGGCCGACCAGCCCTTCCTGGTTGGCGCCGTGGCAGCGGTCGCAGGCGGCGGCGCGCCAGGTGCGGAACCCGTCCATCGTGTTGGCGTCGACCTTGTAGCCGTCGACGACCGTGTACAGCGGGTTGGGTGCGCTTGCCTGTTGTGCCTGGGCGCTCGCACCGACACACACCAGGACCGCCAACATCAGCTTCTTCAATTTCATGTCTCTTCCGTTCGCCATTGCAGAGTAAAAAGGGGGACGGCACCCCTGCGAATGCCATCCCCCCGCGTCTTTCCAGTTCCGTCCCCGGGGCCGCGACGGCTGCGCGGCCCGGGTGTTCTTCTTCTTCAGAGTCGTTCTTCGGGGCTCAGTTCGGCAGGGCGAACACGGTCAGCGAGCCGCCCAGCTCGGTGTACTGCGACAGTTCCCTGTAGCCGCCCACCGCACCCAGGCCGTCCTGGTCCTTCTCGAGGCCTGCGGCCATGCCGATGCCGGCCCAGCCGCCGATGCCCGAGAACACGCCGATGTACTGCTTGCCCTTGTGTTCATACGAGAACACGTTGCCGATGATCCCGGAAGGCGTCTTGAACTTGAACAGCTCCTTGTTGATGTCCTTCTTGTCGACGCACTTGAGGTAGCCCTCGAGCGTGCCGTAGCAGGACAGGCCGCCGGCGGTGTTCAGCGCGCCGCTCCAGACCGAGAACTTCTCGGCATGGCTCTGCACGATCTTGCCGTTGCCCGCATCCCAGGTGATGTAGTTGCCCATGCCGCCATGGCTGCCCGGAGCCGGGAACATCGACAGCGTCGCACCGACGTACGGCTGGCCCGCGGTGTACTCGACCTTGAACGGCTCATAGTCCATGCAGACGTGGTTCGTCGGCACGTAGAAGAGCTTGGTTTCCGGGTCGAACGAGGCCGGCTGCTGGTCCTTGCTGCCCAACGCCGCCGGGCAGACGCCCTTGGTGTTGACGTCAGGACCGTTCTGCGCCGTCGAGTACTTCGACACGACCTGCGGACGGCCGGTCTTCATGTCGACGTGGGTGGCCCAGTTCACCTTCGGGTCGTACTTCTCGGCCACCAGCAGCGCGCCGTTGGTACGGTCGAGCGTGTAGGCGAAGCCGTTGCGGTCGAAGTGCACCAGCGCCTTGGTCGGCTTGCCCTTCACGTCGATGTCCGCGAGGATCATCTCGTTGATGCCGTCGAAGTCCCACTCGTCGAACGGGGTCATCTGGTAGACCCAGTTGACCTTGCCGGTGTCGACGTCGCGCGACCAGATGCTCATCGACCACTTGTTGTCGCCCGGGCGCTGCGAGGGGTTCCAGGTGGACGGATTGCCGGTGCCGTAGAACACCGCGTTCAGCGCCTTGTCGTAGCTGTACCAGCCCCAGGTGGTGCCGCCGCCGATCTTCCACTGATCGCCCTTCCAGGTCTTCAGCGAAGAATCCGCGCCCACCGGTGCGACCTTGCCGTCGATCCAGGTGGTGGTCTTGGCGGGGTCGATCAGCATTTCGGCGTCGGGGCCGACGCTGTAGCCCTTCCAGGCCGGCTTGCCGTCGGACAGGTTGTAGGCGGCCAGGAAGCCGCGCACGCCCCATTCGCCACCGCTGATGCCGGTGATGACCTTGTCCTTGAAGATGTGCGGGGCGTTGGTGTTGACCGCGCCGAGCTTCGGGTCACCGTTCTTCACGCTCCAGACCGGCTTGCCGGTCTTCGCGTCGAGCGCGACGAGCGTGCTGTCGGCCTGCTGCAGGATGACCTTGCCTTCACCATAGGCCAGGCCGCGGTTCACCGTGTCGCAGCACATCTGCGGGATCACCGCGGGGTCCTGCTTCGGCTCGTACTTCCACTTGATCTTCTGCGTGTCGAGGTCGATCGCGAAGACCTTGTTGGGGAACGGGGAGTGCAGGTACATCGTGCCGTCGACGACCAGCGGCGAGCCCTCGTGGCCGCGCAGCACGCCGGTCGAGAAGGTCCACGCGACCTGCATCTTGCCGACATTGCCGGTGTTGATCTGCTTGAGCTTCGTGTACCGCTGGTTGTACATGTCGCCGGCCTGCATCGCCCAGTTGGCCGGATTCGAGATGTTCTTCTCGACGTCCGCATTGGCGAACGCCAGTGCGGGCAGCGCGAGCATCGTGATTCCCCATCGATTCAACCAAGGTTGTTTCGAGTGCCCGGAAAAGCTCATTGATGTCTCCTCTTGAAGGTGGTCGAAGCTCGGTCGACGGGAACCACCTAAACCCGTTGCGACCACGGAACCCGCAAGGGCCGCCGACCGCAACATCCATGCCTGTCGAGGAGCGTTGCGATGGCTCCTCGCCCGCCTTTCGCGCCCCTGTCATGCAACGCAGCGGCAGGGGTGGCGGAACCTAGGTAGAACCCTGCTTTTGAAGCCGACGGTTACGACGCTGTTTCGTCGTGCGACACATCCGGGTGCCGGCCTGGCCGCGGTGCTAGGGAAACCCCCGCCATGCCGTCGCGGGCCGTTTCACGGGCCGCGACGGCGAGTTCCGGCGTCGATGTCAATCGCGTCGCATGTGTCGCCACCAGATTCGGCGCAAAGTGTTTCACTGGGAGCGCAGCGCCGCCGCATCGGAGGCCGCACGGCGGCCGGCGCACGTGCCGTTGCTCCAGCGCGGCGCAAGCCCCGGCCGCGGTGCGGGGGCATGCGTCGTGCATGCTACGGGTCATGCTCCGAACCACCGGCCTCACGAAGAAGTACGGCGAACGCGTGGCCCTCGACACGCTGTCCATCGACATCGCGCCGCGACAGTTCGTCGCGCTGCTCGGCCCCAATGGCGCCGGCAAATCGACGCTGTTCCAGGTGCTGACCGGCCTGTTCGTCGCCGATGCCGGCGACGTGGAGGTGGCCGGCCTGCCGCTGCGCACCCACGCGGTGGAGGCGCTGGCGCACATCGGCGTCGTGTTCCAGCAGATGTCGCTGGACCTCGACCTGTCGGTCGAGCGCAACCTGCGCTTCCAGGCCGACCTGCACGGCCTGCCGCGCCGGCTCGCCGACGAGCGCATCGCCGAGGCCACCACGGCGATGGGCCTCGCGGGCGAGCGCGGGCGCGTCGTGCGTGAACTGTCAGGCGGCAACCGGCGCAAGGTCGAACTGGCGCGCGCACTGCTGCATCATCCGAAGGTGCTGCTGATGGACGAGGCCACCGTCGGGCTCGACCCGAAGTCGCGCCGCGACCTGCTGGCCGCGATCCGGCGCGACGTCGACCAGCGCGGTACGTGCGTGCTGTGGGCCACCCACATCGTCGAGGAGGCGCACGAGGCCGACCGCGTGCTGTTGCTGCACAAGGGCCGGCTGCTGGCCGACGGGCCGCCGGCAGTGGTGACGGAACGACTGGGTGGCGGCACTCTCGAAGAGGCGTTCATCCGCGCCACCGGGCCGGGCTAGCCGGGCGGGCCGCCGGTTCCGCCCCTCCGCTCGCCGCCCCGCCACCAGATCGATCAGAACATCCCCAGGAGACACGCCCCATGACCTGTCATGTCCCGCCGCCCCGGCGCCGCCGGCGCCTGCCGCGCCCGGCGGCGGCCGCCGCGCTGGCCGCCGCGCTGGCCGTGCTGTTCGCCGCGCCGCCGCCCGCCCAGGCCAAAGGCACCGGCCTCGCCTACGTGTCCAGCGAGAAGGGGACGCGGCGATCGCGATGGTCGACCTGAAGACGCTCGAGGTCGTCGGCGTCATCAAGACCTGCAAGCGCCCGCGCCACATGAAGTTCCTGCCCGGCGACGAGCGGCTGATGGTCGCCTGCGGCGATTCGAGCAAGGCCGACGTGATCGACGTGGCCGCGCGCAAGTCGGTCGAGAGCTTCGCCTTCGGCGACGATCCCGAGGCCTTCGACCTGTCGCCCGACGCCAAGACCGCCTATGTGTCGCTGGAAGAGGACGGCGCGCTCGGCATCTTCGACATGGGCGCGAAGAAGCTCGTGAAGTCGGTGCCCGTCGGCAAGGAGCCCGAGGGCGTGATCGTCTCGCCCGACGGGCGCCGCGTCTACGTGACCTCCGAGGTCGCGAACATGGTCCACGTGATCGACGCGGCCAGCGGCAAGGTGGAGAAGAACATCGCCGTCGGCAAGCGCCCGCGGCGCTTCGCGTTCAATGCCGACGGCAGCGAGCTGTGGGTGACCAACGAGCTGGGCTCGAGCGTGACCATCCTGTCCACCGCCGAGCTGGCCGTGAAGGACACGATCGCTTTCAGCGTGCCCGGCATGCGGCCGGACGACATCACGCCGGTGGGCATCGCGATGGCGCGCGACGGCAAGACCGCGTTCGTCGGCCTCGGCCGCGCCAACCACGTGGCCTTCGTCGACGTGGCCAGCCGCAAGGTGCGCAGCCTGGTGCTGGTCGGCAAGCGCGCCTGGGGCGTCGGGCTGAACCGCGACAACTCGCGGCTGTTCGTCGTCAACGGCCTGTCCGACGACCTGACGGTGATCGACGTGGCCGGCGCGAAGGCGCTGAAGACCGTGCCGGTCGGGCGCGTGCCGTACATGGTGGTGGTGGATGACTGAGCGGCAGCGGATGACCCCGGCGGCCACCCGCCCGCTGCGCTGCGCCGCCGCGGCGCTGCTGCTGTGCGCCGCGCCCGCGCTGCAGGCGGCGACGCTGACGATCGGCGTGCTGTCGCTGGCCGACGACGAGCGGCTGGACCCCAAGCGCGCTGCCCTCGCCTACCTCGGCCAGCCCGGCGGGCCGCTGCGCGAGGCCGCCGAGATGGCGGTCGACGAGACCCGCTTCGAGCTCGACGCCGCGAAGCTGCAGGTGCGCGTCGAGGCGCTCGACGCGGCCGACGCGAACGCCGCGCGCGCCGCGCTGCAGAAGCTGGAGAAGGCGGGTGCGTCGGCGGTGCTGCTCGATGTTCCGGCCGGCTGGATCGGCGCGCTGGCGGGCGCCGTCAAGCTGCCGCTGCTGAACGCCGGTGCCGCGGCGGACGCGCTGCGCGCGACCTGCGCCGCCAACCTGTTCCACACGCTGCCGAGCGAGCGCATGCGTGCCGACGCGCTGGCGCAGACGCTCGCCGCGCGGCGCTGGTCGCGCGTGCTGGTGCTGGGCGGGCCGACGCCCGACGACGCCGAGCGGCTGGCGGTGGCGCAGGCGTCGATCAAGCGCTACGGGCTGAAGCCGCTCGGGCCGCGGCCGTTCAAGCTGTCCGGCGACCCGCGCGAGCGCGACCTCGCCAACCCGCTGCTGCTGACCGGCACCGCGGCCGCCGGCGGCGAATACGACGTGGTCTGGGTGGTCGACAGCGACGGCGAATTCGCCCGCAGCCTGCCCTACCGCACCGCGCTGCCGCGGCCGGTGGTCGGCGACGGCGGCCTGGCGGCGCTGGCCTGGGGCCCGCACTTCGAGCGCTTCGGCGCGCCGCAGCTCGCGCGCCGCTTCCAGCGCGCCGCCAAGCGCGAGATGACGGCGCCCGACTGGGCCGCCTGGATGGCGGCCAAGGCGGTGCTGCAGGCGGCGCTGGAGCAGCCGGCGGCACCGTCGGCCGCGCAGGTGCAGAAGGCGCTCGCGCGGCCCGATTTCGTGCTCGACGGCTTCAAGGGCACGCGCATCTCGTTCCGCCCCTGGGATCGTCAATTGCGACAGCCGATGCTGATGACCGACGGCCAGGGCGTGATCGCGATCGCGCCGGTCGACGGCATCCTGCACCCGAAGAACGTGCTGGACACGCTGGGCGTCGATGCGCCGGAGTCGAAGTGCAAATGAAGCCGGCCCACGCCCTGCGCGCACTGCGCGCGATCACCACCCGCGAAGTGCTGAAGTTCGGCCGCCAGTACGGCCGGCTGGTGTCGGCGCTGGTGCGCCCGCTGCTGTGGCTGGCGGTGTTCGCCGCGGGCTTCCGCAACGTGTTCGGCGTGGCCATCGTGCCGCCCTACGACACCTACATCTCCTACGACGTCTACATCGCGCCCGGCCTGGTCGGCATGGTGCTGCTGTTCAACGGCATGCAGTCGTCGCTGGCGATGGTCTACGACCGCGAGATGGGCCTGATGCGGCTGCTGCTGACCGCGCCGCTGCCGCGCTGGTGGCTGCTGCTGTGCAAGCTGCTCGCCACCGCCACGCTGTCGCTGCTGCAGGCGCTGGCCTTCGTGCTGGTGGCGCTGGCGGTGGGCACCGAGCTGCCGCTGTGGGGGCCGCAGACGCCCACGGTGCTGCTCGCCAGCGCCGCCGCGGCGCTGATGCTCGGCGCGCTCGGGCTGCTGCTGTCGGTGCACATCAAGCAGCTCGAGAACTTCGCCGGCACGATGAACTTCGTGATCTTCCCGATGTACTTCATGTCCACCGCGCTCTACCCGCTGTGGAAGCTGGAGGAATCGGGCGCGACCTGGGTCTACCAGATCGCGCGCTTCAACCCGTTCACCCATGCGGTCGAGTGGATGCGCTTCGCGCTGTACGGCAAGGACCCCGGGCTCGCGCCGGTGGTCGTCGTCGGCACGGCGCTGGTCTGCTTCGCGCTCGCTGCCTGGGGCTACGACCCGCAACGCGGCTTCGGCCAACTCGCCAAGCGAGGCGGCTGAGCCGCTCCACCATGTCCACGAACCCCACCCCCGCCCGCGCCGCCACCCGTGCCCGGATCTCGCGCCGCCGCTGGCTGGCGCTGGCGGCCGGCGCCCTCGCCGGGCCCGCCGCCCCGGCGCTGCTCGCGCAGCCCGGCACCGAGCACTTCCTCGCCCGACCGGTGACCTTGTGGGTGCCGTGGCCGGCCGGCGGCGCCACCGACATGACGATGCGCACGCTGGCCGACCTGGCCGGCCGCCAGCTCGGCGTGCGCATGATCGTGGAGAACCGCGGCGGTGCCGGCGGCACGCTGGCGATGCCGGTGCTGCAGCAGGCCGCGCCCGACGGCTACACGATCGCGCAGATCCCGCAGACCGTGTTCCGCGCGCCGTGGACGCGCAAGGTGTCCTGGGACCCGATCCGCGACGTGACGCCGATCATCCAGGTCTCCGGCGTCACCTTCGGCGTGGTGGTGCGTGCCGACAGCGAGTTCCGCAGCCTTGAGGATCTGTTCGCCTGGGCCCAGCGTTCGCCGGGGCGGCTGACGGTGGCGACCAACGGCGTCGGCACCACGCCGCACGTGGTGATGGACGAGCTGTTCGCCCGCCGCGGCCTGACCTACGTGCACGTGCCTTACAAGGGCACGGCCGAGCAGATGATCGGCGTGGCGTCGGGGCAGGTGATGGTCGGCGTCAACTCGAACGGCTTCGCCCCCTTCGTCGACCGCGGCACGCTGCGGCTGCTGGTGACCTTCGGCGAGCAACGCACCAAGCGCTGGCCGCAGGTGCCGACGCTGAAGGAGCTGGGCCTCGGCATCGTCGCCAACTCCCCCTACGGCATCGGCGGCCCGCGCGGCCTGCCGGCGGGCGTCGTGCGCGAGCTGCACGACGCTTTCAAGGCCGCGATGTTCGACCCCGCGCACATCGCCGAGCTGGCGCTGTACGACCAGGAACTCGCCTACCTCGGCCCCGAGGACTACGGCCGCGCGATGCGCGAGACCTACGCCGAGGAGCGCCGCACCGTCGAGCGGCTGGGGCTGGCGAAGGCGGTCGAGTAGCGTGAGACCTGATCCGGTGCTGCGCGAACGGTTGGCCGGCATGGGTGGGTGGCTGAGGGATCGGGCCGGCGGGGCGATCTGCTGCGCTCATGTCCCCCGTCGTCGGCCTGCGGCCTCCTCCTCCTCCTTTACTTCGCTCCGCAGAACGCCCCACCGGCCCGATCCCGGCACCGCCGTGCCTGGCAGACCGTCGCGTGTGCAGGTGGGTGCCGCCCGATGTCCTCGGCCCGCGCGCCGCGCGTCGGTTGAATGCGTCGGGGGACACGCGAAGGTTGCGCAGGGCGGCTGTACGGGCCGGTCCGTCAGCCGCCCCCGAGCCCGTGCAGCCGCGCGATCCGCAGCAGCTCCATCGCGTTCGTCGCGCCGAGCTTCTGGCGGATGTCGGTCTGGTAGTTGGCGACGGTCTTCGGGCTCAGGTGCATCGCCTGCGCGATCTCGTCGATCGAGCGGCCGGCGAGCAGGCGGTTCAGCACGTCGAGTTCGCGCGCCGACAGCCGCACCGGCGGTGGCCGCGCGCCGTCGTCGACGGCGGCGGCGACGTCGGGCGACAGCGCGCGTTCACCGCGTGCGGCGCGGCGCACCGCGTCGATCAGCACGTCGGGCGCGCTGCTCTTGGTGACGAAGCCGGCCGCGCCCAGCCGCAGGCACTCGCGGACCATCGCCGGGCTGTCGTGCATCGTGAACACCAGCACGCGCAGCGCCGGCCAGCGCAGGCCGAGGCGGTGCAGCAGGTCGAGCCCGCTCTGGCCGGGCAGCGACAGGTCGAGCACCAATACGTCGGCGCCGCAGCCGGCTTCGCGCGTCATCGCGGCCAGCACGGCCTCGGCGCTGGCGTACTCGGCGACGACGCGCAGATCGGCTTCGAGCTCGATCAGCCGCCGGTAGCCGGTCCGCACGACGGCATGGTCGTCGACGAGCGCGACGCGCACCGGCAGGCTCGCTGCGTCAGCCATCGGCGCGCTCCACCGGGAACGCCGGGATGGGAGTGGGTGTCGCTGCCGGTGTCGCGGTTGACCATGGCCCCAGGGGCGCCAGGGCCGGCAGCGGCAGCCGGGCGTGCAGACGCAGCCCGCTCGCGCGCGGCCCGGCGCCCGTCGAGCCTGGCTCGCCACGCGCCCGACCGGCCGCGCCCGCTTCCGGCGCCGCACCGGAGGCTTCCAGCGTGAACACCCCGCCCAGCGCCCACACGCGCTGCCGGATGCCGGCGAGGCCGTTGCCGCGTTGCAGCGAGGCGTCCGGGTCGGCGAGGCCGGGCCCGTCGTCCTGCACCTGCCAGTCCAGCACGTCCGGTGCCGGCTGCTCCGGGTTTGGTCCCGCGCCGTCGCCCGGCTCGATCCGCACCCGCACCGCCACCGGGGCGCCGCCGGCATGGCGCGCGGCGTTGGTCAGCGCCTCCTGCGTGATGCGGTAGACAGCGAGCAGCCGTTCGCGCGGCAGCGCGCGCGCGTCGTCGCCCAGCCCGTCGACGTCGCGCGAGACGGGCATCGACCAGCTCGCCGCCAGCGCCTGCAGCAGCGCGCGCAGGCGGCCGGCGGTCGCTTCGGGGTCGGGCGCGGCGCCTGCACCGGGCCCGGGATGGGCGCCTCCCAGCGGTTGCAGCCGCGCGAGCAGGCCGCGCACGTCCTGCTGGATGCGGCTGCACTGCTCGATCATCCCGGCGATCACCGGCTGCAGCACGGCGTCGCCTTCGCAGCGGCGCTGCAGCCAGGCGGCGTCCACGCGCAGCGCGGTCAGGCGCTGGCCGAATTCGTCGTGCAGGTCGCGCGCGAGGCGCTGGCGTTCGTCTTCCTGCAGTGTGAGCATCTTCTGGCTCAGCAGGCGGCGCTCGTGCTCGGCCCGCGCGAGCGCGTCGGCCAGGTGGCGCAGCGCGGCGGCGATCGCGTCCAGCTCGCGGATCGGCATCGGCGGCAGCGCGCGCAGCGGCGCGAGATCCTGCTGCTCGACGCGGGCGATCGCGCCGAGCATGGCCTGCAGCGGGCGGAACGCGCGGCGCAGGTTCCAGCGCATCACCACCAGCATCAGCGCGCAGCATCCGGCCAGCAGCGCGAACATCCCGAGCAGGTTGGACAGGGCTTCGCGCTGCTCGCTCTCGGGCGAGGCGACCAGCGACACCGTCCACGGCGCACCGTCCGGGCGGGCGATCGTCCATGACACGGTCTGTTCCGGCCCCGGCGCAGCGCGCTGGCCGTCGAGCGTCATCAGTGCGCGCAACGCCCAGCCGGGTGGTTCGTCATCGGCGCGTTCGAGCAGCACGCGGCCGGTGCCGTCGACCACGCGCAGTTGCAGGTGGCGCAGCGGGCCGAGGCTGCGCAGCGAATCGATCGCGGCGCGGGCGGCGGCATCGTCCGCGGGTGCCAGCGTGCTTGGCGGGGTGGCTGCCTGTGCCGCTGCCGGCGCGGCCACCGCTGCCGCTGCCGGTGCCGGTGCCGGTGCCGGTGCCGGTGCCGGTGCCGGTGCCGGTGCCGGTGCCGGCGCCGCTGTCTGTACGGCGCCCGACCCCTGTTGCACGGGTGGCGCCGCCAGCCCGGACCGCGCCGACAGCGCCGCCAAGCGCTGCGTCGCCTGCGCCAGCGCGCGCGCCGGCGAGCTCCTGCTGCGTGTCGGCCTGCGCGCGCAGCGCAGCGCGAGCGCGAGCGCCAGGCAGCCGAGCGCCACGCCGAGGGGGCGCGCCGCATCACCAGCCGAGGCAGATCGAGCGGGCCGGAGCGCGTCTGCTCGAAGTCAGGAGTTTTTCCCGCCGTTTCGGGAACGGGGGTTGCGTTCGCGTTCGCCATGGCCTTGCCGACAAGAACACACCCAGGAGACCGTACGTGACCCGATGCCACCGAGCCCGTTCGCCCTTGGCCGCCGCGCCGCGCCGCGCGGCGATCCGCGGCGAGCCCGACTCTATCCGTGCTCGCCATGGCGCTGTGCGCCGCCGGGCTGTTCCAGCTCGAGGACGCCGCCGCGCAATCCAGCCCGCCGGCGGCGACGCTGCCGCCGGTGCAGGTGATCGGCACCTCGCCGCTGCCCGGCCAGGGCGTCGACCGCGACCTGCTGCCCTATGCGACCCAGTCGCTGCGCCGCGGCCGGCTCGACGATGCGAAGAGCGACAACCTGAGCGACTTCATGAACCGGCAGTTGCCGGGCGTGCAGGTGAACGACATCCAGGGCAGCCCGTTCCAGGGCGACCTGACCTTCCGCGGCTTTCGCGCGTCGCCGCTGCTGGGGGCGAGCCAGGGGCTGTCGGTCTACCTCGACGGCGTGCGCATCAACGAGCCGTTCGGCGACGTCGTCAACTGGGACCTGCTGCCCGAGTTCGCGATCGACAGCCTGACGCTGGTGCCCGGCGCCAACCCGGCCTTCGGGCTCAACACGCTGGGCGGCGCGCTGTCGTTCACCACCTATTCCGGCCTCACCGCGCCGGGCCTGCGCGCCGAGGTCTCGGCCGGCAGCTTCGGGCGCCGGCGCGTCGACCTGTCGTATGGCCGTGCCTACGACAGCGGCTGGCACAGCTTCATCGCGGCCACCGCGTTCGACGAGCGCGGCTGGCGCGATCAATCGGCCGGCCGGCTCGGCAACCTGCTGCTGAAGCTGGGCCACGCCAGCGGCGACACCGACTGGGACCTGAGCCTGCTGCTCGGCCACAGCCGGCTGGTCGGCAACGGGCTGGTGCCGGCCTACACGCTGCAGCATCCGGGCGGCGGCGGGCCTGACGAGGAGGAAGGCGGCGAGGCGCCCGACGCCGAGGCGGCCGAGGGCGGCGGTGTCGCGCCCGCCGGCCCGCCGACGCGCGTGCCCGACCTGTACGCCGCCCGGCGCCAGGCGGTCTACACCTACCCCGACCGGACCACCCAGCGGCTGGCCCAGGCCGGCCTGCGCTGGCGCCACAGCCTGGACGCGCAGACGCAGATCGACGCCGTCGCCTACCTGCGCCGCACCCGGCGCGCCACCGTCAACGGCGATTCCGCCGACGACCCGACCGAAGACGCCAACGCCGCGTTCAACACCACCGCGACGCGGCAGGACGGCCACGGCGCCGCGCTGGCGCTGTCCGGCAAGACCGGGCCGCACCAGTGGCAGGTGGGCGGCACCGTCGACGCGAGCCGCACGCACTACGAGCAGTTCGAGCAGGCCGCCTTGTTCACCGCCGACCGCGGCGTGATCGCCGGCGAAACCCCGGCGGAGATGAGCGCCCGGGTGTCGGGCCGCTCGACGGCGTTCGGCGTCTACGGCACCGACACGCTCGAAATCGCCGAGCGCACGCACGTGACGGGCACGCTGCGCTTCAACCATGCGCGCGTCGGCAACCAGCTCGGCTCGGTCGACGACGCGAGCGGCGAGTTCGTCGAACACCCGAACGAGACCTTCACCTACCGCAGCCTCAACCCGGCGCTGGGCGTCGCGCACCGGCTCGAAGGCGGGCCGACACTGTTCGCGAATGTGGCACGCAACACCCGCGTGCCGACGGTGATCGAGCTGGGTTGCGCCGATCCGGAGCAACCGTGCCGGCTGCCCGCGGGGCTGCAGTCCGATCCGTACCTGAAACCGGTGCGCTCGACGACCGCGGAACTCGGGCTGCGCTGGCCGCTGGCGCGCGGCACCAGCCTGAGCCTCAGCGCCTTCCGCACCGAAAACCGCGACGACATCCTGTTCCGCAGCGTCAGCGTGACCGGGCAGCAGGGCTACTTTCAGAACTTCGAGCGCACGCGCTACCAGGGCGCGGACGTGGAACTGCAGACGACGCTCGGATCGCTGGACCTGCGCATCGGCTACAGCCACCTGGAGGCCACCTACCAGGCCGCCGGCGTGCTGCGCATCGGCGAGCGCAATGTGGCGATCGAGCCCGGCACGCGCATCGCCGGCCTGCCGCGGCATGCGCTGAAGCTGGCGGCGGACTGGCGTGCCGCACCCGGGCTGACGCTGGGCGCCGACCTGCAGGCCTCGTCGCGCCGGGTGACCTCGGGCAACGAGGATGGCTACGTCGAGGACGGCGCGGCCGAGAAGGTCGACGTGAGCCTGCCGGGCTATGCGATCGTCAACCTGCGCGCCAGCTGGCGGCCCGACGGCTCGACCGCCGAGCACGGCTGGGAGCTGTACGCCAAGGTGAACAACGCGTTCGACCGCCGATACGCGAACTTCGCGGCGCTGGCCGACACGGTGTTCGACGCCGAGGGGCGCTACACCGGCGTCGGCCAGGACGCGGTGTTCGTCGCGCCGGGTGCGCCGCGCAGCGTGACGCTCGGGCTGCGCTACCGCTATTGAGGGCCGCTCCCACAGCGGTCGCAGGGTCGGTGCCCGCCCAGCGGCGGGTGCCGGCTCAGCGCGCCGGCACCGGCTGCGGCCCGCCGACGGCAGGCGCCGGGCGTTCGAGCCGGGCGGACAGCGCCACCACGCCCAGGCCAACCACGGCCACCGCGGCGCCGAGCCAGCACAGCTCGGTCAGCGGCCGGTCGGCGGCGATCAGCAGGCCGCCGAGCCAGGCGCCGGTGGCGTTGCCGAGGTTGAAGGCGCCCTGGTTCAGCGTCGATGCGAGGTTGGGCGCGCCGGCCGCGGTGTCGAGCACGCGCACCTGCGCCGCCGGGCCGATGCCGAACGCAACGATGCCCCAGACGAACAGCGTGGCCAGCGCCGGCAGCGGCTGGTGGCTGGTCCAGGAGAACGCCGCCAGCACGAGCGCGATGCAGGCGAAGAGCGCGGCCATCGCCGGCATCAGCCGCCAGTCGGCCAGCCGCCCGCCGACCAGCCCGCCGACGGTGATGCCGACGCCGAACAGCATCAGCGCCCAGCTTGCCTGGTCGGGCGTGAAGCCGGTGACGTCGCGCAGCAGGTAGGCGATGTAGGTCAGCACGCTGAACATGCTGACCGACGCCAGCGTGCTGATCAGCAGCGAGAGCTGGACCTGCGTGCGCAGGATCGACTTGAACTCGCCGAGGATGCTGCCCTCCTGCGCCGGCAGCGCGGACGGCAGCCAGCGCACCAGCGCCACCACCGCCACCGCGCCGATGCCGGCGACGGCCCAGAAGGTGGCGCGCCAGCCGGCGGCCTGGCCGAGCGCGGTGCCCAGCGGCACGCCGAGCACGTTGGCCACGGTGAGCCCGGTGAACATCATCGAGACCGCCTGCGCGCGCTTCTCGCGCGGCACCAGCCCGGCGGCGACGATCGAGCCGATGCCGAAGAACGCGGCGTGGCAGAACGCGGTGACCACCCGCGCGACCATCAGGAATTCGTAGTTCGGCGCCAGCGCGCACAGCGTGTTGCCGGCGATGAACAGCCCCATCAACCCGACCAGCGCCTGCTTGCGCGGCCAGCGCGCGGTCAGCACCGCGAGGATCGGCGCGCCGATCGTCACGCCGAAGGCATAACCGGAGACCAGCAGGCCGGCGCTCGGTGCCGACACGCCGAAGTCGCGCGCGACGTCGGGCAGCAAGCCCATGATGACGAATTCGGTCGTGCCGATGCCGAATGCGGCGGCGGCCAGGGCGAGCAGCGGGAGGTTCACGGCGATGTCGGGGTGGAACGGCGAAGTCCCGAATCTAAGGGATTACCCTAGTTACCGCCGGGTTACGAATCCTCAGCTGCGGTGCGGTTGTGCGGGCGCCACACGGCGCCCTCAGCGCGTGCCCCCAACCCTGCTCCCAGCCCCTGCTCCTCAGCCCCCGCCCACCACGCTCAGCAGCCGGCTGCCGACCGGCGAGCCCCAGCCGGTGCAGGCGTCCTGCGCCGGCGCGCGCGGTAGGCGCCGTTGTCGCCACCCCGGATGTCGCGGAACGCGCCCTGCCGCGCGGCCGCGCCGTACAGCAGCGGGTTGAGGAAGCCGACCGGCCGCCCGAGCCGCTGGTTCATCCGTGCCACCAGCCCGGCCCACAGCGGAGCCACCGCGCTGGTGCCGCCGATCACCATCTCCTGGCCGTCGACACGCACCTGGTAGCCGCTCTGCGGATCGGCATCGCCGGCCACGTCGGGCACGCCGCGCCCGCGGCGCTGGCCGGGGTTGACGGAGGCCGGCACGTCGGCGCTGACCTGCCACGCCGGCGGATCGAACACGTCGCTGACGCCGCCGCCGGTGGCGCTGCGCAGCGGGTCGTCGTTCCAGACCGTTTCGCCGCTGATCGTGCCGCCGCTGGCTGCGAGCCGCGTGCCGCCGCAGCACAGCACGTTCGGGCTGGAGCCGGGGAAGTCGACATGCGCCAGCCCGTCGGGCTGTGCGCCGGCTTCGGCGAGCTGGTCGGGGTTCTCGTCGCCCGATCCCGCGTCTCCGGCGGCGCAGCAGACCGTGACGCCGAGCGCCGCGGCGGTCCGGAACGTCTCGTCGAAGTTCGCCATCGCCTGCGCGGTCCAGTTCTTCTCGGCGCTGCCCCAGCTGATGGAGATCACCGACGGCCGGTTCTTCGTGTCGTGCAGCGCGCGCGTGATCGCGTCGAGGAAGCCCTTGTCGGTGTTGGGCGCGAAGTAGACGGCGATGTGGGCCTTCGGCGCCACCGCGGCGGCCACCTCGATGTCCAGCATCACCTCGCCGTCGGCGCTGTCGGCTTGCGTCGGGTGGTTGCGCCCGCCGTCGACGCGCACCGTGCGCACGTGCGGCGCCGGCAGGCCGAGCGCCTTGAAGTAGGCGCGCAGGTCGGCCGGGCGGTAGCCGCCGCCCAGCTCGATCAGCGCGATGCATTCGCCGGTGCCGTCGCCCTCGGGGAAGTCGTAGAGGCGCGCGATCTCGGCCGGCGTGAACGAGGCGCCGGCGCTGCGGGCGCGGGCGTGCGGGGTGCTGTCGCTGTCCGCCGGGCCTGTGGGCGCGCGGTGGGTGGACGTGGCGGTCGGCGCGGCGGCGGCCGGGTTGGCGGCCTTCGTGGCGACGGGCGGCGCACCGGCCGCGTCGCCACGGCGACGCTGGAAGTGCGGCTGCGCGGCGGGCCGGTCGTCGATGCCGAACACGCCGACGACGATGTCGCCCAGCGCCCGCGGCACCGACAGCGCGCCGCTGCGGCCGCGATAGGTGGCGTGGTCGTGCTCGTAGTGCTCGATCGTCGTGCCGAACGCGGCGGAGAACTGCGCCGCGGTGCCCGAGAGGAACACGCTGCGCCGCCCGGCACTGGCGTCGACGACGACCAAGCCGTGCGCCTCGGCGAAGCGGCGCACCGCGGCGATGTCCTCGGGCGAGGCGCCGTGCTGCGCCGCGTAGTCCTCGCGGCTCAGGTAGCGGCGCGCGGCCGGCGGCGTCGCGTCGTGCACGCCGCGCTCGGCCGGTGCGGCGAGCGGCTGGCGGCGGCGCACGCGCACCGTGACCTCGAAGCGCTCGTCGGCCGGCACCGGGCCGAGCGAGCGGGCGCGGTGCTGCGGCAGGCGTTCGCTGCCGGTGACGGTGACGCGGTCGGGGGTGGGGTTCATCGTCGGATCCTCCGGGCCGGCCTCCTCCGTGACGGGGACCGGCGGCAACACGTGGCCGTCGCGGCGGCGCGGCGGCGGCGTGGGCGGGGGCCGGGAACCGCCATCGAGCGGGCCGGCCCGGGCGGATCGGCACGCCGTCGGGGTTCGCGGCGCAGTCTCGGCGTCGCCGCGGCGTGCACACATCCCTAGACCGTTCGCGGCAAGGCCGGCGCAAGGCCGCGGAAAGTGCGGGGTTCGGGCGGTTCGGTCCGTTCGAGGCGGCCGGCGTGCAGGGGCGGCGCTGCGCCGACGCGGGCCGCCAAGGTGCAGATCGCGCCTCGCCTCAACGACGACGGCCCCCGCGCCGGTGGCAGCGGAGGCCGTGGAAGACGCCGCCCGGTGGCGGCGCCGGAGGGCGCGAGCGGCTGCCCGGGCGCGGGTGGCCCGGGGCCGACGCGATCAGGCGTCGAAGAACACCGTCTCGTTCTCGCCCTGCAGGCGGATGTCGAAGCGGTAGACGACCTGGCCGTCGCGGTCCTCGCGCTGGGCGATCAGCGTCTTGCGGCGCACCTCCCACTCGATCAGGTTGATCACCGGGTCGGCCTTGTTGGCGTCCACCTCGTCGCTGAAGTACAGCCGCGTGTGCAGCCCCAGGTTGATGCCGCGCGCGACGATCCACAGGTTGATGTGCGGCGCCATCGGCCGGCCCTTGCGCCCGGTCACGACGCCCGGCTTGATGGTCTCGAAGAAGTACAGCCCGTTGTCGAAGTCGCTGCAGGCGCGGCCCCAGCCCCGAAAGCTCGGGTCGACGGCCTTGCCCGGCTGGCGGTCGCCCGGGTGGTTGTACTTGCCCTCGGCGTTGGTCTGCCAGCACTCGATCAGCACGTCGCGCAGCGGCGTGCCCGAGCCGTCGTACACCCGGCCCTCGATGCGGATGCGCTCGCCGCGCGTCTGCGGCGTGACCAGCACGTTGCCGAAGTTGTTCTCGAAGATGTCGAAGCCGGCGGCCTTGGGCGCCAGGCCGATGTGCACGTACGGGCCGGCGGTCTGCGATGCGGTCTCGGTCAGCAGCGGGGTGGCGTTCATCGGGCGTCTCCAGCAGTGGCGGCGGGCGTGGCCTGCAGGTTGTTCTCGAACAGGGTGGCGCGCTGGCCGCGCAGCACGATGTCGAAGCGGTAGGCACGGCTGTCCAGCGGCACGAAGGCGCTGGTGTCCTGCTGCGCGATCAGGCCGCGGATCTGCTCCTCGCTGGGCACGATGCGCAGGATCGGGCAGGTGGCGATCAGCGGGTCGCCCTCGAAGTACATCTGCGTGATCAGGCGCTGCACCCAGCCGTTGCCGGAGATGGCGTAGTGGATGTGCGCGGGGCGCCAGTCGTTGATGCGGTTGCGCCACGGGTAGGGGCCGGGGCGGATGGTGCGGTAGGCGTAGTAGCCGTTCGCGTCGGTGACCATGCGCCCGCAGCCGCCGAAGTTGGGGTCGAGCGCGCCGATGTACTGGTCTTTCTTGTGGCGGTAGCGGCCGCTGGCGTTGGCCTGCCAGACCTCGACCAGCGCGCCGGAGACGGGGCGGCCGTACTGGTCGCGCACGTAGCCGTGCACGACGATGCGCTCGCCCACCGGCAGGCCGTCCTTGGCCCAGTTGGTGATCAGGTCGTTGTCGCGCGGGCCGAGTTCCTCGGGCGTGAACACCGGGGCGGTGACCTCGGACAGCGACTGCTGCAGCGAGATCAGTGCGTTGCGCGGGCTGCGCAGCACGCTGGTCTTGTAGGCCGGGGCGAAGGCCGGGGGATGCTGCGTGGGGTCGCGCATCAGGAACTCGTCACCCGCAACGGGGGCTCTGGACATGGCTTGTCTCCTTCTTGTCGATCGGGAAGGGCGCGCATCGCACCCCGGCGCCTGCGTGTTGTCCGCGTGATCCGAACCTGAGCGCAGTGCCGCTCAGTGCACCGCCGCGTCCACCACCGCCAGCGCGGTCATGTTGACGATGCGGCGCACCGTGGACGACGGCGTCATGATGTGGACCGAGCGGGCGGCGCCCAGCAGGATGCCGCCCACCGTGATGCCGCCGCCGGCCGCGATGCGCAGCAGGTTGTAGGAGATGTTGGCGGCGTCCACATTCGGCATTACCAGCAGGTTGGCGGACTCGCCGAGCGCCGAATCCGGGAACTCGTGGTCGAGGATGTCCTTCGACAGCGCGGCATCGCCGCGCATCTCACCCTCGACCGCCAGCCCGGGCGCGCGTGCGCGGATCAGCGACAGCGCCTCGCGCATCTTGGCCGCGGCCGGCGACTCCGAACTGCCGAAGCTCGAATGCGACAGCAGCGCCACGCTCGGCGTGACGCCGAAGCGCCGCACCTCGGCGGCGGCGAGCAGCGCGATCTCGGTGATCTGCTCGGCCGTCGGGTCGGCGTTCACGTGGGTGTCGCAGATGAAGAGCTGGCGGTCGGGCAGCATCAGCATCTGCATCGCCGCGAACGTCCGCGCGCCCTCGCGCAGGCCGATCACGTCGCGCACCGCCGCCAGGTGGTCGCCGTAGCGGCCGAAGGTGCCGCACAGCATCGCGTCGGCCTGGCCCTGGCGCACCAGCATCGCGGCCAGCAGCGTGCCCTTGCTGCGCATCTCGGCGCGCGCGAGTTCCTTCGAGATGCCCTCGCGGCGCTTGATCTTGTAGTACTCGTCGGCGGCCGGCCCGTGGATGTCGGGGTCGGCCAGGTTGACCGACGCGCAGTCCTGGCCCGGCTTCAGGCGCAGCCCGAACTGCTCGATGCGCTGCGCGATCACCTCGGGGCGCCCGACCAGCATCGGCCGCGCGAGGCCCTCGTCGACGACGATCTGCGCCGCGCGCAGCACGCGCTCGTCCTCGCCTTCGGCGTAGACCACGCTGCGCTGCACCCGCTTGGCGGCCGCGAACACCGGCTGCATCGCGCCGCCGGACTGATAGACGAAGTGGCTCAGGCGCTCGCGATAGGCGCTGAAATCGGCGATCGGCCGCGTCGCGACGCCGCTGTCCATCGCCGCCCGGGCCACCGCCGGCGCGACGGCCTCGATCAGCCGCGGGTCGAAGGGCTTGGGGATCAGGTAGGTGGCGCCGAAGCGCAGGCTCTCGGCGCCGTAGGCCTTGGCCACCACTTCGGGGATTTCCGCGTGCGCCAGTTCGGCGATCGCGTGCACGGCCGCGAGCTTCATTTCCTCGTTGATCGTCGTCGCGCCGACGTCGAGCGCGCCGCGGAAGATGAACGGGAAGCACAGCACGTTGTTGACCTGGTTCGGGTAGTCCGAACGGCCGGTTCCGATGATCGCGTCGGGGCGCACGGCCAGTGCGTCCTCCGGGCGGATCTCGGGGTCCGGGTTGGCCATCGCCAGGATGATCGGCTTCGGCGCCATGCCGGCCACCATCGCCGGCTTCAGCACGCCGCCCGCCGACAGCCCGAGGAAGATGTCGGCGCCGGGCATCACGTCGGCCAGCGTGCGGGCGGAGGTGTCCTGTGCGTAGCGCGCCTTGTTGGCGTCGACGTTCTCGCGGCCGACGTAGACGACGCCCTTGCCGTCGGTGATGAAGATGTTCTGCCGGCGCAGGCCCAGCCGCACCGCCAGGTCCAGGCAGGCCAGCGCGGCGGCGCCGGCGCCCGAGGCCACCAGCTTGACCTCGGCGATGTCCTTGCCCACGTGCCGAAGCGCGTTCAGGATGGCCGCGGCCGCCACGATCGCGGTGCCGTGCTGGTCATCGTGGAAGACCGGGATCTTCATCCGCTCGCGCAGCTTCTGCTCGATGTAGAAGCATTCCGGCGCCTTGATGTCCTCGAGGTTGATGCCGCCGAAGGTCGGCTCCATGCGGGCGATGGTCTCGACCAGCGCGTCCGGGTCGGTCTCGGCCAGCTCGATGTCGAACACGTCGATGCCGGCGAACTTCTTGAACAGGCAGCCCTTGCCCTCCATCACCGGCTTGCCCGCCAGCGGGCCGATGTTGCCCAGGCCCAGCACCGCGGTGCCGTTGGTGATCACGGCCACCAGGTTGCTGCGGGCGGTCAGGTTGCCGGCCTCCAGCGGGTCGTCGACGATCGCCAGGCAGGCCTCGGCAACACCGGGTGAATAGGCCAGCGCCAGGTCCCGCTGCGTCGCCATCGACTTGGTCGGCGTGACCGAGATCTTGCCGGGCGTCGGATAGCGGTGGTATTCGAGCGCCGCGTCGCGCAGGCTGTCGCTCGACGGCGTCGGAGCAGGGGGGTTCGTCATCGCGGGACCTTCCGGGGGGTGAGAGTCAGTGCGCTGCAGATCGCATCGGGGGCGGTGTTCGGCGCGGCGTTCCTCGACGGGCCGGCGCACGAGCGCCTGTGCGGCCCGGTTCGGCGGTCCGGCGCCGCCGCGCCGCCGCGCCGCAAATCGGCCGACGGGCTCGCGGCCGAGGCGGTGGTCGCAACCGGCCGCCGAGCCGACGATGGCGGGTTCGCCGAACGTCGGACGGGACCCCAGCCGGACCGCCGATTCCGGGTCAGGGGCGCGAAGATATCAACGCGAATTGCGCCTCCGCCTGCCAATCCATGCAGCGCCTTGTCATTGCGTGCAAGTCGAGGGAAAGTCCTGATCACGGTGCCATTTCCCGCCAGGCGGTGGGAGCGACCCCGAACCGGGCATGGAAGGCCCGGCTGAAATGCGCGGGATCCGAGAACCCGCATTCGCCGGCGATGCGCGACACCGGGGCATTGCGCCACGTGCCCTGGCGCAGCAGTTCGCAGGCGCGGTCCATGCGCGCCTGCTGGATGTAGGCATGCGGCGTCGTCTGCGCGCGGGCGAAAAGGTTGTACAGGCTGCGCCGCGAGATGCCGAACACCGCCGCCGCCCGCTCGACGCTGAGCGAAGGGTCCGCCAGGTGTTCGCGGATGTAGGTCTGCACGCGCGACAGGCGCGTCGACAGGTCGGCACGCAGGCTCGGCGATCGCGAATCCAGTTCGGCATTCAGCGCGCGGTCGACCAGCGACACCACCGTGTCGAGCAGCGAGCATTCGCTGTCGTCGTCCAGGTAGGCGGCGTTTCGCAGCATCGCGGCCAGCAGGGATTGCGCGATGCTCGCCGCGCCGCGCGCGGGAAGCGCCTGCGCCGCGAGATCGTCCAGCGCCGAGACCCAGCCCGAGCACCGGGCGGTCGGTACCAGCACCATCAGGAACTGCGAGCCTTGTTCGAAGTCGAGCAGGTACGGCCGCGCCGGATCGCAGATCGTCCAGGTTCCGCCGGCCAGAAGGGCTTCGTGCGGGCCCTGCCGGATCAGCGTGCGCCCCGCCAGTTGCCACAGCACCTGGATCACCGGCACCTCGTCGGCGTCTCCCGGTCGCCGCACCAGTCGCGAGGCGTCGACCCGCAGTTCGGCCACCGCGTTGCCGCACAGGCGGCCGACGATCGCCTTGCAGCGGAAGTTCAGCGGGTCGGCGACGCTGCATTCGAACGGCAGCACGTGGCGCCGGAGCCCGTCCTGCCATTCGTCGCGCCCCTGGAACAGCAGCTCGAGCGGCGCCTGGACCGGCTCCGCCGCCGCGCGTGGACGCGAGGCCACCGCGCTCAACGGGGCGCCCCGTCAGTCGACGGGCCTGCGGGTGCTTCAACTCCGGTGAGGGTCATGGCAATTCCGGTCGGATGGCCGCTGATGTTCGATTATCGAACGTTGGTGCGATCAGAGAACCGAAGGATAAAGTTGGTGCCCGACACGGTCAACGGCGATAATCGAATATCTGTTCGGTGATCGAACGACTGCCGCGAAATTCGGGCGGCATCCTGGACATCGGGCCCCACCGAGGATTTGCATGACGACCGCCCCACCGGATTCCCAGGCGCCCGCGGCGACCGACCCGAACCTCGCGCCGCTGCCCGAGGATTCGGCGGCCGAGGCCGGCGACCCCAACTTCATGACCTCGCTCGCGCGCGGCCTGCAGGTCATTCGCGCGTTCTCCGAACACCGGCGCAACCTGACGATCGCCCAGGTCAGCCAGTCGACAGGGCTGTCGCGGGCGTCGGTGCGCCGCTGCCTCTACACGCTGAACAAGCTCGGCTACGTGGCCGAGGACAACAAGCGCTTCGCGCTGCGCCCGCAGGTGCTGACGCTCGGGCATGCGTACCTGTCGTCGACCCCGCTGGCCGTGCTCGCGCAGCCCTACCTGGACGACGTGAGCCGGGTGCTGCGCGAATCCTGCTCGGCCGCCGTGCTCGACGGCGACGACATCGTCTACGTCTGCCGGTCGGCCGAGACGCGGATCATGTCGATCAGCCTGCTCGTGGGCACGCGGCTCCCGGCCTACTGCACCGCGATGGGCCAGGTGCTGCTGGCGCAGCTCGCGCCCGCGGCGCTGGAGGACTACCTCGCCCGGGTGGCGCTGGTGGCGAGGACGGACCGGACGGTCACCTCCGTCGGCGAGCTGCGCAAAGCGCTCGACACGGTGCGGGCGCAGGGATTCGCCCTGCTCGACCAGGAGCTCGAAGTCGGCCTGCGGGCGATCGCCGTGCCCTTGCGCGACGGCCGCGGTGCCGTCGTCGCCGCCATCAACGTGGGCACGCACGCATCGCGCGTGTCGCTGGAGACGATGCGCGAGCAGTTCCTGCCGCTGCTGATGCGCTGCGCGGCGACGCTGGGCGGGATGCTGCGCGGATGAGGGGAACCCGGTTTCGACGTGTCGCGGAACGGCGCGCCGGACGCCTCGAACTGTCGGCCGGGCCTTCAGGCCACCGGCAACGCCGTCTCGATCACTTGTTCTTGTTGTACACGTCCACGAACACCGCGGCGAGCAGCACCAGGCCCTTGATGACCTGCTGGTAGTCGATGCCGATGCCGAGGATCGACATGCCGTTGTTCATCACGCCCATGATGAACGCGCCGATCACCGCGCCCATCACCTTGCCGACGCCGCCCGAGGCCGAGGCGCCGCCGATGAAGCAGGCGGCGATCACGTCGAGCTCGAAGCCGAGGCCGGCCTTGGGCGTCGCGGTGTTCAGCCGCGCCGCGAAGATCAGCCCGGCCAGCGCCGCCAGCACGCCCATGTTGACGAAGGCGAGGAACGCGAGCCGCTCGGTCTTGATGCCCGACAGCCGGGCCGCCTTCTCGTTGCCGCCGAGCGCGTAGATGCGCCGGCCGACGGTGGTGCGCTGGGTCACGAAGTCGTAGGCCAGGGTCAGCACGAACATGATCACCAGCACGTTGGGCAGGCCCTTGTACGAGGCCAGCAGCGCGCTCAGCGCGACGATCATCGCCGCGAACAGCAGGCTCTTGATCGCGAAGAAGATCGGCGGCTCCTGCGTCATGCCGTGCTCGGCGCGGTGGCGCCTCTCGCGCAGCCGCACCCAGGCCAGCGCGACGGCGACGAGCACGCCAATCACCAGCGAGGTGAGCCGCAGGCTGTCGCCGCCGATGCCGCTCAGCGGGTCGGGCAGGAAGCCCGAGCTGATGCGCTGGAACTCGACCGGGAAGGGCCCGACCGACTGCCCGTTCAGCAGTGCCAGCGCCAGGCCCTTGAAGACCAGCATGCCGGCCAGCGTGACGATGAACGACGGGATGCGCCAGTACGCGATCCAGTAGCCCTGCGCGCCGCCGATCACCGCGCCGGCCAGCAGGCACAGCAGCACCGCGGGCACGAAGTGCAGGTTCCACTGCACCATCATCACCGCCGCCAGCGCGCCGACGAAGCCGGCCACCGAACCGACCGACAGGTCGATGTGGCCGGAGACGATCACCAGCAGCATGCCCAGCGCCATGATGACGATGTAGCTGTTCTGCAGCACCAGGTTGGTGAGGTTCAGCGGCCGCATCAGCGTGCCGTCGGTCATGAACTGGAAGAAGGCCATGATCGCGACCAGCGACGCGAGCATGCCGTAGTCGCGCAGGTGGTTCTTCAGCGAGCCGCCGGCGGCCTGCGGCGCCGCGGCCGCACCCGCGGTGGCGGAGGAAGTGTTCATGTCAGCGTGCTCCTCGGCGCCGCCAAGGTCCGGTCTGCGCCCGGCCCGCCCCCCGAGGGAGGCAAGGAAACCTGGGGCGGCCCGGCGTTTCCCTGAGATGTCACGATCGCCCGCATGATCTTTTCCTGCGAGGCCTGCGCGGCGGGAAATTCGGCGACGAAGGCGCCTTCGTTCATCACGCAGATCCGGTCGCTCATGCCGAGCAGCTCCGGCATCTCCGAGGAGATCAGCACGATGCAGCGGCCCTCGGCCGCGAGCTGCGCGATGATGGTGTAGATCTCGAACTTGGCGCCCACGTCGATGCCGCGCGTCGGTTCATCGAGGATCAGCACCTCCGGCTCGGTGAAGAGCCACTTGCTCAGCACCACTTTCTGCTGGTTGCCGCCCGACAGGTGCACGACCTGCTGGAAGACGTCAGCGCAGCGGATCTGCAGCCGCCGCCGGTACTCGCTGGCGACGGCGAACTCGCGCCCGTCGTCGATCACCCCGCGCTGCGACACCGCGCCCAGATTGGCCAGGGTCACGTTCGGCTGGATCGCGTCGTCCAGCACCAGCCCGAGGCCCTTGCGGTCCTCGGTGACGTAGGCGATGCGGTGGTCGATCGCCCGGGCCACCGTGCTCAGGTCGACCTCGCGGCCGTGCAGCAGCGCCTGGCCGCTGATGCGCTGGCCCCAGGAGCGGCCGAACACGCTCATCGCCAGTTCGGTGCGGCCCGCGCCCATCAGCCCGGCGATGCCGAGGATCTCGCCGCGCCGCACCGTCAGGTTCACGCCCTTGATGAACTCGCGGTCGGCATGCTCGGGGTGGTAGACGCGCCAGTTGCGCAGCTCGAACACCGTCTCGCCGATCGCCGGCGTGCGCCGCGGGTAGCGGTCGGCCATCTCGCGGCCGACCATGCTGCGGATGATCCGGTCCTCGCCTGGAGGCTGGGCGCGGCAGTCCCAGTGGTCGACGGTCGAGCCGTCGCGCAGCACGGTGATGGCATCGGCCACGCGCGCGATCTCGTTGAGCTTGTGCGAGATCAGGATGCAGGCGATGCCGTGCGCCTTCAGCTCCAGCATCAGCGCCAGCAGCGCGGCGCTGTCGCTCTCGTTCAGGCTGGCGGTCGGCTCGTCGAGGATCAGCAGCCGCACCTCCTTCGACAGCGCCTTGGCGATCTCGATCAGCTGCTGCTTGCCCACGCCCAGGTCGGTCACCAGCGTGTCGGGCGATTCGTCCAGGCCCACCTTGGCCAGCAGTTCGCGCGTGCGCCGGTGCGCGATGCCGCGGTCGATCACGCCGCGCCGCGCCGGCTCGTTGCCGAGGAACAGGTTCTCGGCGATCGACAGCAGCGGCACCAGCGCCAGCTCCTGGTGGATGATGATGATGCCCAGCCGCTCGCTGTCGGCGATGCCGCCGAAGCGGCGCTCGCTGCCGTCGTAGTGGATCTCGCCGTCGTAGCTGCCGTGCGGGTAGACGCCGCTCAGCACCTTCATCAGAGTGGACTTGCCGGCGCCGTTCTCGCCGACCACCGCGTGGATCTCGCCGGCGTGCACCCGCAGGTCCACGTGGTCCAGCGCGCGCACGCCGTGGAAGGACTTGCCGATGCCGCGCATCTCCAGCAGGGCACTCATCGTTGCACCCCCGCGTGGCGTCTCCGGCATCGGCGCAAGGTCACTTGAACTGCGACTCGGTGTAGTAGCCGCTGCCCACCAGCACCGGCTTCCAGTTCGACACGTCCACGCTCACCGGCTTCAGCAGGTACGAGGGCACGACCTTGACGCCGTTGTTGTAGGTCTTGGTGTCGTTCACCGGCACCGGCTTGTTCGACAGCATCGCGTCGATCATGCCGACCGTGACCTTGGCCAGTTCGCGCGTGTCCTTGAAGATCGTCGAGCGCTGCTCGCCGCGCAGCATCGACTTGATCGACGGCACCTCGGCGTCCTGCCCGGTCACCACCGGCATCGTCTGCTTGCCCGTGCCGTAGCCCACGCCCTTGAGCGACGACAGGATGCCGATGCTCAGGCCGTCGTACGGCGACAGCACCGCGTCGACGCGGTCCTTGCCGTAGAAGGCCGACAGCAGGTTGTCCATGCGCGCCTGCGCGACCGCGCCGTCCCAGCGCAGCGTGCCGACCTTGTCCATGCCCATCTGCTTGCTGCGCACGACGAGCTTGCCGCTGTCGATGTACGGCTTGAGCACCGACAGCGCGCCGTCGTAGAAGAAGAAGGCGTTGTTGTCGTCCGGCGAGCCGCCGAACAGCTCGATGTTGAACGGGCCCTTGCCTTCCTTGAGCTTCAGCTCCTTGACGATCGATTCCGCCTGCAGCACGCCGACCTGGAAGTTGTCGAAGGTGGCGTAGTAGTCGACGTTCGGCGAGCCCTTGATCAGCCGGTCGTAGGCGACGACCTTGATGCCCTTCTCGGAGGCCTTGCGCAGCACGTCCGACAGCGTGGTGCCGTCGATCGCGGCGATCACCAGCACCTTGACGCCGGCCGTCACCATGTTCTCGATCTGCGCGAGCTGGTTCGGGATGTCGTCCTCGGCGTACTGAAGGTTGGCCTTGTAGCCCTTCTCCTTCAGCGACTTGACCATGCTGTCGCCGTCGGAGATCCAGCGCGCCGACGATTTGGTGGGCATCGACACGCCGATCGTGCCCTTGTCCTGCGCCTGGGCGGTGGCGGCGAGGCCGGCGACGCCCAGGGCGAGCAGCGACAGCGTGGTCTTGAGGAAGGTGCGTTTCATTGGGGGGTCTCCGGATGTGGGCTCGGGCCGAGAGAAGTCATACTATTGACTACATATAAGTCAGACTATCCGGGTTTGCACTTGCAAATGTCGATGATTAGTCATACTTTAATCGGGTGCAACGAACCCACGAGAACCCCATGTCCAAGTCCCCCGTGACGCTGCGTTCGGCCGCCTGGTTCGGCACCGCCGACAAGAACGGCTTCATGTACCGAAGCTGGATGAAGAACCAGGGCATCCCGGACCACGAGTTCCAGGGCAAGCCTGTCATCGGCATCTGCAACACCTGGTCGGAGCTGACGCCCTGCAACGCGCACTTCCGCAAGCTGGCCGAGCACGTGCGGCGCGGTGTGTTCGAGGCGGGCGGCTTCCCGGTCGAGTTCCCGGTGTTCTCCAACGGCGAATCCAACCTGCGGCCGACCGCGATGCTGACCCGCAACCTGGCCAGCATGGACGTGGAGGAGGCGATCCGCGGAAACCCGATCGACGCGGTGGTGCTGATGGTCGGCTGCGACAAGACCACGCCGGCGCTGCTGATGGGCGCGGCGAGCTGCGACGTGCCGGCGATCGTTGTCACCGGCGGGCCGATGCTGAACGGCAAACACAACGGAAAAGACATCGGCTCCGGCACCGTCGTGTGGCAGCTCTCCGAGCAGGTCAAGGCCGGCACGATCACGATCCACGACTTCCTCGCCGCCGAGGCCGGCATGTCGCGCTCGGCCGGCACGTGCAACACCATGGGCACCGCGTCGACGATGGCCTGCATGGCCGAGGCGCTGGGCGTGAGCCTGCCGCACAACGCGGCGATCCCCGCGGTCGACGCGCGCCGGCAGGTGCTGGCCCACCTGTCGGGCATGCGCATCGTCGAGATGGTGCGCGAGGACCTGAAGCTGTCGAAGCTGCTGACCCGCGCCGCGTTCGAGAACGCGATCCGCGCCAACGCGGCGATCGGCGGCTCGACCAACGCGGTGATCCACCTGAAGGCGATCGCCGGGCGCATCGGCGTGGCGCTCGAACTCGACGACTGGACGCGCATCGGCCGCGGCACGCCGACGCTGGTCGACCTGCAACCGTCGGGCCGCTTCCTGATGGAGGAGTTCTATTACGCCGGCGGCCTGCCCGGCGTGCTGCGGCGCCTCGGCGAAGCCGGGCTGCTGCCGCATCCGGACGCGCTCACCGCCAACGGCCGTTCGTTGTGGGACAACGTCAAGGACGCCGCGATCCACGATGCCGAGGTGATCCGCCCGCTCGACCGGCCGCTGGTCGGCGACGGCAGCATCCGCGTGCTGCGCGGCAACCTGGCGCCGCGCGGCGCGGTGCTGAAGCCGTCGGCCGCGAGCGCGCACCTGCTGCGCCATCGCGGCCAGGCGGTGGTGTTCGAGAACCTGGAGCACTACAAGGCGCGCATCGACGACCCGGCGCTGCCGGTCGGCGCCGATTCGGTGCTGGTGCTGAAGAACTGCGGCCCGCGCGGCTACCCCGGCATGGCCGAGGTCGGCAACATGGGCCTGCCGCCCAAGCTGCTGGCGGCCGGCGTGACCGACATGGTGCGCATCTCGGACGCGCGCATGAGCGGCACCGCCTACGGCACGGTGGTGCTGCACGTCGCGCCCGAGGCGCGGGCCGGCGGCCCGCTGGCGGTGGTGCGCGACGGCGACTGGATCGAGCTCGACTGCGAATCCGGCCGCCTGCACCTGGACGTTCCCGACGCCGAGATCGCCCGCCGGCTGGCCGACTGGCAGGCCGAGCAGCGGCCCGACCCGCTCGACGCTGGCGGCTACCGGCACCTGTACGTCGAGCACGTGCTGCAGGCCGACGAGGGCTGCGACTTCGGGTTCCTGGTCGGCTGCCGCGGTGCGGCCGTGCCGCGCCATTCGCATTGATCCGCATTGATTCCACACGCCGCCGCCATGACCCACCAGCGACCGTACCGGGGCGTCTTCCCCGTCGTCCCCACCACCTTCGACGAGGCGGGCGCGCTCGACCTCGCCAGCCAGAAGCGCTGCGTCGACTTCATGATCGACGCCGGCAGCCACGGCCTGTGCATCCTGGCGAACTTCTCCGAGCAGTTCGTGCTGTCGGACGACGAGCGCGAGACGCTGACGCGGACGATCCTCGAGCACGTGGCCGGCCGCGTGCCGGTGATCGTGACGACCACGCATTTCGGCACCCGCGTCTGCGCCGAGCGAAGCCGCCGCGCGCAGGAGCAGGGCGCCGCGATGGTGATGGTGATGCCGCCGTACCACGGCGCCACGCTGCGCGTCGGCGAGGCGCAGATCTTCGAGTTCTACGCCCGGCTGTCGGACGCGATCGCCATCCCGATCATGATCCAGGACGCGCCGATCGCCGGCACGCCGCTGTCGGCCGCCTTCCTCGCGCGCATGGCACAGCAGATCGACCGGGTGCGCTACTTCAAGATCGAGACCGCCGGCGCCGCGAGCAAGCTGCGCGAGCTGATCGCGCTCGGCGGCGACGCGATCGAAGGCCCCTGGGATGGCGAGGAGGCGATCACGCTGCTGCCCGACCTCGACGCCGGCGCGACCGGCGCGATGACCGGCGGCGGCTACCCGGACGGCATTCGCCGCATCGTCGACGCCTATGCCGCGGGCCGGCGCGAAGACGCGATCGCCGAGTACACCCGCTGGCTGCCGCTGATCAACTTCGAGAACCGCCAGGGCGGCCTGCTCGCCGCCAAGGCGCTGATGAAGGCCGGCGGCGTGATCGCCTGCGAGGCACCGCGCCACCCCTTCCCGCCGATGCAGCCGGCGGTGCGCGCCGGCCTGCTGGAAGCCGCGCGCCGGCTGGATCCGCTGGTGCTGCGCTGGGCTGCCTAAGAGTCTGAGAGTCTGAGAGTCTGAGAGGGTGCAAACGACATGAACCGCTTCGACAACTTCATCCACGGCGAATGGGTTCCCGGCGTGGACACGCGCCCGAACCTCAACCCGTCGGACACCCGCGACGTGATCGGCGACTACGCGCAGGCCGACGCCGCGCAGGCCGCGCAGGCGGTCGCCGCCGCGCAGTCCGCGTTCCCGGCCTGGGCCGCGTCGACGCCGCAGCAGCGCTTCGACGTGCTCGACGCGGTCGGCAGCGAACTGCTGGCCCGCAAGGACGAGATCGGCCGCCTGCTCTCGCGCGAGGAAGGCAAGACGCTGCCCGAGGGCATCGGCGAGACGGTGCGCGCCGCGATGATCTTCAAGTTCTTCGCCGGCGAGGCGTTGCGCGCCGCCGGCGAGCTGCTGGCGTCGGTGCGGCCGGGCGTCGGCGTCGAGGTGTTCCGCCAGCCGCTGGGCGTGGTCGGCCTGATCGCGCCGTGGAACTTCCCGGTCGCGATTCCCGCATGGAAGATCGCGCCGGCGCTCGCCTACGGCAACTGCGTGGTCTTCAAGCCGGCCGAGCTGGTGCCGGGCAGCAGCTGGACGCTGGCCGAGATCCTCAGCCGCACCGCCTTGAAGAACCCGGAGTTCCGCGGCGTGTTCAACCTGGTGATGGGCCCGGGGTCGCTGGTCGGCCAGGCGCTGGTCGATTCGCCGGCGGTCAAGGCGCTGAGCTTCACCGGCTCGGTCGCCACCGGCCGCCGGCTGATCGCCGCCGGCGCCGCGCGCCAGGCCAAGGTGCAGGCCGAGATGGGCGGCAAGAACCCGCTCGTCGTGCTCGACGACGCCGACCTCGCCGTGGCCGTCAACGCCGCGGTGCAGGGCGCCTACTACTCGACCGGCCAGCGCTGCACCGCGTCCAGCCGCTTCATCGTCACCGAAGGCATCCACGACGCCTTCGTCGACGCGGTGGTCGCGAAGCTGAAGAGCCTGACGATCGACCACGCGCTGAAACCCGGCACCGACATCGGCCCGGTGGTCGACTCGCGCCAGCTCGAGCAGAACCTGCGCTACCTGCGCATCGCCCGCGACGAGGGCGGCGAGCTCGCCTTCGGCGGCGAGGTCGTCGAGCGCGAGACGCCGGGCTTCTACCAGCTTCCCGCGCTGGTCACCGGCACGACCAACGCGATGACGATCAGCCGCGAGGAAGTCTTCGGCCCGGTGGCCAACGTCGTGCGCGTGCGCGACTATGACGAGGCGCTGGCGGTGGCCAACGACACCGAGTTCGGCCTCTCGGCCGGCCTGTGCACGCGCTCGCTGAAGCACGCCGCGCACTTCAAGCAGCATGCGCAGGCCGGCATGGTGATGGTCAACCTGCCGACGGCGGGGGTGGACTACCACGTGCCCTTCGGCGGCAGCAAGGGATCGAGCTACGGCCCGCGCGAGCAGGGCAGCCATGCGCGCGAGTTCTACACCGGCGTGAAGACCGCCTACACCCACGCCGGCTGACACGGCGCGCCCCGGGGCCGCCGTACCGAGGCGGTAGGATTCCGCCGTCGATGTTCCGATGTAGCGACGACCCCCTTCATGGATTCGAAGCCCCGCTCCGATGCCTCCACCTACGGCCGCAAGCCCGACGGCAAGAGCATGCACGGCCGCATCGTGCGCGAGCTGGGCCTGCGCATCGTCGGCGGCGAGCTGAAGCCGGGCGAACGGCTGCCCGCCGAGGCGGCGCTGCTCGCCACCTACGAGGTCAGCCGGCCGGTGCTGCGCGAGGCGGTGCGCGTGCTCGTCGCCAAGGGGCTGGTGCTGTCCAAGCAGCGCGCCGGCGCGATCGTCCGGCCGTCCAGCGAATGGCACCTGCTCGACCCCGACGTGCTGTACTGGCTGATCCAGACCAAGCCCAAGCGCGAGTTCGTCAGCAGCCTGGTGACGGTGCGCCGCATCATCGAGCCGGCCGCGGCGGCGCTGGCGGCCAAGGTGGCCACCGAGGCGCAGCTCCAGTCGATCGCCGACGCCTACGCCGGCATGGAAGCCGCCCGCACGCCCGAGGAACTGCTGGAGCCCGACGTGGCCTTCCACCGCCGCATCGCCGAAGCCACCAACAACGAGCTGCTGGCCTACATCGGCAACATGCTGTCGCTCGCGCTGCGCGAATCGATCAAGCTCAGCAGCCAGCACCCGAACACGCACGCACTGTCGCTGCCGCGGCACAAGGCCATCCTGACCGCGCTGCGCAACCGCGATCCGCTGGGCGCGCGCCAGGCCACGCTGGTGCAGCTCGAGGAGACGGTCGACGACCTGTCGACGGTGCTGCCGGGCGGCATCGATCTGAGAGGGTGAGCGCGCCGGCGGCTTCGTCGACCCCGGCCTGCCGGCGGCGCGTTGAACGCGCCCTGGGGCCTGGCGATGTCGCCGGACGGGTTCGGGCCGTTCAGCCACGTGCTGCTGGTCGGCAACTTCGGCGACGGCCGGATCCATGCCTTCGATCCGCGCAGCGGCGCCCTGCTCGGCACGCTGAGCCAGCCCGACGGCACGCCGATCGTGATCGACGGACTGTGGGGTATCGCCTTCGGCAACGGCCTGAACGACCAGCCCATCCGCACGCTGTTCTACGCCGCCGGGCCGGGCGACGAGGTGCACGCGGCTTACGGCCGCATCGACCTGCGGTGAGCGCGGTTGCGCGGCCATCGCGACCCGCCGACCCGATCCATCCATCCATCCACCGTTTGCGGAGCCATCGCCAGGAACAAGACCCTCGCGTCCGTCGCCGTCCTCGCGCTTTTGCTGGGCGGCCCTCCCGCCTTCGCGGCCGGCGGCGGGGGTGGCGGGGGTGGTCGCAGCGCGGACGCCGTCGTCCCGGTCGACCCGGACATCCGCGACGGCGTGTCGACGGTCGCCACGAAGGACTGGCCGCAGGTCATGGAGCACATCGGCAGCCTGGTGGACCACGACCCGAACAACGCCGCGCGATCGGCGGTTCACCCCAGCATCTGCCACCACGTGCGCCCGGCCCGCGCAAATGCGGCCGGATCGACGAGCGCGACGAACAGCAGCCCGGCGACCGCACCGCCGAGGTGGGCGTCGTGGTTGACGCGGCCGCGCGCCTGGCGCGACGCGTACACGCTGTACGCGAGGTAGCCGAGCGCGAACAGCGGCGCCGGGATCGGCACCGGGATCGGCAGCACGAAGATCGACTGCGTCGGCGCGACCACGATCGACGCGAACAGCACCGCGAGGATGGCGCCGCTCGCGCCCAGGCAGCGGTAGCCGGGGTCGTGGCGGTGGCGCAGCCAGGTGCCGAGGTCGCTGACCGCGATGCCGATCGCGTACAGCGCCAGGAACGCGCCGCTGCCGAGCCGCCGCTCCAGCCCGAAGCCGAAGGCCCACAGCGTGAAGCCGTTGAACAGCAGGTGCGCCAGGTCGGCATGCACGAACGCGCTGGTGACCAGCGTGGCGTACTCGCCGCGCCGCAGCAGGTGATACGGGCGGAAGAGCTGGCGGTCCAGCCAGCCGGGTGCGAACTTCAGCCCCACCAGGCTGGCGACGACGATCAGCGCCAGCAGCGTGGTGGCGACCGGCGTGTCGCCGGCGAGGGCCTGGAGCGCGTTCATGGCCGCGCTCCGGCGGGCGCGGGTGCCGCGGCCGGCGGCGGGGCAATGGCGTCGCGCGGGGCGCCGGGCTGATGCGCGGGCCGATCCGCGAACCGGTCACCCGGCGGATCGGCGAGGCGGTCTGCCGGCCCGGCGCCCAGCAGATCCGCGAGCAGCGCGCGCAGCGCCAGCACCGCCGGCGAGCGGTCGGCGTTGCGCCAGATCAGCGGCGTCACCACCTGGCTCAGCACCTGCGGAAGCGGATGGCGCGCAACCGCGGCGGCATGCACCGTGTCGAGCACCGACTCGGGCACCACCGCCACGCCGGTGCCCGAGGCGACGCAGGCGACGATCGCGTGGTACGACGACAGCTCCAGCACGCGCACCGTCGCCAGGTTGCGGTCGCCGAGCCAGCGTTCGAGCACCCGGCGGTACGCGCAGCCCTGCGGGAAGGCGATCACCGATTCACCGGCCACGTCGGCCGGCCGCGCGATCGGCGGATGCGCCAGCGACGAGATCAGCAGCAGCCGCTCGGCGAACAGCGGCAGCGCCGCCAGCGCGTCGGCGGACGGCGTCTCGGCGACGAAGGCGGCGTCGAGCCGGCGGTCGGCCACCGCGGCGGTCAGCGCGTCGTTGGTGCCGGTGGTGAGTTCGACGCGCAGCTCCGGGCAGTCGCGGTGCAGGCGCGCCAGCACCGCGGGCAGGCGGCTGGCGGTGGTGCTTTCGAGCGCGCCGAGGCGGAACAGCCCGCGCGGTGCGCTGCCGGCCACCGCGGCCCGCGCCTCGTCGGCCAGGCGCAGCAGCCGGTCGGCATATCCGAGCAGCAGTTCGCCCTGCGGCGACAGGTGCAGCCGCTGCTTCTCGCGCACGAACAGCGCCGTGCCGACCGCCGATTCGAGCTGCTGCACCCGCGTGGTGATGCTCGACGGCACGCGGTGCAGCTTGCGCGAGGCGCGCACGATGCCGCCTTCCTCGGCGACGGTCTTGAAGATGTGCAGGTCGGCCAGTTCCATCGCCGTGGGCTCCAGATGTTCGTCGGTCGAGAACGAGTCCTTCTCGATTATTCAGTATGCACGAACGACTTGTCGACCTAGGATCGTGGTCATGAAGCCGCATGACACCTTGCCCGCCGCCGTGTCCACCGTGTCCACCGTGTCCACCATGTCCGCTGTGTCCACGCTGCAGTCCGCGCCCGCCGTGCCCCCGCGCGTCGCCGCGCTCGCCGGGCTGGCCGCGCTGGCGGCGGCGATGGGCATCGGCCGTTTCGCCTTCACGCCGCTGCTGCCGCTGATGCAGCAGCACGCCGGCCTGAGCGTGGCGCAGGGGGCGCGGCTGGCGAGCGCCAACTACGCCGGCTACCTCGCCGGAGCCCTGCTGTGCCTGGCACTGCGCCAGCCAGTGCGCCGGCTGGCGCGCGGCGGGCTCGTCGGCGTGGCGCCGCTGACGCTGGCGATGGGTCTGACCAGCGAGCCGGTGGCCTGGCTGGTGTGGCGGGCGCTGGCCGGCGTCGCCAGCGCGATGGTGTTCGTCGGGGTGTCGGCCTGGACGCTGTCGGTGCTCGGCGCGGCCGAGCGCACCCGGCGCGGCGGCACGATCTACGCAGGCGTCGGCCTGGGCGTCGCGCTCGCGGGGCTGGTCGGCCTCGCGATCGGCGCGGCCGGAGCGACGCCGGCGGACGGCTGGCTCGCGCTCGGCGGCATCGCCGCGGTGGCCGCCGCGCTGCTCTGGCGGCCGCTGGCGATCGGCGGGGATGCCGCGGCCGGGCTTCCGGTGGGTGGGCAGGCGGCGGGCGGCCGGCCGGACGGCGCGGCGCCGGCCCGCCTGGACCCGCCCGCCGCGCCGCTCGGCCGCGAAGGCTGGCGGCTGGTGCTGTGCTACGGCGCGCTCGGCTACGGCTACATCATCCCGGCCACCTTCCTGCCGGCGGCGGCGCGTGCGCTGGTCGACGATCCGGCGGTGTTCGGCTGGACCTGGCCGCTGTTCGGTGCCGCCGCGGCGCTGTCGACCGTCGCCACCGCCACGCTGTGGCGCAACGCCCCGCCGCGCCGCGTGTGGGCCGCCAGCCAGGTCGTGATGGCCGTGGGCGTGCTCGCGCCGGCCTGGCACATGAGCCTTGCGACGCTGCTCGTATCGGCGCTGTGCGTCGGCGGCACCTTCATGGTGATGACGATGGCCGGCATGCAGGAGGCCCGCCGCATCGGCGGCGCCGGCACGCCGCGCCTGATCGCCGCGATGACCACCGCGATGGCCGCCGGCCAGTGGATCGGCCCGCTGACGCTGCGCGACGCCGCCGGCCTGGCCGACGCGCTGCGGATGCCGAGCCTGCTCGCCGCCGCGGTGCTGCTGCTCAGCGCTTTCGCGCTGCTCGGCGGCGGCCGCGCGCGGGCTGAGCCGCTCGCAGACGCGATCTCGCCGATCGACCGGATCGACACGATGGACCCGGCCGCCCCGACCGAAACCCTGTCAGCAAGGATGTCCCGATGAGCCCGAACACCGATCGCATGCCGCCGCTCGCCCCGGAGGCGATGGACGAGCGCCAGCGCGCCGCCGCGGCCGAACTGATCGCCGGCCCGCGCGGCGCCGTGCGCGGCCCGTTCATCCCGCTGCTGCGCAGCCCGGAACTGATGGCGCGGCTGCAGCGCGTCGGCGAATACCTGCGCTTCGACAGCGCGCTGCCGCCGCGGCTGTCGGAGTTCGCGACGCTGGTGGTCGCGCGCCGACTGACGCAGACCTTCGAGTGGAACGTGCACGTGCCGCTGGCGCTGAAGGCCGGCACCGCGGCGGCGACGATCGACGCGCTGCGCGAAGGCTGCCGCCCGCCCGCGATGGACGCCGACGAGGCACTGGTGCACGACGCGGTGGTCGAACTGCTCGCCCACCACGGTCTCGGCGAGCCGGCCTACGGTGCGCTGGTCGCCCGCCTCGGCGAGCGCGGCGTCATCGACCTGGTCGCGCTGGTCGGCTACTTCGTCACCGTGTCGCTGGTGCTGAACGTGGCCCGCACGCCGGCCGAGCTGGCGCCGGGTGTCGCGCCGCTGGGGGCGTTTCCGCGCTGATCGATGTTGACTGGCGCTGGCATGCGGTCGGTTTCGGTCGGCTGGTGATCGCCATCGTTCGAAACGGTTGGTGCGGCAAAGGCACGGGCGGGCAGGCCGCCGCGGCGCTTCGGCGAGGCGGTCTCCGCTGCGCTCCGACTCCCCTGCGATGCTCGGTCTCGTGGCCCGTCGCAGAACTCACTACGCTCACTTCGTTCGCTGCGTTCGGACAGTTGCGACGAGTCAGACCACGAAGCGCGCTGCGCGCGCGGCCACGAGCCAAGGGCTTCTCGGCGCCTCGCAAGGCGCGCCGCGACGGCCTGCCCGCCCGCGCCTTCGCAGGGACGTCGGGTTTCGCGATCGAAAAGAACAAACCGTGACACAGCGCGGCAGGCGGCATCCGCTGGGGCGATTTGGGGCGACGAGGGGGGCAGATGAGGAGCGGTGGCGCGCAGCGCGCTTCGTTGTCTGACTCGGCGCAGCTGTTTGAGCGGAGTGAGCGCAGCGAACATAGCGAGTTCTGCGACGCGACCCCAGATCGAGCACCACAGTGCAGTCGGAGCGAAGCGGAGACCGCCCCAGCATGAGCCCCCAGCGGATGCCGCCTGCCGCGCCGCGCAGACATGCCGCGGCGCGAAGAGCCACGCCAGCCCGGATCCGCCCGAGAGACTCAGCCCCGCCCGGCGCGCCACTCCGCCAGCGCGGCCAGGCGCACCGGGGCGTTGGTCGAGCCGTACTGGTCGTAGCCGCCGCGGCGCTCGAGGAATTCGAACTCGAAGCGGTCTTCGAACGGCGCCGAATAGGCGTGCAGCAACTCGCCGCGGGCGCCGCGTTCGTACAGCACGCCGCTGGCGCGCAGCGCGGCCAGGAAGGCGGGGTGCAGCTCGTATTTGGCGGCCAGGTCGTCGTAGTAGTTGTCGGGTATCGGCAGCATCGGCGCGCCGCGGCGGCGCAGCTCGGCGACGGTGGCGATCACGTCGTCGACTCGGATCGCGATCTGGCTGACGCCGGCGCCGCCGAAGCGCGACACCGAGCGCGAGGCCGAGGTGTTGTCGCGCTCGGACACCATCAGCGAGTAACGCACCGCCTGGTCGGCCGACTCGATCTCGCGGCTCTTGATCACGCCGTAGGGGTCGTGCAGCAACACGTTGCGCTGCGGCGCGAGGCCGAGCACCGCGCGGTAGAACAGCACCCAGGGCTCCACCTGGCCGGCCGGCAGCACCTGCACGACGTGGTCGACGCGCGCTCGGCCGGCGGCCGCGACGGTGGGCGCGGTCACCGGCACCGGCAGGAAGTCGGCTTCGAAGCCGGGCGCAGCGCCGCCCGGCGCAGCGCAGAAGTAGACCAGGCTGCCGTCCGGTGCGCGCACCGCCGGGATCGCCAGCTCGTCGTCGCCGATGCGGCCCGACACCGGCGTGCAGCCCAGCGCCTCGGCGCGGGCCATCGCGGCCGGCGCGTCGGCACAGCTCAGCGCGAGCGCGCAGACCGAGGTGCCGTGCAACTCGTGGTAGCTGCGGGCGAGCGAATCCTGCTCCAGGTTCAGCACCACGCGCACGCCGCCCAGCGCGTACAGGTCGACGTCCTTCGAGCGGTGGCGGCCGGTGCGCGCGAAACCCAGCCGGGTCAGCAACGCCGCCAGCCGCTCGGCGGCGGCCGGGTCGGCCGCGAATTCGATGAACGACCAGCCGTCGAGCCGCGGCGGCGGCGGGGCCTCGAACAACGGCACGGCGTAGGGCGGCACGGCCGGCGTGCGCGCGGCGCGCGCCAGCGCGACCTGCTCCTCCAGCCAGCGCAGCGAGCGCAGCGCGTCGACGGCATTGGCGCGTGCCGGCGCGGAGCGGAACTCGTCGTTGAAGATCTCCAGCGAGATGGGCCCGGTGTAGCCAGCGTCGAGCACGCGGCCGAGGAAGCCGGTGACGTCGAATTCGCCCTGGCCGGGAAAGCAGCGGTAGTGACGGCTGTGCGAGAGCACGTCGGTCTGCACCCAGGGTGCGTCGGCGAGCTGCACGTAGAAGATCCTGTCGCCGGGCAGGTCGGCGATCGGCGCCGGGTCGTCGCGGATCGACAGCGTGTGGAAGCTGTCGAGGATCAGCCCGAGGTTCGGGTGGTTCGCCCGCTCGACCGCCGCCCAGGCCTGCGCGAAGCGGTGGATGCGCGTGCCCCAGGCCAGCGCCTCGAAGCCGATCCGCAGGCCGCGCCTGGCGGCGCGCTCGGCCAGCCGGTGGAGCTGCGCGGCGACCGCCTCGACCTCGCCGCTCACGTTCGGCTGCACGTTCGAGCACACCAGCACCAGCGGCGCGCCCAGCTCCTGCATCAGGTCGAACTTGCGTTCGGCGCGGTCCAGGTTGCGCAGCAACTGCGCCTCGGGCACGCCCTCGAAGTCGCGGAAGGGCTGGAACAGGTCGATGACGAGGCCGAGGTCCTCGGCGATGCGGCGCACCTCGCGCGGCGAACCGGAGAAGTGCAGCAGGTCGTTCTCGAAGATCTCGACGCCGTCGAAGCCGGCGGCGGCGATCGCCTCCAGCTTCTCGCGCAGCATGCCCGACAGCGAGACGGTGGCGATCGAATGTCGCATGGGGTGATCCTTCGGAGGCGGCTGCTCGGGCGGGTTCGGTGCCGGAACGTCGGCGCCGGGTCAGGCCGACGCGTCCGCGCGCTGCGCCAGCAGGCTCAGGAAGTGCGCGCTGACGCGCTCCGGGTCGGCGTCGAGCCCGGTGAACAGGCGGAACGCGCCGATCGCCTGGCCCACCGCCATGCCGCCGCCGTCGGAGATCGGGCAGCCGATCGCGCGGGCCGCCTTCAGCAGCGCCGTCTCGATCGGGAAATAGACGATCTCCGACACCCACAGGTCCGGCCGCAGCAGCGCCGCGTCCAGCGGCAGGCCGGGCAGCTTGTCCATGCCGGTCGGCGTGGCGTGGATCAGGCCGTTGGCGCCCTTCAGCGCGGCGGCGATGTCACCCGTCGCATCGACGCGGCCGGCGCCGTACAGCGCGTTCAGGCTCTGCGCCAGCAGGTTCGCGCGCGGCACGTCGCTGTCGACCAGCGTCAGGTGGCCGGCGCCCAGGCGCAGCACCGCGTGCGCGATCGCCGAGCCGGCGCCGCCGGCGCCGAGCAGCACCACGCGGTCCAGCCTGGCGTCCGGCAGCGCGCGGCGGAAGCCCCAGGTCCAGCCGGAGCCGTCGGTGTTGTGGCCGGTCAGCCGGCCGCCTTCATTGACGACGGTGTTGACCGCGCCCATCGCGCGCGCCTCCTCCGACAGGTCGTCGAGCAGCGGGATCACCGCCTGCTTGCACGGGTAGGTGATGTTCAGCCCGGCGAAGCCCATCGTGCGCGCCGCGCGGATCAGGCCCGGCAGGTCGTCGAGGGTGGACTTCGTGCGGTCCAGGTCGATGATCTGGTAGTGCAGGCGCAGGCCGTGCTGGCGGGCTTCTTCCTCCTGCATCGCCGGTGTCAGCGAGCGGGCGATGCCTTGTCCGATCAGGCCGGCCAGCAGCGGGGCCGGCGTGGTGGTGCGGGGGGTGCTCATGGCGGGTGTCTCCGGTTGGGGCCGTCCGGCGGCGTCCGTCGCCGGCGGGGGGTCGATGTCGGGCGGGTGCGTCTCGGCGGCAGGCGGTGCGGCGTGGGCTTCGAGCCGAGCGGGTGGGGCGGCATGTTGATCGGCTTCGCGATCGTCTGCAACGTCAGGGCGCTAATGTCCCGCAGCTTGCGCGTCGGCCGCCTGTTGCAAACCCGATGCTGCGATGTCGCCGCCGTGTCGGCAGGTCGCGCGGCTGCGCGGTGCTGGCCGGCGTGGGCGCGGTGGCCTATTCGTCGTCCGCGGTCGAGTCGTCGGAGTCTTTGGGGTCAGCGGCGCCGCCCAGTTCGCGCTCGATCTGGTCGATGCTCGGCAGGCTGGTTTGCAGCTCCGGCGGCAGCGACTCCAGCAGCTTGTATTCGGCCACACCCATCGGCTGTGACTTGTCGCCCAGGGCGTATTCGGCAACAACCTTGTTCTTGCCTTTACAAAGCAGCAGGCCGATGGTGGGGTTGTCGTGCTCGCTCCTGATCTGGCGATCCACCGCAGTCAGGTAGAAGCCCAACTGCCCCAGGTGTTCGGGCTTGAACTTGCCGCCCTTGAGTTCGATCACCATGTAGCAGCGCAGCTTCAAGTGATAGAACAGCAGGTCGATGAAAAACTCGTCGCCACCCACGTCCAGCAGCACCTGCCGGCCGACGAAGGCGAAGCCGGCGCCCAGCTCCAGCAGGAACTCGGTGACGTGGCGCACCAGCGCATGTTCGATCTCCCGCTCCTGCGCCGCCACGCTCAGGCCGAGGAAGTCGAAGCGGTACGGGTCTTTGATGGATTCCCGCGCCAGGTCGGACTGCGGCGCGGGCAGAGTCGCTGGAAAATTGGTGACAGCCTGGCCGGTGCGTTCCAGCAGCCGGGTTTCGATCTGCATCACCAGTATGTTGCGCGACCAGTTGTGCTCGATGGTCTTGGCCGCGTACCAGCGGCGCGCCTGTGGCCCGGGCAACTTGTCCAGCAGGGCCAACTGGTGGTACCAGGTTAATTGTGCAAGCACCGCTTGCACAAACTCCGCGTCCGGCCTTGCATCGGCAAACGCCCGCATATATGTCAGGTTGCGCGGCGAGAAGCCCTTCATGCCGGGAAAGGCCGCTCGCAAGTCTTTCGCCAGACGGTCGACAACCCTCGCGCCCCAGCCTTGCTCAGCTTGCCGCGTCAGGATGTCGCGGCCGATCTGCCAGTACAGCAGTACCAGTTCGCGGTTGACGGCCAGCGTGGCTCGCTGCTGCGCGGAGTGGATGCGGGTCTTCAGCTCTGCCAGCCACTCGGCATAGCCCGGCGGCGGCGGCGTCAGGTTGACGGGGTCGCTCACTGGACTACCCGCCGCGCCGCGCGCTCCGCATGAAGTGGTTCATGTCCCGACGGCGTTCGGACGTGGCCGAGTCCGGGTTGTCGCGCAGCCCGCTGTGAGGCCTTCGGCCACGAGCATCAGGCCGTCCGTGGCGAGGATGAACTTGGCCTTGCCCTTTGCGGTGGCGAGGCTGCTGCGCAGAGCGTGCCGCCCGGCACTCGTGGAGCCGGCTTGGCAGATGGCGATGTGGATGTTGTGGCGCTGGAGCACGCCGCCGGGCACGTCGGAGGCCTTGTAGTCGCCGGCGAGAAGGCGCCTGAGGGTGGTTTCATCGTTGCCGAAGGCGGCCACCAGGGCGAAAGGGAACTCGGCGGCGGCAATGGGCTGAAGGGTCAGGTCGGAGATGGCTTGTTCGATCTCTGCTGCGTTTATGGGCGTGCGGGCGTTCCTTGGGCGCCGCAACATGGTAGCAACCGCGGCGCGCCGGCGGGCCCAGAGGGCAAGCGGACTGTGTACCCTCACACCGCACCTCAAGCGAACCTCGAGGCCAGTCCCAAACGTCCGGGGCGCCCTTGCCCATTCTCGTGGCTGCGGGTGCCTCAATCAGGCTCCCGCCTGCGCCTGGCCGAGAATGCGTCCCCCGCCGGCCGCGCGCGCTGCCGGCGCCATCGCGAGGAGCACCGCATGAAGATCCGAGCCGCCGTCCTCGACCGCATGGGCGTGCTGCCGCCGTACGCCGACAGCCGCCCGCTGGCGATCCGCGAGGTCGATCTCGCGCCGCCCGGCCCGGGCGAGGTGCTGATCCGCGTCGCTGCGGCCGGCCTGTGCCATTCGGACCTGTCGGTGATCAACGGCGACCGCCCGCGGCCGATGCCGATGGCGCTGGGGCACGAGGCGGCGGGCGTCGTCGACGCGCTGGGCGAGGGCGTGACCGACCTGCAGCGCGGCGACCACGTGGTCGTCGTCTTCGTGCCGAGCTGCGGCCACTGCGCGCCCTGCGCCGAGGGCCGGCCGGCGCTGTGCGAGCCGGGCGCGGCGGCCAACGGTGCCGGCACGCTGCTGTCCGGCGCCCGCCGCCTGAGCGACGCCGGCGCGCCGCTGAACCACCACCTGGGCTGCTCGGTGTTCGCCGAGTACGCGACGGTGTCGCGCCGTTCGCTGGTCAAGATCGACCCGGCGGTGCCGCTCGACGAGGCCGCGCTGTTCGGCTGCGCGGTGCTGACCGGCGTGGGCGCGGTGGTGAACACCGCGCGGCTGCGCGCCGGCGCGTCGGTCGCGGTGGTCGGGCTGGGCGGCGTGGGGCTGGCGGCGCTGATCGGCGCGCTGGCGGCGGGCGCGCGGCAGATCGTCGCGGTCGACCTGTCGGACGCCAAGCTGGCGCAGGCGCGCACGCTGGGCGCCACCCATACCGTCAACGCCGGTCAGGCGGATGCGGTGGAACAGGTGCGGGCGCTGAGCGGCGGCGGCGTGGAGGCGGCGCTGGAATTCGCGGGCTCGGTGCGTGCGCTGGAGCTGGCCTATGCCGTCACGCGCCGCGGCGGCACGACGGTGACGGCCGGCCTGCCGCCGCCGGCCGCCCGTTTCGCGCTGAACCCGGTCAGCCTGGTGGCCGAGGAGCGCACGCTCAAGGGCAGCTACATCGGCACCTGCGTGCCCTCGCGCGACATCCCGCGCTACCTGGAGCTGTACCGCCAGGGCCGCCTGCCGGTCGACCGGCTGCTCAGCGGGCGGCTGGCGCTGGACGACATCAACCTCGGCTTCGACCGGCTGCACGACGGCAGCGCGGTGCGGCAGGTGATCGTGTTTCCTTGATGCGGGCCGGGCGTGGCGGGCGGGCGCGGCGCCCGCCCGCGTGTCGGTCCGCGCGTCGTCCCGGTGCGGCGCCGGGCTGGCCGGCGCTCAGATGTCCTTGGAGTCGAACACCAGCAGGTCGACACCCGCCTGCGCGAAGTTGCCGAGGTCGCGGGCCGCGGCGCTGCCTTCGGCCGAGGCCAAGGCCTGGCCGATCGCCTCGGCCGAATCGAAATGCAGCACCGCCACCAAGTGCACGCCGGACGGTCCGGCGGGGCCGTTCACCGGCCCGGTGCTGACCTCGTAACGGCGCAGCCCAGGGATCTGCTTGGCCAGCGGCGCGTGGGTGGACGTGTAGTAGGCGTCGAACGCGGCGGCGTCGGCGGGCGTCTTGTAGAGCGCGATCAGCTTGGCGGGCATGGGGCGTGTCTCCTGGGTGATCCGGTGGTGGATTCGGTGTGGGCGTGCGGCCCGGAGGCCGCCGCCGGCGCATCGTAGCCACGCCGGCCTTCGCGTGCCTGGCGCGGCCACGCCGGCCCCACCGGCAGCCTGGCGCCGCAGAGATCCGGCAGCGCGGCGCCGCGGAGGTCCGGCAATCCGGCAATCCGCTGATTCCGCGCCCGAACGCCCGCGGTGCCCGGGCGCAACCCCGGCGCCCCCGATCCTCTCACCCTCTCAGTCCGGCTTGATCTTCGCCCGCGCGATCACCGCCTTCCAGCGCTGCTGCTCCTTCGCGATGAAGGCGGCGAACTCGGCCGGCGTGCTGCCGACGGCCAGCGCCGCGTCGACCGACAGCCGCTCCAGCGAGGCCGGCTCGCGGATCGCCCTGGCGGCCGCCGGCGCCAGGCGGTCGACGGCGGCCGGCGGCAGCGTCGACGGCGCCAGCAGCCCGTACCACTGCGTCATCTCGAAGCCCGGGTAGCCCTGCTCGGCGACGGTGGGCACGTCGGGCAACTGCGGGATGCGCTGCGTGGTGCCGGTCGCGATGCAGCGCAGCTTGCCCGCCTTGATGAACTGCAGGATCGCCGGCGCGCCGACCGCAGCGGCGTCGAGCCGGCCGGCCATCAGGTCGGTGAGCTGCGGGCCGGTGCCGCGGTAGGGCACATGGGTGATGAAGGTCTCGCTGACCATCTTCAGGTACTCGAACGCCAGGTGCCCGGCGCTGCCGTTGCCGGCCGAGCCGTAGTTCAGCCGGCCCGGCTTGGCCTTCGCGAGCGCGATGAACTCCTTCAGCGTCTTCGCCGGCACGTCGGGGTGCACCACGTACAGGCTCGGCACCTTGGCCAGCAGCGAGATCGGCCGGAAGTCCTTGTTCGCGTCGTACGGCAGCTTGTCGAAGATGTACGGGTTGACCGCCAGCGTGCCGATGTGGCCGAGGATCAGCGTGTGCTGGTCTTCCGCGCGCGCCACCTCGGCCATCGCCACGTTGCCGGCGCCTCCCGGCTTGTTGTCGACGTACACGCTCTGGCCGAGCAGCCGGCCGAGCTCGACAGCCGCGCTGCGCGCGACGATCTCCGAGCTGCCGCCGGGCGCGAACGGCACGACGAAGCGGATCGCCTTGCTCGGCCAGGCGGTCTCGGCGCGCAGCGCGCGCGGCAGCAGCGCGAGGCCGGCGGCAGCCGCCGAACCGGTGGCGGTGAGGAGCAGCCGGCGCCGATCGAGTCGGCTGATGCGGCCGGCGGTCACGGCGCGAGTGGGGCGGGTGGGGTTCATCGTCGGGCTCGCTGAAGGCGGAGGGCGCAGCGTAGGCCCGCGCACGCGGGGCGGCATGCGTGGAAGCGCGTAGCGGGACGGTCGTCCGGCCCGCACAGGGCGTCGTGGCGCGGGCGCCGGATGGGGGCGCCGGATTTCGCCGGATGAGCGCGCCGGGCCGCTCCCAAGCGCTCATCCCGGAGCGCGGAGGGACGTCCAGTGAGCGCGCCGGATGGTTGCGCCGGTTCGAGAAGCGGGAGGCGGTTCCGGCGCGGTCAGCGGCCGGGCGGGCGGGCCGCCGCCGGCGGCCGCACCATGCGCTCGACCAGCCGCTCCAGCGCCGCGTCCAGGTCCGCCCCGCGGCCGGCGTGCACCGGCGAGGTCTGGATCGCGGTGCTGCGCGGTGCCACCAGCCAGTCGAAGCGCTCGCGCGCCGACAGCCGCCCGAGCGCGCCGGCCGCGTCGCCGCCGCCGCAGATCGCGGGGATCGCGTCCAGCGCGGCGCGGATCGCCGCCAGGTCGGCGCCGGGGTCGAGCGCCAGCAGCCGCGCCTCGTCCAGCTCGATGCGGGCGCGCAGGTAGCCCTCGGTCGCGCAGGCGACGATCACGCCGGCGTTGACGAACTCGCCGCGCTCGACGCGCGGCACGACTCGCACGATCGCGTAGTCGTAGGTGCGGCGCTCAGCCACGGCGGGCCTCCGGGCGGGTGGGCCGTGTGCCGGGGGCGCCGCGGGTGGCGGGGGCGGCGGACGCGGCGCCGGCCGCCAGCGCGGCGTGCGCGCGGATCGCCTCGTCCGCGAACGCGCGCGGCGCCTCCAGGCGGCGTTGCAGGAAGCGGGCGTAGGCGTCGCGGTGCGCATCCCGGCTGGTGAAGGCCGGGTCGTCGTCCAGCCAGTCGTCGGGCAGCCAGGACACGATCTGCTCCAGCACGGTGCCGTCGAGTCGCGCGGCAAGTTCGGCGTCGACCGCGGCGAGCCGGCTCGCCCACGGCAGCAGCACGTGGTCGCGCACCAGCGGAAAGGGGTTGCCGGCGCGCTCCAGGTGGCCGTCCCACTGGTGGTGGAAGTACAGCGCCGCGCCATGGTCGATCAGCCACGGGCGGCGGTGCCAGACCAGCAGGTTGGCGTTGCGCGGCGTGCGGTCGAGGTTGCTGACGAAGGCGTCGAACCACACCACGCGCGAGGCCAGGTCGGCGTCGGGCGTCTCCGCGAGCGGGTCGAAGGTGACCGAGCCGGGCAGGTAGTCGAGCGCCAGGTTCAGCCCGACGCTGGCGCGGATCAGGTCCTGGATCTCCGGGTCGGGCTCGGTGCGCGCCAGCTCGGCGTCGAGCCGCACGAACACGATCTCCGGCACCGGCAGCCCGAGCGCGCGGGCGATCTCGCCGGCCACCCATTCGGCGATCAGCGCCTTCGGGCCCTGGCCGGCACCGCGGAACTTGAGCACGTAGAGCCCGTCGTCGTCGGCCTCCACCACGGCCGGCAGCGAGCCGCCCTCGCGCAGCGGCGTGACGTAGCGGGTGGCGGTGACGGTGCGCGGTGGCATGCGTGCATTGTTCCGCAACGGCCCGCTCGCCCGTACACTGAGGAAAAATTGACGCGCCGCAGCATATGGACACACCCCTGAAGGATCTGTTCGAAAGCAACCGCCTCTGGGCGCAACGGACCGAATCGGAGAGCCCCGGCTTCTTCACCGGGCTGCTGGCGCAGCAGGCGCCGCAGTACCTGTGGATCGGCTGTGCCGACAGCCGCGTGCCGGCGAACGAGCTGGTCGGCCTGGCGCCGGGCGAGCTGTTCGTGCACCGCAACGTCGCCAACGTCGTCGTGCACTCGGACCTGAACTGCCTGTCGGTGGTGCAGTTCGCGACCGACATGCTGCGCGTCAAGCACATCATCGTCGTCGGCCATTCGGGCTGCGGCGGCGTGGCGGCGGCGCTGCACCAGAACCGCGTCGGCATCGCCGACAACTGGCTGCGCCACGTGCAGGACGTTCGCCACATGCACCGCGACTGGCTCGCCACCGTGCCGGCGGCGAGCCGCGTGAACGCGCTGTGCGAGCTGAACGTGATCGAGCAGGCGCGCAACGTCTGCCAGACGACGATCGTGCAGGACGCGTGGGTGCGCGGCCAGTCGCTGTACGTGCACGGCTGGTTCTACGGCCTGCACAACGGCCTGCTGCAGGACCTGACGGTGACCGTCGGCAAGCCGGAAGACCTGCCCGAGGCCTACGCACGCGCGGTGGAATCCGTGCACGCGCGCTACGGCGCACTGGCCGACAGCGCTGCACCGGCGGCAGCGGCCGACGGTGCCACCTCCGCTCCCGCCGCATTCAGCGTATCCGCCGCCCCTGCAGACTCCAGCGCCGCCGCCCCCACCTGAAACCCGACCGATGGAGCGAGCGCTCTTCCCGCAGGCGCTGTCGGATCACCGCGCGTTCGACATCGCGCAGGCGATGCTCGACGGCTTCAACCGCCACTACCGCCTGTTCCGCGAGGCGAGCGCCGCCGCCAAGGCGCTGTTCGAGGCGGCCGACTGGCATGGCCAGCAGCGCGGCCAGCGCGAGCGCATCGAGTTCTACGACAAGCGCGTGGCCGAGGCCGCCGAGCGGCTGCAGACCGAGTTCGACGCCGCCGCGCTGACCATGGACGTCTGGCAGCAGGTCAAGCTGCACTACATCGGCCTGCTGGTGAACCACCACCAGCCGGAGTGCGCCGAGACCTTCTTCAACTCGGTGACCACGAAGATCCTGCACCGCGCGTACTTCCACAACGACTTCATCTTCGTGCGCCCGGCGGTCTCGACCGAGTACATCGAGAACGACGAACCCGCCGCGCTGCCCACCTACCGCGCCTACTACCCGACGCTGGACACGCTGCGCGACACCTGGCGCCGCGTGATCGACAACTTCCAGCTCGCGCGCGAGTTCGAGGACCTGGAGCGCGACGTCGACGACGTGCACGGCGCCGTGCTGGCCGAACTGGGCGCATTCCGCCCGCGCGCCAACTTCCAGATCCAGGTGCTGTCGTCGCTGTTCTTCCGCAACAAGGGCGCCTACGTCGTCGGCAAGATCATCAACGGCTACAAGGAGACGCCGTTCGCGCTGCCGATCCTGCACACCGTCGACGGCCGGCTGGCCGTCGGCACCTGGCTGTTCAACGAAGACGAACTGCTGATCCTGTTCAGCTTCGCGCGGGCGTACTTCATGGTCGACATGGAGGTGCCGTCGGCCTACGTGCAGTTCCTGCGCTCGATGATGCCGCGCAAGCCGCGCTCCGAGATCTACAACGCGATCGGGCTGCAGAAGCAGGGCAAGAACCTCTTCTACCGCGACTTCCTCCAGCACCTGCGCCATTCGAGCGACCGCTTCCGCATCGCGCCCGGCATCAAGGGCATGGTGATGCTGGTGTTCGACCTGCCGTCGTTCCCGTACGTGTTCAAGGTCATTAAGGACTTCTACCCGCCGCAGAAGGACACCACGCGCGAGCTGATCCAGAGCAAGTACCTGCTGGTCAAGCAGCACGACCGCGTCGGCCGCATGGCCGACACGCTGGAGTACTCGAACGTGGCCTTCCCGCGCGCGCGCTTCGACGAGGAGCTGCTGGCCGAGCTGCGCCACTTCTGCGGCAGCCTGCTGGAGGAGGACGGCGACGAGCTGATCCTGCGCCACGTCTACATCGAGCGCCGCATGATCCCGCTGAACATCTACCTGCAGGAAGGCACGCGCGAGCAGATCGAGCATGCGGTGATCGAGTACGGCAACGCGATCAAGGACCTGGTGGCGGCCAACATCTTTCCCGGCGACATGCTGTGGAAGAACTTCGGCGTCACCCGCCACGGCAAGGTGGTGTTCTACGACTACGACGAGATCGAGTACGTCACCGACTGCAACTTCCGCCGCGTGCCCACGCCGCGCAACGAGGAAGAGGAGATGTCGGGCGAGGTCTGGTACACGGTCGGCCCGAAGGACGTGTTCCCGGAAACCTTCGAGCCCTTCCTGCTCGGCAATCCGGCGGTACGCTCGGTGTTCATGAAGCACCATGCCGACCTGCTCGACGCCCGGTTCTGGCAGGGCCACAAGCAGCACATCCTCGCCGGCCACGTGCACGACGTGTTCCCGTACGAGGCGGTGCGGCGATTCGCCCAGCAGCGGGCGCTGCACGGCGATACTTCGCCGGGTTCCACCCCGGGTCCCGCACCGGATCCCGCGGCCAGCCGCGGCCGCTGACCCGGCGCCCGATCCGCCGTCCAGCCCCCGAGGGGCGCCAGGAGTTCCGCCATGTCCGATCCGATCGTCATCGTTTCCGCCGCCCGCACGCCGATCGGCGGCCTGCTCGGCGACCTCGCCAGCCTCGCCGCGCCGGAACTCGGCGCGGTGGCGATCCGTGCCGCCGTCGAGCGCGCCGGCATCACCGGCGACGCCGTCGACGAGGTGCTGATGGGCAACTGCCTGATGGCCGGCCAGGGCCAGGCGCCGGCGCGCCAGGCCACGCTGGCGGCCGGGCTGCCGCAGTCGGTCGGCGCGGTCACGCTGTCAAAGATGTGCGGCTCCGGCCTGCGGGCGATGATGTTCGCGCACGACATGTTGAAGGCCGAGACGGCCGACATCCTGGTCGCCGGCGGCATGGAGAGCATGAGCAACGCGCCGCACCTGATGCAGGTGCGCCGCGGCGTGCGCTACGGCAGCGCGGCGCTGCTCGACCACATGGCGCTCGACGGCCTGGAAGACGCCTACGAGCGCGGCCGCTCGATGGGCTCGTTCGCGGAAGACTGCGTCGCCCGCTACGGCTTCACGCGCGAGCGGCAGGACGAATTCGCGATCGCCTCGACGCAGCGCAGCAAGCTCGCCAACGAAGACGGCAGCTTCGAGTGGGAGATGGCGCCGGTGACGGTCGCCGGCAAGTCCGGCGACACCGTGGTGAAGTTCGACGAGCAACCGTTCAAGGCCCGGCTCGACAAGATCCCCACGCTCAAGCCCGCGTTCAAGAAGGACGGCACGATCACCGCCGCCAACGCGTCGAGCATCTCCGACGGCGCGGCTGCGCTGGTGCTGATGCGCGAGAGCACCGCGTCGCGCGTCGGCTGCGAGCCGCTGGCGCGCATCGCCGGCCACTCGGTGCACGCACAGGCGCCGGCCTGGTTCAGCACCGCGCCCGCCGGCGCGATCGACAAGGTGCTGCGCAAGTCCGGCTGGAGCGCGAAGGACATCGACCTGTGGGAGATCAACGAGGCCTTCGCTGCGGTGACGCTGGCGGCGATGACCGAGTTCAAGCTGGCGCACGAGATCGTCAACGTGCACGGCGGTGCCTGCGCGCTCGGCCACCCGATCGGCGCCAGCGGCGCGCGCATCGTCGTCACGCTGCTCGGTGCGCTGCGCCACCACGGCATGAAGAAAGGCATCGCGACGCTGTGCATCGGCGGCGGCGAGGCCGCGGCGCTGGCGATCGAGCGGGTCTGAGCGACTGAGATCCGCACCGGAGACCGCCTTGCTGCTGTCCGAAGACCACCGCGCCGTGCAGGATGCCGTGCGCGCCTACGTGCAGGACCGGATCGCGCCGAACGCGGCGCGCTGGGACCGCGAGCACCATTTCCCGCGCGAGGAACTGCGCGGCCTGGCCGAACTCGGCTGCTACGGCATCGCGGTGCCCGATGAGTGGGGCGGCGCCGGGCTCGACTACCTGAGCCTCTCGCTGATCATCGAGGAGATCGCCGCCGGCGACGGCGCCACCAGCACGGTCGTCAGCGTCAACAACTGCCCAGTCTGCTCGATCCTGCTGGCCTGGGGCAGCGAGGCGCAGAAGCGCCAGTGGCTGGTGCCGCTGGCGCGTGGCGAGATGCTGGGCGCGTTCTGCCTGACCGAGCCGCACGTCGGCTCGCAGGCCGACGGATTGCGGACCACCGCGGTGCTCGACGCCGACGGCACGCACTACGTGCTCGACGGCGTCAAGCAGTTCATCACCAGCGGCAAGAACGGCGACGTGGCGATCGTGCTCGCCGTCACCGACAAGGCGGCCGGAAAGCGCGGCATCAGTGCCTTCATCGTGCCCACCGCGACGCCCGGCTACACCGTGGCCCGCATCGAGGACAAGCTCGGCCAGCACGCCAGCGACACCGCGCAGATCCTGTTCGAGCGCTGCCGCGTGCCGGTGGCGCAGCGCATCGGCGACGAAGGGCAGGGGCTGAAGATCGCGCTGTCGGGGCTGGAGGGCGGGCGCATCGGCATCGCGTCGCAGGCGGTGGGCATGGCGCGCGCGGCCTTCGAGGCGGCGCTGCACTACGCGAAGGAGCGCGTGGCGTTCGGCGTGCCGATCTTCGAGCACCAGGCGCTGCAGTTCCGCCTCGCCGACATGGCCACGCAGATCGAGGCCGCGCGCCAGCTCATCCACCACGCGGCGAGCCTGAAGGACGCCCGCCGGCCCTGCCTGAAGGAGGCGGCGATGGCCAAGCTGTTCGCCAGCGAGATGGCCGAGACGGTGTGCAGCGCGGCGATCCAGATCCACGGCGGCTACGGCTACGTCACCGACTTCCCGGTCGAGCGCATCTACCGCGACGTGCGGGTGTGCCAGATCTACGAGGGCACGAGCGACGTGCAGCGGATCCTGATCGGTCGCGCGCTCGCTTGACTTCTCCCGGAGCGGCGGCGGGCATGGACGAGGCGGCGGCGCGCCAGGTGCTGCTGGTGCGGGCGATCGAGTCGGCGGCCGAGGGCCCGTTGTGGACCGCCAGCGACCGCGTCTGGGCGCAGCGCGCCGCGCTGGAGGCCGTCGGCAGCGAGGCGCCGGCGGAGCGCTTCGTCGTGCGGCGTG
>JBGAMJ010000197.1:0-8546 GCA_044223035.1 Piscinibacter sp.
CTGCAGATCCCGCCGCGCAACGCCGCTTGAGCGGGCGCGGCGTCCGCGCTGCGGCAACATCGGGGCATGCTCCCGCCCGCCCCATGCCCGCACCTGCGCCGGCCCCGTTGAGCCCGGCGTCGCCGCCGCCGGCGCCGAGCTTCGCCCAGGCCCGCGGCGACTGGCTGCGGCTGGGTCTGATCAGCTTCGGCGGGCCGGCCGGGCAGATCGCGGTGATGCACGAGGACCTGGTCGTGCGCCGGCGCTGGATCTCCGAGCGCCGCTTCCTGCACGCGCTGAACTACTGCATGGTGCTGCCGGGGCCGGAGGCGCAGCAGCTCGCCACCTACATCGGCTGGCTGCTGCACCGCACGGCCGGCGGCATCGTGGCCGGCGGGCTGTTCGTGCTGCCGTCGCTGCTGCTGCTGGTGGGGCTGTCGTGGGTCTACATGGCCTGGGGCCACGTGCCGGCGATCGCCGGGTTGCTGTACGGCATCAAGCCGGCGGTGACGGCGATCGTGCTTTCGGCCGCGTGGCGCATCGGCTCGCGTGCGCTGCGCAACGGCTGGCTGTGGGGCATCGCCGCCGCGGCCTTCGTCGCGATCTTCGCGCTCGACCTGCCGTTCCCGCTGATCGTGCTGGCCGCCGGCATCGCCGGCCACGCCGGCGGGCGGCTAGCGCCGGCGAAGTTCGCGGTGGGCGGCGGGCACGGGGCGGCCGCCGCGTCGTCCGCGCCGGCGGTGATCGACGACCACAGCGAGCCGCCGCCGCATGCGCGCTTCTCGTGGCGGCGCTTCGGCCGGGTGCTGGCGGTGTGCCTGGCGCTGTGGGGCGCGGCGATCGGCGCGCTGACGCTCGTCCACGGCTGGGACGGCACGCTCACCCGCATGGGCTGGTTCTTCACCAAGGCCGCGCTGCTGACCTTCGGCGGCGCGTACGCGGTGCTGCCCTACGTCTACCAGGGCGCGGTCGAGCAGCAGCACTGGCTGACCCCCGCGCAGATGATCGACGGCCTCGCGCTCGGCGAGACGACGCCCGGCCCGCTGATCATGGTGGTGGCCTTCGTCGGCTTCGTCGGCGGCTGGACGAAGGCGGTGTTCGGGCCTGAAGCACCGGCGCTGGCCGGCGCGGCGGCGGCGGTGGTGGTCACGTTCTTCACCTTCCTGCCGTCGTTCTGCTTCGTCCTGCTCGGCGGGCCGTTCATCGAGTCGACGCACGGCCAGCTCCGCTTCACCGCGCCGCTGACCGGCATCACCGCCGCGGTGGTCGGCGTGATCGTCAACCTGGCGGTGTTCTTCGCGTACCACGTGCTGTGGCCGGGCGGCTTCGGCGGCCGCTTCGAATGGCCGGCAGCACTGATCGGCGCCGCCGCGGCGCTGGCGCTGATGCGCTTCAAGCTCGGCGTGATCCCGGTGATCGGCGCCTGCGGGTTGCTCGGGTTGCTGCTGCGCGCCTGGGTGTGACGCGGGTGCCCGACCGGCCCGCCGCGCTCAGCCCGCGGCCGGCCGCCAGCGCCGCAGCAGCAGCGCGTTGCCGACCACGCTGACGCTGCTGAAGGCCATCGCGGCGCCGGCGATCACCGGGTTCAGCAATCCCAGCGCGGCCAGCGGGATGCCGATCACGTTGTAGGCGAAGGCCCAGAACAGCCCGCGGCGGATCGTCGCCCAGGTGCGGCGCGAGATGTCCAGCGCGTCGGCCACCAGCCGCGGGTCGCCGCGCATCAACGTGATGCCGGCGGTCTCCATCGCCACGTCGGTGCCGGTGGACATCGCGATGCCGACGTCGGCCGCGGCCAGCGCCGGCGCGTCATTGATGCCGTCGCCGACCATCGCGACCACGCGGCCGCCGCGGCCGGCCGCATCCGCCTGGCGCAGCGCCTGCACCGCCGCGGCCTTGTCGGCCGGCAGCACCTCGGCGCGGAAGTCCGTGATGCCGAGCGACTGCGCCACCGCGCGGGCGCTGCCGGCGTTGTCGCCGGTCAGCATCACCGAGGCGACGCCCAGGCGTGCGAGGCGCGCCACCGCGTCGGCCGCGCCGTCCTTCAGCGTGTCGCCGAAGGCCAGCAGGCCGATCAACCGCGCCGGCTGCACGTCGCGCCGGATCAGCCACGACAGCGTGCGGCCGTCGGCTTCGAGCCGCTGCGCGTCGTCGGCCAGCGCGCCGGCATCGACACCCAGTTCGCGCAGCAGCCGCGTGCTGCCGAGCACCAGCGTCTCGGCGCCGACGCGCGCCTCGACGCCGCGGCCGGGCAGCGCAACCGCGTCGCCGGCCTCGGGCAGCGTGAGCCCGTCGGCGCGCGCGCGTTCGAGCACCGCGTGCGCCAGCGGGTGGTCGCTGCGGCTCTGCAGCGCGGCGGCGCGGCGCAGCAGGTCGTCCGCCGCGACGCCGGGCGCCGGCAGCGCGGCCGCCACGGCGGGCCGGCCGACGGTGAGCGTGCCGGTCTTGTCGAACGCGACGACCGCCACCGCGTGGGCGCGCTCCAGCGCCTGCGCGTCCTTGATCAGGATGCCGTGGCGGGCGGCGACGCCGGTGCCGGCCATGATCGCGGTCGGCGTGGCCAGCCCGAGCGCGCAGGGGCAGGCGATCACCAGCACCGACACCGCGTTGACCAGCGCCTGCTCCCAGCCGCTGCCGGCGATCACCCAGCCGGCGAGCGTCGCCAGCGCGATGCCGAGCACGATCGGCACGAACACCGCGCTGACGCGGTCGACCAGCCGCTGGATCGGCGCCTTGCCGGCCTGGGCCGACTCGACCAGCCGGATGATGCGGGCGAGCGTCGTCTCCGCGCCGATCGCGGTGGTGGCCACGGTCAGCGCGCCTTCGCCGTTGATCGCGCCGCCGGTGACGCGGTCGCCGGGCGACTTGGGCACCGGCAGGCTCTCGCCGGTGATCAGCGATTCGTCGACGTGGCTGCGGCCGTCGAGCACGGTGCCGTCGACCGCGATGCGCTCGCCGGGGCGCACGCGCACGTGGTCGCCGACGACGACTTGCGCGACCGGGAGTTCGCGCTCCACGCCGTCGCGCAGCACGCGCGCGCGTGCTGGCCGCAGCGCGTTCAGTGCGCGGATCGCCTCGGTGGTCTGGCGCTTCGCCCGGCCCTCCAGCCACTTGCCGAGCAGCACCAGCGTGATCACCGCGGCCGAGGCCTCGAAGTACAGGTGCGGCATGCCGTGGCCGGCGTGGCGCCACATCAGGTAGGCGGAGAGCCCGAACGCGGCCGAGGTGCCGAGCGCGACCAGCAGGTCCATGTTGCCGGTGCCGGCGCGCAGCGCGTACCAGCCGGCGCGGTAGAAGCGCGCGCCGAAGACGAACTGCACCGGCAGCGCGAGCGCGAGCTGCCAGGCGCCGCCGAGCATCGCGTCGATGCCGAACAGCGACAGCAGCATCGGCGCCACCAGCGGCAGCGTGAAGACGGCGCTGGCGGCGGTCGCCCGGCCCTCGGAGAGCGGCCACCACGGCGTGTGTGCGGCGGTGAGAGGGGCCGCGGCAGCGCTGCCGGCGGCATCGGCCGGCGCGCCGGCCGCGGCGTCCGCCGGCAACGCTGCGTGGTAGCCGGCGCGTTCGACGGCCGCTGACAGGGTCTCCGTGGTGACCGTCGACAGCGCCTGCACCGTGGCGCGCTCGGTCGCGAGGTTCACGCTGGCCGACAGCACGCCCGGCAGGCGGCCGAGCGCGCGCTCGACACGCGCGACGCAGGAGGCGCAGGTCATGCCCTCGATCTGCAGCGCGGTCTCGCGGGTGGCGACGCCGTAGCCGGCGCGCTGCACCGCCGCGGCGAGCGTGTCGGCCGGCACCGGCGCGTCCAGCCGCAGCGCGGCCTGCTCGGTCGCCAGGTTCACGACCGCTTCGCCGACGCCCGGCACCGCCTTCAGCGCCTTCTCGACGCGCAGCGCACAGGAGGCGCAGGTCATGCCGGTGATCGGCAGCGCGAGGGTGCCGGCCGGGGCTGCGCCGGGGGCGGGGGAGGTCGCGGGGGAGGTCGAAGGGGAGGTTGCTGGTGCGGTCGCGGTGCCGCTGGCGGTGGCCACGGGTTTCTCGGGAGCGGCAACGGAGGCGTTCATGGCGATTCCTGGGTCGGCACGCGGCCCGACGGCGGGCCTGTGCGGGGGATGTGAAGCCATGATCGGCCTTCCCATCGTCGGAAGGTCAAGGCTGGATCAACTTCGCCGCCGGCGGGGATCGGGTCCGGTGCGATTCCCGCCGGTCCGGGCCGGGAAGATGTGGACGTGCACGTCTCGCGCCTGGCCGAGATCGAGTCCGGTGCGATTCCCGCCAGTCCGGGCCGGGCCGGCGCCGCAGGTCGCGGCGCTTCGCTGCCGGATGCCCGGCGCTCGGTGTCGATCGGTGGGCGTGGCCGTCAGCGCCGGCCCGGCGCCGGCCGGGCCGCGGATCCGCCGGCGACCTGGTTCGCGTACGCGACGCGCTGACGCTCGCGGCTGTTCACCAGGTGGATGCGCATCGCGGCGCGGGCCGCCTCGGGGTCCTGGCGTTCGATCGCGGCGTGGATGTCCTGGTGCTCCTGGTTCACCTTCAAGAGGTGCGGTGCGCGCTGCTCGACCTCCAGCCAGGACGACGAGACCCGCGTGCGCGGGATGACCGCGGTGCCGAGCTGCCCCATCAGGTCGGTGAAGTAGCGGTTGCCGGTGGCCTGCGCGATCGCGAAATGGAAGCGGAAGTCCGGCGGCACGGTCTCGCCGACCTCTGTCACGTGCCGCATGAAGTCGTCCAGCGCGTGCCGCATCTCTCGCAGGTGCTCGTCGCCGCGGCGGATCGCCGCCAGCGCCGCCGCGTCGGATTCGACGCTGGTGCGCAGCTCGAGCAGCTCGAGCATCTCCGCGAAGCCTTCCGCGGGCGGTACCTCGATGCGGCCGCGGCCGGCCTTCGGCGAGTCCAGTGCGAAGGTGCCGATCCCGTGGTGCGTCTGGACCAGGCCGGCGGCGCCCAGGCGCGACAGCGCCTCGCGCACCACCCCGCGGCTGACGCCGAAGGTCTGCATGAACTCCGATTCGCTGGGCAGCTTGTCGCCGGGCTTGATCAGGCCGCCCTGCAACTGGCCCTTGATCGACTCGACCACTTCGTGGGCCAGCCCCTTGCCCTGCCGGCCGAGCCGCAGCCCGCCCGCCGCTGCGGCCGACCCGGCCAGGCCATCGGTCTCGGGGCGGATCGTCGAAGGTTCGGACATCCCGTGATGATAGAGATTCATGCGTTTCGGCGGCGCCGCGCCGGCGCGGGAGCCGGCGATACGCGCTCCCGCGCCCGCACCGCCGTGGGCCTTGGGTCGCCGATTCCGTTGCGATTCAACATGTAGGACATCTTAACTCAAGCGATGGTGTTTGATCGGCGTCAAAGCCCGTCTCGAACCTGAAGACGGTTGCAATTGTCAGGGTAAACGCTGATTCCTAGGGGTTGGTTGCATCGACGATAGTGCGTGCACTTGTAGGACAACGTACAAGTTGATTCACCACCGCACGCAAGGAAACCCATGAAGAAGATCGCCCTCACCGGCGCCGGCGGCCAGCTTGGCCCGGTGATCCGGAATGCCCTGGTCGCACGCGGCGTTGCGCTGCGCTCCGCCGGCGGCTCCCGGCCCCTGACGCCGCTCGTGGAAGGCGAGGACGTGATGCATGGCGACCTGCGCGAGCGCGCCACCGTCGATCGCCTGCTCACGGGCGTGGACGTGCTGATCCACCTCGCCGGCACCAGCGTGGAACGGCCGCTGCCGGAGATCATCGAGAACAACCTGCGCGCGCTGGTGGAGGTCTACGACGGTGCACGCCGCCACGGCGTGCGCCGCGTCGTGTTCGCCAGCTCCAACCATGCCATCGGCATGTACCCGGTCACCGAGCACCTGGGCCTGGACTGCGCCGTGCGCCCGGACGGCTTCTACGGCCTCAGCAAGGTCTGGGGCGAAGCGCTGGCGCGCATGTACTGGGACAAGCACGGCATCGAGAGCGTCTGCGTGCGCATCGGCAGCTGCGTCGAGCGGCCCGCCGAGCCCCGGCACCTGAGCACCTGGTTCGGCCATGCGGACCTGCTGCATTTCATCGACCGCTGCATCGAGGCCCCGGAGGTCGGCTTCCTGGTCGTCTGGGGCGTCTCGGCCAACACGCGCAGCTGGTGGGACAACCGCGGCGCGGAGCGCCTGGGCTACCGGCCGACGCAGAACGCCGAGGACTTCGCCGACGAGGTGCTGGCCGGGCCGAACCCGCTGGACGCGCTGGGCCGGCGCCACCAGGGCGGCAGCTTCGTCGGCCTCGACTACTCGCGCGACAGCGCACGCAACCCATCACGCGATGACGAGGCCGCCGAACCGGCCGCCCGCGTCGCCTCCTTCTGAACCGAACCCGGAGACAAACCCATGAAGATCAAAGGCATCCGCTGGTGGATGGTCAGCCTCGTCGCGGCGGGACTGATCGTCAACTACCTCGCGCGCAACACGCTGTCGGTGGCCGCGCCCACGCTGATGAAGGACCTGAACATCAGCACCGAGCAGTACTCGCACGTCGTCGTCGCGTGGCAGCTCTGCTATGCGTTCATGCAGCCGGTGGCGGGCTACCTGCTCGACACCATCGGCACCAAGATCGGCTTCGCGGCATTCGCGGTGGCCTGGTCGCTGGCCTGCGCGGCGGCGGCCTGGTCCACCGGCTGGCAGAGCCTGGCCTTCTTCCGCGGCCTGCTCGGGCTGACCGAGGCTGCCGGCATCCCGGCGGGCGTCAAGTCGGTGACCGAGTGGTTCCCGGCCAAGGAGCGCTCGGTGGCGATCGGCTGGTTCAACATCGGCTCGTCGGTCGGTGCGCTGCTCGCGCCGCCGCTCGTCGTGTGGGCGCTGATGCACGGCCAGTGGCAGTGGGCCTTCCTGATCGTCGGCGCGCTGGGCATCGTCTGGAGCGTGGTCTGGATGCTGGTGTACCGGCACCCGCGTGACCAGAAGCTGCTCTCCGACACCGAGCGCGACCACATCCTGTCGGGCCAGGAAGCGAAGTACAGCGCCCCCGGCGCCGCCAAGCGGAGCTGGACCGAGCTGATCCGCAGCCGCAACTTCTGGGCGATCGGCATCCCGCGCATGCTCTCCGAGCCGGCCTGGCAGACCTTCAACGCCTGGATCCCGCTGTACATGATGACCGAGCGGCACATGAACCTGAAGGAAGTGGCGCTGTTCGCCTGGATGCCGTTCCTCGCCGCCGACATCGGCTGCGTGCTCGGCGGCTACCTCAGCCCGATCTTCCACAAGCACTTCAAGGTCTCGCTGTTCACGTCGCGCAAGATGGTCTTCGTCGTCGGTGCGCTGTGCATGGTGGGCCCGGCCTGCGTCGGCCTGGTCGCCAGCCCGTACATGGCGATCGCGCTGCTGTGCGTCGGCGGCTTCGCGCACCAGACGCTGTCCGGCGCGCTGTATTCGATCACCTCCGACATGTTCGGCAAGAACGAGGTCGCCACCGCCACCGGCATGGGCGGCATGGCGGGCTACATCGGGGCGGCGGCGTTCACGGCACTGTTCGGCATCCTGGTGACCCAGGTCGGCTACAGCCCGCTGTTCGTGATGCTCGCGGTGTTCGACCTCATCGCCGCCGGCGTGGTGTGCCTGCTGGCCCGCAGCGCCGACCGCGTGAGCACCACGCCGAACTGGCCGCTCGCGGCCGCGCCGGCCAAGTGAGCGTGATGCGATGACTGCCTCGAACCCGATTCCATCCGCCATGAACGAACCGGCTGCACGCCCGCCGCTCTTCATCACGATGCACGAGTGCGACAACGTCGCGATCGTCGCCAACGACGGCGGCCTGCCGGCGGGGACGAGCTTCCCGTCCGGCCTGACGCTGGTGGACCGCGTGCCGCAAGGCCACAAGGTGGCGCTGGTCGACCTGCCGGCGGGCGCGCCGGTGCGGCGCTACAACGTCGTGATCGGCCGCGCGGCGCGGGCGATCCCCGCCGGCAGCTGGGTGCACGAGCGCATCCTGGAGATGCCCGAGGCCCGCTCGCTCGAAGGCCTGCCGATCTCGACCGTGAAGCCGGCCGCGCTGCCGCCGCTGGAGGGCTACACCTTCGAGGGCTACCGCAACGCCGACGGCAGCGTCGGCACGCGCAACATCCTCGCGATCACGACGACGGTGCAGTGCGTGGCCGGCGTGCTCGACTTCGCCGTCCGGCGCATCAAGGCCGAGCTGCTGCCGCGGTATCCGAACGTCGACGACGTGGTCGGCCTGGAGCACAGCTACGGCTGCGGCGTGGCGATCGACGCGCCGGGCGCCGAGATCCCGATCCGCACGCTGCGCAACATCAGCATGAACCCGAACTTCGGCGGCGAGGTGATGGTGGTGAGCCTGGGCTGCGAGAAGCTGCAGCCCGAGCGGCTGCTGCCGCCAGGCAGCTTCGCGATCGTCGACGAGCGGAGCGCCGGGGCGGACGTGGCGCTCGACGTCGTCTGCCTGCAGGACGACGCGCACGTCGGCTTCCTGTCGATGATCGACTCGATCATGGCGACTGCCGAGAAGCACCTCGCGCGCCTCGACGCCCGGCGCCGCGAAACCTGCCCGGCGAGCGAATTGGTCGTCGGCGTGCAGTGCGGCGGC
>JBGAMJ010000198.1:0-8505 GCA_044223035.1 Piscinibacter sp.
GAGCGCCTGTTCCAGCCGGCCCTGGGCCTTCAGCAGGCCGAGAAGCCCGCCGCCCTTCTGGTAGCCGATGCGCAGCGCGCGGGCGCCCTGCGCCCGCACGGCCGCGGGAATCGCCACGCCGGCGGCGAGGGCCGCCGCGCCCTGCAGCAGGCGGCGGCGGAACGGGGAATGCGACGCGTGATCGGACATCGTGATGCGGCCCGCGGCCGCCCCGGAATGAAGACCTGAGCGACGTTACGGGGCCGGCTGCGTGCGGCCAAATGACATCTTCGGCTGTCGATATTCGGTGCGTTGTGCCGGGCCGGCGCGGCGCACCGGCCCGGTTCACCGCCGCAACGCCAGCGCGCGCCCGACCGCCGCGATCAGTTGCGGCATGTCCAGCGGCTTGGTCAGGTAGTCGTCGAAGCCGGCGGCGCGGCCATGCTCGATGTCGCCGGACATCGCGTTGGCGCTGACCGCGATCACCGGGATGTCGCGGCCGGCCGGGTCGAGCCGCAGGCGGCGCAGCACCTCGTAGCCGTCGATGCCGGGCAACTGGATGTCGAGCAGGATCACGTCGGGCCGCGACTCCAGCGCGATCCGCAGGCCGATCTCCGGCAACGGCGCGGAGACGAGCCGCAGCGTCGGGATGCGCGCCAGCATCGCCTCCATCAGCAGCACGTTGACCGGGTTGTCCTCGATGTAGAGCACCGTGTGCCGGCTTTCAGCGCGCGCGGCCGACCCGGCAGGCGACGCCAGCCCGGTCGGCGCCGCCGCCGATCCATCCGCCCCCGGCAGCGCCGCGGCGTCGGCCGCCGGCGCGAGCGGCAGGCGGATCCAGAACGTGCTGCCGCCGCCGGCCGCACCCTCGACGCCGATCTCGCCCTGCATCGCCTGCATCAGCCCGCGGCTGAGCGCCAGCCCGAGCCCGGCGCCTTCGATCGACGTCCGGCCGGCATCGAGCCGCTCGAACGGCTCGAACAGCCGTTCCGCGTGCCCGGCCTCCACGCCCGGGCCGGTGTCGGTGAAGGCGATGCGCAGCGCGTCGCCGTCGGGCGCGCAGGCGATCTGTACCCAGCCGTCCGGCCGGTTGTACTTGATCGCGTTCGACAGCAGGTTCAGCAGCACCTGCTTGAGCCGCGTGCGGTCGGCGATCACGCGCACGCCCGACGCGGCGGCGTCGCCGTCGAGCACGCGCAGGTCGATGCGGTCGGCCTGCGCCAGCGGGCGCATCAGGCCGACGCATTCGTCGAGCAGCGGCGCGACCATCAGCGGCTCCAGCGAGATGCGCAGCCGGCCGGTCTCGATCACCGCCAGGTCGAGCACCTCGTTGATCAGCGCCAGCAGGTGGTGGGCGCCGCGCAGGATCTGCCGCACGTGGTCGCGCTGCTGCTCGGCCAGCGGGCGCGCCGGGTCGGACATCAGCAACTGGCCGAAGCCGAGGATGGCGTTCATCGGCGTGCGCAATTCGTGCGACATGCTGGACAGGAACTGCGACTTCGCCAGGTTGGCGCGCTCGGCCTCCTCCTTGGCGCCGATCAGCGCCTGCTCGGCCGCCTTGCGCGCGCTGATGTCGATGCCGAAGGCGTAGTAGTCGTGCAGGCCGTCCTCGTCGTCGGCGCCGGCGGCGTGCGTCACCTGCAGCCAGGTTTGCGGCCGGTACTCGGTGGCCTCGTATTGCGTCTCGACGGTGATCTGCTCGCCGGCACGCAGCCTCGCGACGCCCTCGTGCAGGCGCTCGAAGCGCTCGTCGCCGAGCACGTCGCGCACCGACGCGCCGATCAGCGCCTCGCGCGTCCGCCCGAACAGCCGCGCCAGACGCTCGTTGACGTAGCCATAGCGCAGCTGCTTGTCCATCACGGCGATGAAGCCGGGGAAGGCGTCGAGCAGCGCGCGCAGTTCGGCCTCGCGGGCGTGCAGGGCGCGCTGCGCCTCGACGTAGGCGGTGACATCCGCGTAGGTGCGCACGCGGCCGCCGTCGCCCAGGTGGCGGGTGCGCACCTCCAGCCAGCCGCCGCCGCGCGTGCGCCGCACGTAGAGCTCCGGCGACTCGCTGTGCGCGCCGCGCTCGATGACGCGGCGCGTCTCGGGGTCGACGAAGCGCAGGCCGCTGCCGAAGTCGCCGCGCTCGGTCTGGAAGCGCACCACGTCGTCGAAGGTCCGGTCCGGCCCGAACAGCCATGCCGGCAGTTCCAGCAGTTCGAGCATGCGGGCGTTGAACACCGTCGCGCGGCCCTGGGCGTCGTGGCTGGCGATGCCCTGGGTGATGCTGTCCAGCGTCAGCTCCAGGTCCTGCGACTTCCGTGCGAGCGCCTGCTCGGTCGCCTTCGACACGTTGTCGGTGCGTTCCAGCAACTGCACGCTGTCGCGCAGCGCGGCAGCGTGGCGCGCCTCGGTCTCGCGCAGCGCCACGTTGTGCCGCACCAGCCGGTGCGCGCGCCGCGCGGACTGCGCCAGGAACAGCAGCGAGCCCAGCGCCGCGATGCCGAGCACCACGTGCGCCGGATCGCGCCGGGTGAACAGGTACAGCCCGAGCGGCACCAGCACGCAGGCGCCGAACAGCGTCGCCGCCTCGGGATCGTGCGCGTTGAGCGTGAAGCTGCTCGCGGTCATGCTGGCCAGCACGATCACCATCACCGCCTGGTGCAGCGCGTCGCCGGCGGCCATCGGCAGCGCGATCGCCAGGCTCCACGCAATGCCGTGCACCACGAAGGTCGCGCGGTAGCGGCGCCGCCAGGCCGCGTCGCCGCCGGCCGGCCCGGTGCTGCGGCGATGCCACAGGCCGAGCGCGCCGCGCAGCGCGAGCGCTGCCGCGATGCCCGCCAGCCAGCCGGCCAGCGCGGAATGCGGCACGGCATCCCAGACCATCGCCGCGAACGCGCCGGCCGCCATCGCCGAGCCACCGATCGCCCAGGGCAGCGTCGCGAGGTGGGTGCGGACCTGCTGCGCGCACACCGCCCGGGCGACCGAGTCGCCCGCGTCGTCAAACGAGGTCGAACCGGCCGCGCTGTCCATTTCGCGCGATCGTAGCGGCCGTTTCTGCCGATTCGACGCCGCTTTCCCCGATGCGGCCGGTTGGTAGCCCCCATCCAGAGCTATTGATCTCCCATGGACGGTAGGATTTGCTAATCTCCGCCCATGACCCTGACCGAACTGCGCTACATCGTCGCCGTCGCGCGCGAGAAACATTTCGGCCGCGCCGCCGAAGCCTGCTTCGTGTCGCAGCCGACCTTGTCGGTGGCGATCAAGAAGCTGGAGGAAGAGCTCGACGTGAAGCTGTTCGAACGCGGCGCCAACGAGGTCAGCGTGACGCCGCTGGGCGAGGAGATCGTGCGCCAGGCGCAATCGGTGATCGAGCAGGCCGCCGGCATCAAGGAGATCGCCAAGCGCGGCAAGGACCCGGTGTCCGGCCCGCTGCGGCTGGGCGTGATCTACACGATCGGGCCCTACCTGCTGCCGGACCTGGTGCGCGAGGCGATCGACCGCGTGCCGCAGATGCCGCTGGTGCTGCAGGAGAACTTCACCGTCAAGCTGCTGGAGATGCTGCGCACCGGCGAGCTCGACGCGGCGATCCTCGCCGAGCCCTTCCCCGAGACGGGCTTCGCGATCGCGGCGCTGTACGACGAGCCCTTCATGGTGGCGGTGCCGACCAGCCACCCGCTGGCCCGGCGGGCGTCGATCAGCGCCGAGGAGCTGAAGCACGAGACGATGCTGCTGCTGGGCACCGGCCACTGCTTCCGCGACCACGTGCTCGACGTCTGCCCCGAGTACGCCCGCTTCTCCAGCGATGCCGAGGGCATCCGCAAGAGCTTCGAGGGCTCGTCGCTGGAGACGATCAAGTACATGGTGGCCTCGGGCATGGGCGTGACGGTGGTGCCGCTGCTCAGCGTGCCGAAGGACCCGCAGCCGCACGTCACCTACGTGCCGTTCTCCGGTTCGGTGCCCACGCGCCGCGTGGTGCTGGTGTGGCGCCGCACCTTCACCCGCTACGAGGCGATCGCGGCGCTGCGCAATGCGATCTACGCCTGCCCGCTGCTCGGGGTGACGCGGCTGTCCTGATCGCTCGCTCGCGGCCGCTCCGAAGCGAGCGCTCCTTCCCGCCTGGCGGGACCGGCCGCAGGCCGAGGGTGCCCACATGAAGCTCGCACGGATGACCGCGCGGCATTGGAGGGTTGAGCGTCCGTGGCTAGACTCCGCGGTTCCCATCCGGAGAACCCCACATGGCGAAGAAGACGAAGGTTTCCGACAAGACGCTGGTGCTGCCCGGCGAGCGCGCCGTCAACATCGGCATCAGCGACAAGGACCGGGCGGCCATCGCCGAAGGCCTGTCGCACCTGCTGGCCGACACCTACACGCTGTACCTGACGACCCACAACTTCCACTGGAACGTGACCGGGCCGATGTTCAACTCGCTGCACGCGATGTTCATGGCCCAGTACACCGAGCTGTGGGCGGCGGTCGACCCGATCGCCGAGCGCATCCGCTCGCTCGGCCATGCCGCGCCGGGCTCGTATGCGCAGTTCGGCACGCTGACCTCGCTGAAGGACGCGCCGACCCAGCCGCCGAAGGCGCTCGACATGGTGCGCATCCTGGTCGAGGGCCACGAGGCGGTCGCCCGCACCGCACGTGCCGTCTTCCCGCTGGCGGATGCCGCCTCGGACGAGCCGACCGCCGACCTGCTGACGCAGCGCCTGACGGTGCACGAGCAGTCGGCGTGGATGCTGCGCGTGCTGCTCGAGGACTGACCGGCACCCGCCCGCCGCGGCCCCATGGTGCCGGCCCCGATGCGCATCGCCATCATCACCTTCGACGGCTTCAACGAGCTCGACAGCTTCATCGCGCTGGGCCTGCTGAACCGCCTCAGCACGCACGGCTGGAAGGCCGAGATCGTCAGCCCGAGCACGCACGTCACGTCGATGAACGGCGTGACGGTGCAGGCGCAGCAGCCGCTCGAATTCGCCAACGACGCCGACGCCGTGCTCTTCGGCAGCGGCATCTACACCCGCGCGATCGCGGAGAACAGCGCGCTGCTCGACCGTCTGCAGCTCGATCCGCTGCGGCAGTCGATCGGCGCGCAGTGCTCCGGCAGCCTGCTGCTCGCGCGGCTCGGGCTGCTGGCGGACATGCCGGCCTGCACCGACCTGACCACGCGCCCGTGGCTGCTCGAAGCCGGCGTGCGCGTCGAGGATGCGCCGTTCCACGCGCGCGGGCCGGTCGCCACCGCCGGCGGCTGTCTCGCCTCGCAGTACCTCGCGGCCTGGCTGATGGTGCGCGGCGCGGGCTTCGCGGCGGCCGCGCAGGCACTGCACTACGCGGCGCCGGTGGGCGAGAAGGACGCCTACGTCGCTCGGCTGCTCGACGTGGTGCGGCCGTTCCTGGGCGACGCGGCGGCCTGACCGGGCGGCTGATCGCTGGCCGGCGACGCGATGCGCGTCTCACGGCCGAACGCGCTCCTTCGCGCGGCCAGCGAGGGGGCCGGTTCAGGTTCCCGTCGGGCCCGCCGCCCCTGAGCCGTTCGCGGTCATGGGGCCGGGCGCATCATCGGATTCCTTGGGCCGCGGGGCCCGTTGCCCCGCCCCGAAAGGAGTCGCCATGATCCGATCGCCCTCACGCCGGCATCTCGCCATACAGGCGGTGCTGCTGCTCTCGTGCCTGGCCGCAGCGCCGGGCGCTCACGCCGCCGGCAGCGTCACGCTGGGCTACGGCGACGTCGCGCGCTTCACCGACCTGACGCCCTATCGCGGCGCCGACGACGCCTGGCTCGCCGCCTTTCGCCGCCACGTCGAGCAGCAGGCCGCTGCGCGGCTGGCCGACGGCCAGCAGCTCACGATCACCGTCACCGACCTGCGCCGCGCGGGCCGCACCGAGCCGTGGCGCGGGCCGCGCTGGAACGACGTGCGCGTGGTGCGCGACATCTACCCGCCGCGCATCGAGCTGAGCTTCACGCTGCGCGCGGCCGACGGCAGCGTGCTGCGCGAGGGCGATCGCCAGCTCACCGACCTCGACTTCCTCGGCCGCTTCGGCTCGCGCTACGGCAGCGACGAACAGCGCTACGAGCGGCGGCTCGTCGACGACTGGATCGACAGCGAGTTCGGGGCGGCGCGCTGATCGGCGCCGACGCCCGTCGACGGGCGCGCGACACCCGGCACCCGACGCTCAAAGATCGTCGACGTGCCGCGGCCAGCTCGCCTTCAGCAGCCGCGACAGCGCGCGGTCGGCCAGCACGCGGCCGCCGGTCTGGCAGCGCGGGCAGTAGTTGGTTTCGTTGTCGGCATGCACGATGCGCTGCACCGGCGCGGCGCAGACCGGGCACGGCAGGCCGAAGCGGCCGTGCACCGCCATCTCGGGCCGGAACGCCGTCACCTTGAGCGGCCAGCCGCCACCGCGCGTGGCCTCGTCGCGCAGCCGGGCGGTCCATTCGGCCAGCACCTCGCGCGTGGCCTCGTGCAGCCGGGCGATGGACGGCGCGTCGAGCGAGCGCGCAAGCGCCACCGGCGACAAGCGGGCGCGGTGCAGGATCTCGTCGGAATAGGCGTTGCCGATGCCGCTGAACAGCGCCGGGTTCGTCAGCGCGCGCTTGAGCGTGTGGTTCTCGGCCACCAGCCGCGCGGCGAAGGCTTCGCCGGATGCGCTCATCACGTCCAGCCCGCCGGGGTCGAGCGCTGCCAGCGCCGGTGCGCCTTGCACCAGGTGCAGCGAGGCGCGCCGCTTGCTGCCCGCCTCGGTCAGCAGCAGCGTGCCCCGGTCGAACTCGAAGGCCGCCTGCGCGATCTTCGGCGCCGGCTTGCCGCCCGGCGGCGCCCACAGCAGCCGCCCGGCGATCATCAGATGGATCACGAGGTAGAGCTCGCCCTCCAGCGCCAGCACGACCCGCTTGCCCAGCCGCTGCACGCCGACGACGCGCCGCCCTTCGGCCGAGGCGATCGGCGGCAGCGCGGTGCGCAACAGGAAGGGATTCAGCAGCCGCAGCCGCTGCAGCGTGGTGCCGACGGCGCGCTCGTCGAGCCGTTCGACGTAGACGGTGATGTCGGGCAGTTCGGGCACGGGGGCATTGGAACCACAAAAGACACCCATGCTGCGATCGACGACATGCTGCAGAGGTTGCAGGCTGCCGTGTCCCGAACGCTCGAGATGTACCGGGAGCGGATGGCAGCATTCGCCTGACCGGGCGTGCCGCGCCTAGAAATCGCCGCCAAGGCTTCGGTCAGGCCGCGCTCTGGCCCGCTCGCGGGACAAGGCAAGGGTCTGACCTTCCTCGTCTTTCTCCGGCTTCGCGACGTCATCCATGTGGCCCAGCAGATCGAGCGCCCACAGCATCGCCGCATAGACGGCAATCCCCGTCGAAGCCTTGCCATGCTCGGCATCGGAAACCGCCCGCACGCCCGTGCCGATCTTCCCGGCCACGTCTTCGATGGTCAGGTTCCGCCGCAGGCGCGCCGTGCGCAGGTTCGTGCCCAGACGCTTCAGGGTCTGTTCGACGGGATAGGGCGGCGCGGCCAGCAGCTTGTTCCGGGCGGTCATGAGTCACCGATGCGAAGGGCAGTTCACCAGCAGATACCATGCTGGTCGGGCGAAGCTCAAATGAGCAAGCTCTCAAGAGCATTCTAAGGCTCACATAATGCTCTTGAGAGCTTATCTCTGCTAGAGTCTATGCCGCTTGCCAGTCCAGACAGGCCGCCGGCAAAGGCGACGCGGCGATGTGCAGCAAGCGATGAGCACATTGGGCAATGCGTACTTGGTTGCGTACAAAACGGGGAAAGAGTTGAGATGCCAGAAGGTCCGATCGCAGAGCAGGTCAGGCGAAGAAGAACTTTTGCCATCATTTCCCACCCGGATGCCGGCAAGACCACGCTGACCGAGAAGCTGCTGCTGTTCTCCGGCGCGATCCAGATCGCCGGCTCGGTGAAGGCGCGCAAGGCGAGCCGGCACGCGACGTCCGACTGGATGGAGATCGAGAAGCAGCGCGGCATCTCGGTGGCGAGCTCGGTGATGCAGATGGAATACCGCGACTGCGTCATCAACCTGCTCGACACGCCCGGCCACCAGGACTTCTCCGAAGACACCTACCGCGTGCTGACCGCGGTGGACGCCGCGCTGATGGTGATCGACGCCGCCAACGGCGTCGAGCCGCAGACGCGGCGGCTGCTGCAGGTCTGCCGGGCGCGCAACACGCCGATCCTCACCTTCGTCAACAAGATGGACCGCGAGGTGCAGGAACCGCTGACGCTGATGGACGAGATCGAGCGCGAGCTCGGCATGGAGGTCGTGCCATTCACCTGGCCGGTCGGCATGGGCAAGGCCTTCCACGGCGTGATGGACCTGCGCGAGTCGCAGATGCGCGTGTTCAGCCCCGGCGAAGACCGCCGGCACGACGACGACGAGATCCTCCTGGGGCTCGACAACCCGGCATATGCCGAGCGCTTCGGCATGCAGTACGAGCAGGCGCGCGGCGAGATCGAGCTGGTGCAGGACGCCGCGCCGCCGTTCGACGAGGCTGCCTTCCTCGCCGGCCGCCAGACGCCGATG
>JBGAMJ010000199.1:0-8958 GCA_044223035.1 Piscinibacter sp.
CGGCGCGATGCCATGAACAAGACGACGAAGCCCGCTCCCAGCACCCAGGACGTCGACCGCGACTTCCGCGCCCAGGTCGCGCAGATGACCGCCGGGCTCGCGCCCACCGCCTTCAGCACCGCCTGGGCGGACTGGGTGTCGCACCTGGCGCTGTCGCCTTCGAGGCAGCGCGAACTGCAGCGCGGCGCGGCGTGCGCGCGGCCGACACCTGGATGTTCGCGCTGCGTGCCGCTGGCCGGCGCACCGGTGGCGCCAGGCGAAGGGCTGGCCGGCGACACCGACCGGCGCTTCGAGGGCGAGGCCTGGTCGCAGTTCCCGTTCAACGTGCTGGCGCGCGCCTACCAGAACAACACCGCGCTGCTCGCCGACGCGGTGAAGGGCGTGAGCGGCGTGAACGAGTACCACGAGCAGTTGCTGTCGTTCGCGGTGCGCATGCTGTCCGAATCGACGTCGCCGTCGAACTTCCTTGCGTCCAACCCCGAACTGCTCGCGCTGACGCGCGAGGAGAAGGGCGAGAACCTGGTGCGCGGGTTCAAGAACGTGGTCGAGGACCTCGGGCGCACGTTGAAGGGCAACGTGCCGGCCGGCACCGAGGCGTTCGAGGTCGGCAAGAAGTCGCCGTCACGCCGGGCAAGGTCGTGTTCCGCAACGAGCTGATCGAGCTGATCCAGTACGCGCCGAGCACGCCCCCTCGGTCCACGCCGAGCCGGTGCTCATCGTGCCGGCGTGGATCATGAAGTACTACATCCTCGACCTGAGCCCGCGCAACTCGATGGTCAAGTACCTCGTCGACCAGGGCCACACGGTGTTCATGATGTCGTGGAAGAACCCCACGAGCGCGACCGCGACCTCGGGATGGACGACTACGTGCGCAAGGGCTTCTATGCCGCGCTCGACGCCGTCGGCGCGATCGTTCCGAAGCGCAAGGTCTGCACGCCGTGGGCTACTGCATCGGCGGCACGCTGCTCGCGATCGCCGCGGCGGCGCTGGCGCGCGAGAAGGACACGCGGCTCGCGAGCGTCACGATGTTCGCCGCGCAGGCCGACTTCGAGCCGGGCGAACTCGCCTTCTTCATCAACCCGAGCCAGCTCGCGATGCTCGAGGCGACGATGCACAAGAAGGGCGTCCTCGAGTCCAAGCAGATGGGCGGCGCGTTCGCGATGCTGCGCGCGCGGGATCTGATCTGGCAGCCGATCGTCAACCAGTACCTGAAGGGCCAGCGCGACCGCATGATCGACCTGATGGCGTGGAACGCCGACGGCACGCGCATGCCCTGGCGCATGCACTCGGAGTACCTGTACCGCCTCTACCTCGACAACGAGTTGGCGACGAACCGCTTCCCGGTCGAGGGCAAGACGGTGCGCCTGTCGGACATCGGCCTGCCGATGTTCGTCGTCGGCACCGAGGCCGACCACGTGGCGCCGTGGAAGTCGGTCTACAAGGTGGACAACCTCGTGCGCTCGGACGACTTCACCTTCCTGCTCACCGCCGGCGGCCACAACGCCGGCATCGTCGCCGGCCCGGTGCACCCGAAGCGCCACTACCGCATGCGCACGCGTCGCCTGGCCGACCCGCACCTGGCGCCGCAGGACTGGATGGACGAGGCGCCCAGGTTCGACGGCTCGTGGTGGCCGGCCTGGCAGCAGTGGCTGGCGGCGCACTCCGGCGCCAGGACCAAGCCGCCCGCGATGGGCGCGCCTGCGAAGGGCTACAAGGCGATCGAGAACGCGCCGGGCCAGTACGTGCGGCAGCGTTGACGGCGTGACGCCGCGGCGGCGGCGCACGCGGCTGCCGGTCAGCCCGCCGTGCGCGCGGCGGATCGCGGGCCTGGCCAACTGCGGCCGGCCACCCGGCAGTCGGGTGGGCGAGTCCGGCGCCCGGGCCGGCGGCGCCGCGGCTGCCCTGCGTCTGGTCGGCGGGCCGCTGCGGGCATGATCGCGGCACGTGCCGACTGATCGGCGAGGAGGGATCGACATGGCGAGGACGGACGCGAGTCCGCAGCGGCGGCGGGCGGGCCGAGACCCACGGCCCGCAGTCCGGCAGGCGGCTGCCGGGCGGTGAAGTTGCCGCAGGAGGGCGCCTCGCCCGGCGATGGCGCGCCGCACGGCCGCCGGCACGAGTTGCAGGCCTTCGAGCGCCTGCTCGCCGAGCTGGCGGCCGGCTTCGTCGGCCTGGGCACAGCGCAAATCGACCCGGCGATCGACGATGCGCTGCGCCGCATCGTCGAGACGCTCGGCACTGACCGGGCGGCGTTGACGCAGGTCTCGCCGCTGACCGGCCGGATCGAAGTCACGCACTCGTGGGCGCGGGCCGGCTTCGCCCGGGTACCGCCGCTGCTCGACGCCGCGACGCAGAACCCGTGGTCGGTGGCGATGGCGCGCAGCGGCCGGCCGGTCGTGTTCGAGCGGCTTGCCGACCTGCCGCCCGAAGCGGCAGTCGATCGCGCCACCTTCGAGCGCATCGGGCTGAAGTCGCACGTGACGATGCCCTTGCAGGTTGCCGGCGATCTGGTCGGCGGCCTGAGCATCGGCGCGATGCGACGGGCGCGCCGCTGGCCGGTGCCGCTGCAGGCCCGGCTGCGACTGTTCGCCGACCTGCTTGCCGGGGTGCTGGCACGCCGCCACGCCGAAGCGCGGCGCGAGCGCGCGCTCGACTTCGAAAGCGTCGCCGCGCGCATCCTGGCCGCGCTCGTCATCGCCGGCACGCGCGACGCGGGTGCGATCGTCGAGGCCGGCCTGCGAGACCTCGCCGGCGTGCTCGGCGCCGACCGCATCGGGCTGTGGGAGGCCGAACCCGGCGGCACGGCGTTCCGCCGGACGACGTTCTGGTTCTCGACCGACCTGCCCGCCGCCGAGCAGTGGACCACCGCGCAACTGCCGTGGGTCGCCACGCAACTCGCCGCCGAGATGCCGGTGCGCCTGCCCGGCCTGGACGGGCTGCCGGGCGATGCCGCCGCCGACCGCGCGGCGCTGCAGGCGCTCGGCGTGCGCTCGCTGCTCGCACTGCCGGTGGCGGTCGGGGGCGAACTGGTCGGCAGCTTCTCGCTCGCCGCGGTCGGCCAGGCCTGCGACTGGCCCGAGACCCTGCTGCCGGGCTTGCGGCTGCTGGCCGAGGTGTTCGCGACCCTGCACGTGCGCCAAGGCGCCGAGGCGCGCAAGCGCGCCGCCGAGGCCGAAGCCGCGCTGTGGCGCGAGCGCCTCGCGCATGTCATGCGCGTGCACACCGTCGGCGAGATGTCGACCGCGCTCGCGCACGAGATCACGCAGCCGCTCGGCGCGATCGAGAACTACGCGCTCGCGGCGCGCCACCGCGCCGGCGCCGCCGTGCCGGACCTGGCCAAGCTGATGGAACTGCTCGACCGGATCGTCGCCCAGGCGTCGCGCGCCGGCGATGTCGTGACGCGGTTGCGCGCGATGGCCCGGCGCCACGACCTGCATCCAGGCCCGATCGACCTGGCCGGCGTCGTCCAGGGCTGCATCGACCTGCTGCACGGCGAGTGCGAAGCCCACGGCGTTGAGATCGTCGTGCACCTGCCGGCGTCGCCGCTGCCGACGCTGCTCGCCGACGAGATCCACGTGCAGCAGGTCGTGCTGAACCTGCTGCGCAACGCGCTCGATGCGATGGCGCAGGCGACGGCCGACGCGCCCCGGCGCATCGACGTCCGTCTCGCGCGCGACGCAGGCATGGCCACGGTGCAGGTCGACGACCACGGCCCGGGCATCGCCGAAGACGCGCTCGAACGGGTGTTCGAGCCCTTCCACACGACCAAGCCCTCCGGACTCGGTGTCGGCCTGGCGATCTGCCGCCGCCTGATCGAGGCCCACGGCGGCACGCTTCGCGCCGCGCACAATCGGTACGGCGGCGCGTCGTTGCGCTTCACGCTGCCGCTGTCCCTCGAGGTCCCCGGATGACCGAACCCACGGTGTTCATCGTCGACGACGACGAGGCCTATCGCGATTCGCTGGCCGAGCTGTTCTCGTCGGTCGGCCTGCGCGTCGCGTGCTTCGAGTCGGCGCAGGCCTTCCTCGACGCGCACGATCCGCGCCGTCCCGGATGCCTGTTGCTCGACGTGCGCATGGCGCACCTGAGTGGCTTGGCGTTGCAGGCGCGGCTGAAGGCGATCGGCGCGACGATCCCGATCGTCTTCGTCAGCGGCCACGGCGATATCGAGATGGCCGTCGGCGCGGTCAAGAACGGCGCGGTCGACTTCCTGCAGAAGCCGCATCGCGAGCAGCAGCTGCTCGACGCGATCAACGAAGCGCTGCGCCGCGACGCCGAACAGCGGCGCACCCCGGCCCCGCCGGCGGCGGGCCTGCCGGCGGACCGCCTGACGCTGCTCAGCGCACGCGAGCGCGAGGTGCTGGCGCTGGTGCTGCAAGGGCTGCCGAGCAAGCAGATCGCACGCCGGCTGTCGCTCAGCCATCGGACCGTCGAGCACCACCGCAGCCGCGTGCTGGAGAAGATCGGCGTCGGCTCGATGGTCGAGCTGATGCGGCTGAACCTGCCGCCGTTCGCCGACCTGCCCCCCACGCCGCCGGGCGCCACCTAGGTGATCGTTGCGTGGCCGCACGGGTATCCGCGGCGGCTGGGCGCTGGCACGATCCGGCTCCGAATCCCGCGGCCGAGCGGGCCAAGCAATGGAGGTGGTGCCGGTGTCGACGGTGTACGTGCTCGAGTCCGATCCTGCCGAGCGCAGCTGGCTCGCGTCGGCGCTGGACGGCATCGGCGATGCGCAGGTCTTTCTCGACGCCGGCGCCGCGCTGCTCGACCGGCTGCCGCTGCCGGCCGGCGACTGCCTGGTGTGCGGCACCGAGGCCGGCGGCGCGCCGGCGGTGGATCTGGTGCGCACGCTGCGGCAACGCGGCGAGACGTTCCCGGTCGTCGTGATCGGGCCGATCACTGCGTTCCGCGCCGCAGTGGACATCGCCCGCATCGAGGGCACCGATTTCCTCGAGCGACCGGTCAGCACGCAGCGGCTGCGCGGTGCGCTGCGCCGGATGGGCTGCGACCCGGCCCGCGAAGGCGCGACGACCGGCCGCCAGCCGACGACAAGACGACGATGAACGACAGCTCCCGCGAATCGCCACCGGACTCGAGCGCCGTCGAACGCGTGCGGCGCCTCTTCGCCGCGCAACGCGCCGCCTGCCTCGCACAGCCGTACCCGAGCGCCGAGGAGCGCGGCGCGCGGCTGCGCGCGCTCAAGCGCCAGACGCAGCGCTACCAGGACCTGCTCGCCGACGCGATGAGCGTCGACTTCGGGTTCCGCCCGGCGGCCGAATCGAAGCTGCTCGACCTGCTCGGCTCGGTGCTCGAAGCCAACCACGCGATCGCGCACCTCAAGCGCTGGATGAGGCCGAGCCAGCGCTCGACCGAACTGCTGTTCATCGGCAACAGCGTCAAGGTGACGTACCAGCCGAAGGGCGTGGTCGGCGCGATCGTGCCGTGGAATTTCCCGATCTACCTGGCGATGGGGCCGCTGATCACGGCGCTGGCGGCGGGCAACCGCGTGATGATCAAGATGAGCGAGATCACGCCGGCCACCAACGCGGTGTTCAAGCGGCTGCTGGCCGAGGTCTTCGCCGAGGATCTGGTGGCGGTCATCGGCGAGGAGCTGGCGGACCCGAACGTCTTCACCGCGCTGCCCTTCGACCACATCGTCTTCACCGGCTCGCCGGCGGTCGGACGCATCGTCATGCGCACCGCCGCGCAGAACCTGACGCCGGTGACGCTGGAGCTCGGTGGCAAGTCGCCGGCGGTGCTGACGCGCCACTATCCGGTGGCCGATGCGGCGCTGCGCGTCACGCACGGCAAGTCGGTCAACTGCGGGCAGATCTGCATCGCGCCCGACTACGCGCTGGTGCCGCGCGAGAGCGTCGACGAATTCGTCGCCGCGGCGAAGCGCAGCTTCGCGCAGTTCTACGGCGGCCGCACCGAAGGCAACCCCGACTTCACGAGCATCGTCAGCGAGCGGCAGCTGCAGCGGCTGCAGGCCGCGCTGGACGACGCGCGCGCCAAGGGCGCGACCGTCACCGCCTGCGCGCCGCTGCCGCAGGGCGCCGGCCGCCAGCTGCCGCTGCACATCGTGACCGGCGCGACGCCGGACATGACGGTGCTGCAGGAAGAGCTGTTCGGCCCGGTGCTGCCGGTGGTGCCGTACGACAGCGCCGACGACGCGATCGCCTTCATCAACGCGCGGCCGCGGCCGCTGGCGTTGTATTGCTTCAGCGACGATGCGGCCGAGCGCGACGAGCTGCTGCGGCGCACCCATTCGGGCGGCGTGTCCGTCAACGACTGGGGCTGGCACGCGATCAACCACGACGCGCCGTTCGGCGGCATCGGCAACTCAGGGATAGGCAACTACCACGGCGAAGAGGGCTTTCGCGAGCTGTCGCACGCGCGCACCGTGTTCCAGCGCCGAAGGGGGTTCCCGACGCAGCTGTTCCATCCGCCCTACGGCCGCGTGCAGCGCCTGGCGCTGCGGCTGTTCCTGGGGCCGGCCGATGCCAGCCTCGGCGGCCGGCCAGGCCAGTAGGAGCGAACGAGATGCCTGCACTGTCGACGATGGACCTGGCGATGTTCCTGCTCGAGTCGCGCGAGCGACCGTTCAACATCGGCCCGCTCGTGCTGCTGCGCCCGCCCCGGGGCTTCAGGGGCAACTTCGCCGACAAGCTGCACGCCCGGCTGCTGGAGCGTCCGCCGGGCGCGCCTTTCAACTACCGGCTCGTGCTGTCGCCGACTGCCGCGCCGTCGGTGCGGCCGATGGCCGAGCCCGACATCCGCGGCCACGTGCACCGGTTGACGCTGCGGGACGCCTCGATGTCCGCGCTGCTGGCGCACGTCTGCACGCTGCACGAGACGCTGCTCGACCGCGCGGGGCTGCTGTGGCAGTTCCACGTCATCGACGGCCTGGCCGACGGGAGCGTCGCGCTGTACGGCAAGGTGCACCACGGCATCATCGACGGCCGCACCTTCGTCAAGGCGGTGACGCAGTGGCTGACCGACGACCCGAAGGACAAGCAGGTGCGGGCGATGTGGGACGGCGTGCCGCGGCCGGCCAAGGGCGCAGGCCGCGACGACGGCGTGCTGCGGCAGTTGGCGGCGGATCGCGCTGCTGGCCGAGCAGGGGCTGCGCTCGGCAGGCCTCGGCACGGGCCTGCCGCTGCCCTTCGTGAACGTGCCTCGCGCCTTCGACGGCAAGCTCTCGGCAAGGCGCAGCTACGCCTACTGCAGCCTGCCGCTGGCCGATCTGAAGGCCATCGGCAAGGCGCACGGCGCGACCGTCAACGACATGCTGCTGACGGTGCTCGACACGGCGATGCAGCACTACCTGGCGCGCCACGATCCCGGCGCGCGCGCGCCACTGGTGGCCGACATGCCGGTCGCGCTGGCCGAGGGGGCGAAAGGGGTCAAAGGCGGCAACCAGATCGCGGTGCTGCAGTTTCCGCTCGGGCAGGCCGCGGCGTCGGTGGGCGAGCGGCTGCGGGCGATCCGCAGCGAGACCGCGCGCTTGAAGGCCGCGCTCGGCAAGCGCGGCAGCGACACGGTGATGCTCTACACGACGCTCGTGCATGCGGTGGCGTTGCTGGTGGAACGCGTGGCGGAGCGTGGCGCGCCGAGGCTCTCGAATCTGCTGATCTCGAACCCGTTCGGCTTTGCGCACGACGCCTACCTGATGGGCGCGCGCGTCGAGCTGGCGTTGCCGGTGTCGGTGGTGGCGGCCGGGCACAAGCTCAGCGTCACCGCGGTCACGCTCGGGCCGCGGCTGCAGATCGGCTTCCTGGCGATGCCCGAGGCGGTGCCGCACATCGAACAGCTGGCGCGCCTGACCGAGCAGGCGTTCGACGAAGTCAAGGCGGCGCTGCTGCCGGCCATCGAGGCGGTGCCGCCGCCCGTCGCGTCCAAGCGCCGCACGGTCGCCAGGAAGACAGCCGCGCCCCGCGCCCCGCGCGAGCCCGCGGCCTCGGCCAGGAAGACGCCCGCCAAGGCTGCCCCGCGCCGCGCTGGCTCGCGACAGCGCATCGCCGCGACCTGACCCACGATCACCCGACCCGACCTACGAGGAGACCCGATGAGAACCCGACGACCCGTTGCCGCTGCGCTGCTGAGTGCAGCGCTGTTCGCCGCCGGCTGCGCATCCGCGCCCGGCACCGCCGACATGACGCGCAAGCCGGCCACGCCCGCCACCGCCGGCGCGAACCAGGCGATGCGCCCGGTCGTGGCCGCCTTCGACAAGCGCGATCTCGAAGACGCCGCGCGCGGCAAGTTGGCCGGGCTGAGCGACCCGCTGGTCAAGGCACCGGACGGCCGCACCGTCTGGGATACGCGGCAGTTCGACTTCCTGAAGGCCGAGGTGCCGGACTCCGCCAATCCGAGCCTGTGGCGGCTGCAGCAGATGAACCAGAACCAGGGCCTGTTCAAGGTGGCCGATGGCATTTACCAGATCCGCGGCTACGACATCGCCGGCATGACGCTGGTCGAAGGGCAGACCGGCTGGATCGTCATCGACACCATGCTCACCGCGCCGGTGGCGCGCGCCGGGCTGAAGCTGGCGATGGACACGCTCAAGAGCAGCAAGCCGGTGGTGGCGGTGATCTACACGCACAGCCATGCCGACCACTTCGGCGGCGTGCGCGGCGTGGTCGACGAGGCCGACGTGCGCTCGGGCAAGGTGAAAATCATCGCCCCCGACGCCTTCATGGAGTACGCGATCGCCGAGAACGTGCTGGCCGGCAACGCGATGAGCCGGCGCGCGCAGTACATGTACGGCGCGGCGCTGCCCAACAACGGCCAGGGCAACCTGGGCACCGGCCTGGGGCTGGCGCTGAGCGCCGACTCGCCGACGCTGATCCCGCCCACGCAGTACATCAAGAAGACCGGCGAGGCGCTGACCATCGACGGCGTGCGCATCGTCTTCCAGATGGCCAAGGGCTCCGAGGCGCCGTCGGAGTTCATGTTCTA
>JBGAMJ010000200.1:0-8470 GCA_044223035.1 Piscinibacter sp.
ACGTGCGGCGCGGCAAGGGCGGGCGGGACGGGCGCGACGGGTCGGATCGGCATCGGGTCGGGTCGGCTTCGGCGGGCGCTTGCTTCGGATTCGAATCGGGTCCGGGGCGGCGGCGGGCAGCGCGAGCGGGCGGCCCGGATGTCCCGCCCGGCGGAACGCGGTGCCGCCCACCGTCAGCCCGTACCATCGATTGTCCGGCCGACGCCCACGTTCAGGCCCGGACACGCCCGGTATCCCCACGGAGGACCCGCCGTCCGCCCGCTCGTCCGTCGCCCTCTCGTCTGCCGCCCTCTCGTCTGCCGCCCTCTCGTCCGCCGCCCTGTCGTCCGCCGCCCCATGCCGTCCGCCCCGCCACGCTCCAACGCCGCCGCCGACGCCCTCGCCTGCTGGATCGTCGCGCCGGGCCGCGCCGAGATCCGCGCCGAGGTGCTGCCCGCTCCCGGGCCGGACGAGGTGCTGGTGCGCACGCTGCACAGCGGCGTCAGCCGCGGCACCGAGGCCATCGTGTTCCGCGGCGAGGTGCCGGCGAGCGAACACCGGCGCATGCGCGCGCCGTTCCAGGCCGGCGACTTCCCGGCGCCGGTGAAGTACGGCTACGCCAGCGTCGGCGTGGTCGAGGCCGGGCCGGCCGGGCTGGTCGGCCGCACGGTGTTCTGCCTGTACCCGCACCAGACGCGCTACGTCGTGCCGGCCGCCGCGGTGCACCCGCTGCCGGACGGCGTGCCGCCGGCGCGCGCGGTGCTGGCGGCCAACCTCGAGACCGCGATCAACGTGCTCTGGGACGCGACGCCGCGCCTCGGCGACCGCATCGTCGTGATCGGCGGCGGCGTCGTCGGCCTGCTGGTCGCGTGGCTGGCGGCGCGGCTGCCAGGCTGCGACGTCGAACTGGTCGACCCGCGGGCGGACCGCGCGCCGGTGGCCGCGGCGCTCGGCGCGCGCTGGTCGGCGCCGGACGATTCTCTGACTCCAGACGGCGCGGCCGACCGCACCACCGACGGCACCAGCGCCGCCACCACCGCCGGCACCACGCGCCGCACCGCCGACGGCACGGCCGATCGCACCATCGTCGGCATCGCCGACGGCTCCCGCCGCAACGCCGCCGACCCCACCCCCACCACCGCGCGCGACGACGCCGACCTCGTGATCCACACCAGCGGACACCCCGACGGCCTCGCGGCGGCGCTGCGCCGTGCCGGCACCGAGGCCACCGTGGTCGAGGCGAGCTGGTACGGCGCCACGCCGGTCACGCTGCCGCTCGGCGAAGCCTTCCACGCGCGCCGGCTGGTGCTGCGCAGTTCGCAGGTCGGCACGCTGCCGGCGGCGCAGCGCGCCCGCTGGGACACGCGGCGCCGCCTCGGCCTGGCGCTCGAATTGCTGGCCGACCCGCTGCTCGACCGCCTGGTCACCGGCCACGCGCCGTTCGCCGAGCTGCCGGCGGTGCTGGCGCGGCTGGCCGCGGGGCCGTCGGCCACGCTGTGCCAGTGCATCGACCACCCGGCCTGACGCCCGTCGCCGAACGGCCCGACATCCCTCCCCCACGACCCGCCACGGAACCCACCCATGTACAGCGTCAACGTCCGCGACCATTTCATGATCGCCCACAGCTTCCAGGGCGCGGTGTTCGGCCCCGCGCAGCGGCTGCATGGCGCCACCTACGTCGTTGACCTCGAACTGCGCCGCGCCGAACTCGACCCCGACGGCATCGTGGTCGACATCGGCCTCGCGACGACGCTGCTGCACACGGTGCTGGCGGAGTTCAACTTCCGCAACCTCGACGACGACCCGACGCTCGCCGGCCGCAACACCACCACCGAATTCATGGCGCGCGTGCTGTTCGACCGCGCCGCCGCGCGCATCGCCGCCGGCGAACTCGGCCCGCACGCGGGCGGGCTGGCGTCGATGCGGGTGACGCTGCACGAATCGCACGTCGCCTGGGCCGCCTACGAGGGCGCGCTGCCGGCCGGCGCGGCGGGCTGAGTGGCCATGCACGAAGCGCCGAACGCGCCCGACACCCCGGCCCGGGTGGAAGCAAAGGAACCGACGATGCCGTCCTGCGTCTTCGCCTACCCCGGCGACTGGGAGACCCGAACCGGCGGCTACCGCTACGACCGGCGCATCGTCGCCGGCCTGGCCGAACTCGGCTGGCGGGTCGAGCGGCTCGCGCTCGGCGCCGGCTACCCGCAGCCCGACACCGCCGCGCTCGCCGCCGCCGAGGCCGTGTTCGCCGCGCTGCCGGACGGCACGCTCGTCGTCGTCGACGGGCTGGCCTTCGGCGCGCTGCCGGAGGTGGCCGAACGCCACGCGGCGCGGCTGCGCTGGGTGGCGCTGGTGCACCACCCGCTGTGGCTCGAGACCGGGCTGGACCCGGCCGTGCAGCAAAGCCTGCGCGAGAGCGAACGCCGCGCGCTGGCCGCGGCACGGCGGGTGATCGTCACCAGCGCGTCGACCGCCGGCGACGTGCGCGCACTGGGCGTGCCGGACGCGCGGGTGCGCGTCGTCGAGCCCGGCACCGACCGCGCGCCGCTGGCCGCCGGGTCGCCGCCCGGCACCAGGTTGCGGCTGCTGTGCATCGCCAGCCTGCTGCCGCGCAAGGGGCACGGCGTGCTGGTCGAGGCGCTGGCCGGCCTGGCCGACCGCGCCCGCCACGCCGACTGGACGCTGCACTGCCACGGCGGCCTGCACCACGACCCGGCGCACGTGCAGGCGGTGCGCGCGGCGATCGACGCGCACGGCCTCGCCGACCGCGTCCTGCTGCTCGGCGAGGCCGACGACGCGGCGCTGGAGCGCGCCTATGCGGAGGCCGACGTGTTCTTGCTGCGGTCGTTCTACGTGGGCTACGGCATGGTGCTGACCGAGGCGATCGCGCACGGCCTGCCGGTGGTCAGCACGACCGGCGGCGCGATCGCGCAGACGCTGCCGCCCGAAGCCTCGCTGTGCGTGCCGCCGGCCGATGCCGCGGCGTTGCGCGACGCACTGGCGCGGGTGATCGACGACCCCGACTGCCGCGCGACCCTGGCCGCCGGCGCCCGCGCCGCGCGCGAGCGCCTGGCCGGCTGGCCGGAGGCGAGCACGCGCTTCGCGGAGGCGCTGGGGCTGGAGAGTGCGCTCGGTGCGGGCGACGACGGCGGGCGCGAAGGCGGGCACGAAGGCGCCGCTCGCCGGAGCCCGGCTTGACGGAGGCGGCGCATTTCAGCGCCGACTGGCTGCGGCGACGCGAACCGTTCGACGCAGCGGCGCGCGATGCGGCGGCCGCGGCGCTGGGCCTGGACGACTGGAGCGCGCGGCTGCGCCGACGCTTCGCCGGCCGGCCGATCGAGGTGGTGGATCTCGGCTGCGGGCTGGGTGCCAACCTGCGCTGGCTCGCGCCGCGCATCGGGGTTGCGCAGCGCTGGACCGTGGTCGATCACGACCCGGCGCTGCTTGCCTGGGCGCAGCCGGACAGCGCTCGGGTGAATGGTGACGACGGATGGTGGCCCCGCGTCGCCCCTGGCGGCAGCGGCGACAGCCGCAGCGACGTTGGCAGCGCTGACCTGCAGTGGCGTGGCCTCATCGCTGATCTGGCGCGCCGGCCACTCGCCTCGCTGCCCGGCCTGCCCGCCACGGTCGACCTGCTGACCGCGTCGGCGCTGCTCGACCTCGTGTCCGACGACTGGCTGGCCGCCACGATCGCCGCCGCCGAGGCCTGGGGCGCGGACCTGCTGTTCGCGCTGACCGCCGACCGCCGCATCGACTGGTCGCCGGCCGACCCGGACGACGCCGCGGTGCAGGCGCTGTTCGCCGCCCACCAGCGGCGCGACAAGGGCTTCGGCCCGGCGCTCGGCGCCGATGCGGCCGAGGCCGCGGTGCGGCGCTTGACCGCGGCCGGCTGGCGTTGCCGCCATGCACCGAGCGACTGGCAGGTGCCGGGCGGCGATCCGCTGTACGGGGCATTGGTCGATGGCACCGCGGCGGCGGCCGCCGAGCAACAGCCCGACGCGGCGGCCCGGATCGACGGCTGGCGCCGGCGGCGCCACGCGCTGGCCGCGGGCGGCGGCGTGCGCATCGGGCATGTCGATCTGCTGGCGGAGCGGGCCAGCCGGCGCGCCAGCGGCTGACGCAGGGTTTGCCGCCACCTTGCCGCGGGCGACAGACCCGGGCGTCGTCAGGCCAGGGCAGCAGCTGTCCCTGGTGCCGTCAGTCCCTGGTGCCGTCAGTCCCTGGTGCCGTCAGTCCCCGGTGCCGTCAGTCCCCGGTGCCGTCAGTCCCCGGTGCCCGGGTCGGCCTCCGCCGCCATCGCCGACAGGTCCAGATCCCACAGCACATCCGCCCCCATCCGCACGATGCGGCAGGGCGGGCGCGGGCAATCGGCCATCGACGCGCCGTAGCCTGGCAGCGCCAGGCCGTGGCGCCCAGCGCCGACCAGCACCGGCGCGATTGCCAGGTGCAGCCGGTGCAGCCGGCGCTGCGCGAGGAAGGCCGACACGGTGACGCCGCCGCCCTCGACGAACAGCAGCCGGCAGCCGCGTGCGGCCAGCGCGTCGACCACGGCACCGGCGTCCAGCGCGCCGTCGGGGCGGCGCAGGCCGGGCACGGCCAATACCGACTCGGCCCCGATCCGCGCCGCCGCGCGTTCCGCGTGCGCCGGGTCGCACATCCACCACGCCGGGCCGGCACCATCGGAGAACAGCCGCGCGGTCGGCGGCGCGCGCAGTTCCGGATCGACGACGACGCGCACCGCATGCGCGCCGGGCACGTGGCGCGTCGTGAGTTGCGGGTCATCGGCGGCGACAGTGCCGGCGCCGACGAGCACCGCATCGCACAGCGCGCGCAGCCGGTGCAGGTGCACGCGGCTCTCGGGGCCCGTGACGAAGACGGAGTCGCCGTCGCGGGTCGCGATGCAGCCGTCCAGGCTGGCGCCGAGCTGCGCGATGACCCATGGCGGCGCGTCGGCCGGGCGCGCAAGCAGCGGGGCATAGAGCGCGAACAGCTCGCGCAGCGACGCGTCGACGCTGCCTTCGAGCGACCAACTGCCGTCCGCCGCCCGTTGCAGCGACAGGCCGGCGATGCCGTCGAGCGGGATGGCCGGCGGCGGCGCGGCGGTGGCGTTGTCCACGCTCCGAGCGGCACACGCTCCAACGCCGCCGTGCCGCGATGGCGCACCGGCGCCGCCGAGCGCGCCGCTCGCTCCGGTGTCGCCCGCTGGGCCGGATGGCGACGCCGGTCGACTTCCGCCGGCCGCGTCCCGGGCGACGCTTGCGTTGCCCCCACCGGCCCGCCGCCGCTCGGCAATGCCCAGCGCCGCGGACCAGATCGCCGACCAGGCGGCGTGCGTCGACCCGGCCGTCATGCGCCGGCCGCGGGCGCGTCCATCGCCGCCACCTCGCCGAGCAGCGCGACCAGCCGCTGTGCGACGTGTTGCAGCAGCGCCTCGCCGCGCGCCGCGTCGGCCGAAGCGGCATTGCCGCAGACGCCGGCCGGGTTCAGGTCCTGCGCCATCCAGCCGATGCCGACCGGCTTCTCGACGCCGATCACGCCGCCGCGCGCCGCCAGCGTGGCCGCGTGCGACGCGAAATCCGCGATCGCGTCGCGCCGCACCAGATCGGGCCGCAGGTGCAGCAGCAGCGAGGTCTCGACCGCGCCGCCGTGCAGGCCGTGCGCCAGCTCGTCGGCGTCGAACAGCCCGGGCGGCATGCCGAGCGCGTAGCTGTGCGCGCGCACCACCAGCAATCCGTGCTCGGCGCGCAGACGCAACGCGACCTGGTCGACCAGCGCACGTTGCCCGCCGTGGCTGTTGAAGATCACCAGCTTGCGCACCCCCGCGCGCGCCACGCCGCGGCCGACCGACAGCCACAGCGCCATCAGCGCCGGCAGGTCGGCGGCCAGCGTGCCGGGGAAGTCGCGGTGCTCCAGGCTGTCGCCGACGTCGAGCGCCGGCAGCACGAGCACCGAGGCGTCGTCCGGCAGGCGGCGCAGCGCCTCGCGCACGATGCCTTCGTTGATCAGCGCATCGGTGGCCAATGGCAGGTGCGGGCCGTGCTGCTCGGTCGCCGCCACCGGCAGCAGCGCGACGGTGCGGCGCGGGTCGACCCGCGCGAAGTCGGTGGTGCACAGCTCGCGCCAGTAGCCGCTGCGCAACGGCGGCGCGGCGGCGGGACGGTTCGGATCGCGTGACTCGACAGACGGCATCGGCGGCATCCGGGCGGAGGGGGCGGGGCCGGGCGGGCGGCATCCGGGCGGAGGGGGCGGGGCCGGGCGGGGCCGGCGAGGCCGTCCGCGTCGGACGCGCGACGGCGGCAGCGATGGTACGGCCTGAGGTCGGCGGGGTGCCGGCGGTGCCACGCCACACGGTGCCGCGGTTTTCAATTGCATATACAATCATTGCATCTGCAACCGATGGCGGCGATCCGCCACCTCGAACCGGAGCGCCCGCATGCCATCGACGCCGACCCCGACCGTGCAGCCGACCCGCCCACCGACCGGGCCGCAGGCGCGGCTGCAATCCCGGCTCGCGGCGCGCGGCATCCACTACGGCTGGGTGGTCGCCGCGGTCACCTTCCTGACGATGCTGACGATGTCGGCCGCGCTCGGCCTGCCAGGCGCGATGCTGCAGCCGCTGTCGCGCGAGTTCGGCTGGAGCACCGGCGAGATCTCGTCGGCGCTGGCGCTGCGCTTCGCGCTGTTCGGGCTGATGGGGCCGTTCGCCGCGGTGCTGATCGAACGCTGGGGGCTGCGCGTGGTGGTGGTCAGCGCGCTGGCGCTGGTCGCCACCGGCATGGCGCTGGTGACGGTGGCCACGCAGCTCTGGCACCTGTTCCTGCTGTGGGGGCTGATGCTCGGGCTGGGCACCGGCATGACGGCGCTGGTGCTCGGCGCGATGGTCGCGAACCGCTGGTTCGCGGAGCGCCGCGGGCTGGTCATCGGCATCCTGACCGCGAGCGCGGCCACCGGGCAGCTGATCTTCCTGCCGGTGGCGGCCTGGATGATCGAGCACGGCGGCTGGCGTTCGGCGGTGGCGCCGGTGTTCGTCGCCTGCGGCGTGGCCGCGCTGCTGGCCTGGTGGCTGATGTCCGACCGGCCGTCGGACCTGGGCCTGCGCGCCTACGGCGAACCGGCGCCGAGCGCTGCCGCGGCAGCCGCCACCGCAGCCACGCCGGCCGCGAAGGCGCCGACCATCGGCTTCGGCGCACCGTTCGCCGCGCTGCGCGATGCCGCCGGCAGCCGCACCTTCTGGATCCTCGCCGGCACCTTCTTCATCTGCGGGCTGAGCACCAACGGGCTGGTGCAGACGCACTTCATCTCGCTGTGCGGCGACAACGGGCTGTCGGCCGTGCCGGCGGCCTCGGTGCTGGCGATGATGGGCGCCTTCGACCTGGTCGGCACGATCGGCTCGGGCTGGCTGTCGGACCGCTGGGACAACCGCAAGCTGCTGTTCTGGTACTACGGGCTGCGCGGCCTCTCGCTGCTGTGGCTGCCGCACTCGGAGTTCACGCTGTACGGGCTGTCGCTGTTCGCGATGTTCTACGGGCTGGACTGGATCGCCACCGTGCCGCCGACCGTCAAGCTCGCCGGCGCCGCGTTCGGCAAGGAGCGCGTCGGGCTGGTCTTCGGCTGGATCTTCGCGGCGCACCAGATCGGCGCCGCGACGGCGGCCTACGGCGCCGGTTTCGTGCGCACGCTGCTGCTGACCTACACCCCGGCGCTGTACGCGGCCGGCCTCGCCTGCCTGGTGGCAGCGCTGCTGGTGCTGGCGATCCGGCGCGCGGGCGCGGCACCGCGGTTGGCGCCGGTGCCGGTCAAGGCCTGAGCGTCGTCAGCCGGGCGCGGCCCGGGGCCGACCGACGCGACGGCCTTGTGTCGGGCGCCGGTGGCGGCTGCGCCTCACGGCGCGGGGATGGGCGGCCGGGACGGCGAAGGCGACGACGCCCGCACCGGCGGCCGCGCCGGTTACGAAGCCGCCCGCCGGGCCGCCCAGCCGGCGACGATCGCGTGCAGCGCGTCGAGCCCGTCGGTCAGGGCCGCCGGGCCGGGCTGCAGGATCAGCGGCGACTTGACCTCGTGCAGCTCGCCGTCGCGCACCGCGGGCACGCCCGCCCAGCCGGGCCGCGCGGCCACCCGCTCGGGGCGGAACTTCTTGCCGCACCACGAGCCGATCACGATGTCCGGCGCCGCGCGCACCACTTCCAGCGGGTCGGCCACGATGCGGTCGCGGCCGAGCGGCGCGGCGGCGCGCTGCGGAAAGACGTCGTCGCCGCCCGCGATGCCGACCAGCTCGCTGACCCAGCGGATCGCGCTGATCTGCGGATCGTCCCACTCCTCGAAGTACACCCGCGGCCGGCGCGGCAGCCGCGCGGCGGCGGCGCGCACCGCGTCGACGTGCGCGGCCAGCGAGTCCGCACAGGCCGCCGCGCGCTCCGCCGCGCCGACCATCGCGCCCAGCCGCCGCACGTAGCCGAGGATGCCGGCCACCGAGCGGTGGTTGCTGATCCACACC